>NZ_CM001976.1:997262-1330628 GCF_000406145.1 Dickeya dadantii NCPPB 898 | reverse complement strand
ATTTGGCTACGTAGCTCAGCTGGTTAGAGCACAGCACTCATAATGCTGGGGTCACAGGTTCGATTCCCGTCGTAGCCACCATCTTAAAATTGGGGTATCGCCAAGCGGTAAGGCAGCGGATTCTGATTCCGCCATCCCGAGGTTCGAATCCTCGTACCCCAGCCATACAGAAAAGCCCGTGAAAACGGGCTTTTTCTTTTTTACCAGTCATTCAGTCTGTTATCGCGCATCCAGCATTTGCATCAATAACCGGTACAGCGCTGGCGTCAGTACCGGATTCACAATTTAGTGCGCTACGGAATTGGAAAACAGATTAATCACCGCCACGCCGGCAATAATTAGTGCCATTCCCAATACCGCCGGCCAGTCCAATCGTTGATCGTAAAAAATCCAGCTTATCGCCGCGATCAACACAATCCCGGCTCCCGACCAAATGGCGTAAATCACGCCGGTCGGCAACACCCGCATGGAAATAGTCAGACAGTAAAATGCGATAGCGTAGAACACCAGTGTCACGATACTTGGCACCGGCCGGGTAAAACTCTCCGACAATTTCAGCGCCGTTGTCGCCACCACCTCTGACACAATCGCCAGACAAAGAAATAAATAGGTCATCAGTTTCACTACTCAAAGATAAAAAATCGCGGTGCCGCAGGATAACGCCTTAATGCAGGCCGTCTCTTCACCGACAGAGCGGTATCAATGTAGCGACACGGCATGAAAACGGTATGACGGCGAAGAAATAATCATCACGCCCCGCAGCGGTCACAGGCAGCGGGGTTTACAATCCCAACGCGTAGCGCAGCGCCTGCTGTTTCAGTTTTCCGGCGCGTTGCGCCGCCATCAACGCCAGATTGCGGGCAAACTCAAGCGGCGGCAGCCGGTTACTGAATGCACCGTAAAACAGATCCATGCCGCTTTGCATCAGCAGATTGTCAGGCTTGCGCTGCCGCTGATAACGCCGCAGCACCGGCTCGCCGTACCAGACCGCGCCTTCATCACGCGCCCGGATTACCACGTCAAGCAGCGTGGAAACATCGCGATACCCAAGGTTAACGCCCTGCCCCGCCAGCGGATTGATGGTATGCGCAGCGTCACCAATCAGGGCCAGCCCCGGTAACACATACTGCTGCGCATGGCGCCGCACCAGCGGAAACGCGCCGGCCGCCACCGCATTGACCGCACCCAGCCGCGCAGGAAACGTCTCGGCGATGGCCTTGTTCAGTTGGGGAAGCGACATCGCCTGCAACTGGCGGATACGCGACGGGCTGTCGTACCACACCAGCGAGCACCAGCCGTCAAACAGCGGCAAAAACGCGCGCGGCCCGGACGGCGTAAAGCGCTGCCAGGTCACATCCTGTTGCGGGCCGGTCATTTCGGCGCTGATCAGCATGCAGGACTGACGATATTGCCAGCCCGTAATACCAATGCCCGCCCACTGGCGAATTTTCGAATTAGCGCCATCAGCGCCAATCACCAGCGACGCGGACAGGCTGTCGCCCCGCTCGCTAATCAGCACCCATTGCTCGCCCTCGCGACGCATGCCCTGCAATTGCCATGGGCACAGCAGCGTCACGCCGGGCGCCCTCTCCAGCACCTGCCATAACGCCAGTTGCAGAATACGGTTCTCCACCATAAACCCCAGTTCGGATAACCCAAGGTCGGCCGCATCAAACACCACATGCGCATTGTCCCATTCCCAGGTTTCGAGTCGTCGGTAAGGCGCGCTGCGCATCAGCCCGACGCCCTGCCAGGCTCCCAACCGTTCCAGCAGCCTGACCGACGCCTGACCAATCGCCGATACCCGCACGTCCGGCGCGCTGTCCGCAACAAACGGCAACGGCGTTTCCTGCTCCAACACCGCCACCTGAAAACCGCTCTGCGCCAGCCCCAACGCAGCGGCGGCGCCCACCATGCCTCCGCCTACAATCACCGCATCATAGTGCATACCTGCCCCACTGTTTCTATTGCGCATATCAAAAGACTCATGCGCCAGAAAGACAAAAGATGGCGATAGTTTACTGGATTTCGGCAACGTTTTTCAGAAAAGCGACGAGCCGCTCGCTCTGGTCACAACGACGGCAAAAGATTACAATACGCGCCCGCATGTACGCGCCCCATTGAAGGTAAGCGTGTTTACCCGCACTGAGTAATGGCTAGTCGATGACGATGACAAAGAAACTGCATATCAAAACCTGGGGCTGTCAGATGAATGAATACGATTCATCGAAGATAGCCGACCTCCTGGAAAGTACGCACGGTTACCAGCTGACCGAGGTCGCGGAAGAAGCCGACATTCTGCTGCTGAATACCTGTTCGATCCGTGAAAAGGCGCAGGAAAAAGTGTTTCATCAGCTCGGCCGCTGGAAAACGCTCAAAGACGTCAACCCGAATCTGATTATCGGCGTGGGCGGCTGCGTGGCGTCGCAGGAAGGTGAACACATTCGCGACCGCGCGCACTACGTGGACGTCATCTTCGGGCCGCAGACTTTGCATCGCCTGCCGGAAATGATTAACCACGTGCAGGGTACCCGCAGCCCGATCGTGGACATCAGTTTCCCGGAAGTGGAAAAATTTGACCGCCTGCCGGAACCGCGCGCCGAAGGGCCGACCGCATTCGTGTCCATCATGGAAGGCTGCAACAAGTATTGCACCTTCTGCGTGGTGCCTTATACCCGCGGCGAAGAAGTCAGCCGCCCGGTTGACGACGTTCTGTTTGAAATCGCCCAACTGGCGGCTCAGGGCGTACGCGAAGTCAACCTGCTGGGCCAGAACGTAAACGCTTACCGCGGTGCCATGCACAATGACGACATCTGCAGTTTTGCCGAACTGCTGCGTCTGGTGGCGACGATTGACGGTATCGACCGCATCCGCTTCATCACCAGCCATCCTATCGAATTCACCGACGATATCATCAGCGTGTACGAAGATACGCCGGAGTTGGTGAGCTTCCTGCACCTGCCGGTTCAGAGCGGTTCCGACCGCGTACTGACCATGATGAAGCGCCGCCACACCGCGCTGGAATACAAGGCCATCATCCGCAAACTGCGTAAAGCGCGCCCGGCGATTCAGATCAGTTCCGACTTTATCGTCGGTTTCCCGGGCGAAACGCAGGAGGATTTCGAGCAGACCATGAAGCTGATCGCCGATGTCGATTTCGACATGAGTTTCAGCTTTATCTACTCGCCTCGCCCCGGTACTCCGGCCGCCGACATGGTGGACGACGTGACCGAAGCAGAGAAGAAGCAGCGCCTGTACATTCTGCAGGAACGCATCAATCAGCAGGCCATGCAGTACAGCCGCCGAATGATGGGCTCGGTGCAGCGTATTCTGGTGGAGGGCACCTCGCGTAAAAGCGTGATGGAGCTGTCCGGCCGTACTGAAAATAACCGTGTAGTGAACTTCGAAGGAACGCCCGACATGATCGGCAAATTCGTCGACGTGGAAATTGTCGACGTTTATCCGAACTCGCTGCGTGGCGTGGTTGTCCGTACCGAAGATCAAATGGATCTGCGCGTTAGCGAGTCGCCGACGTCGGTTATCGCTCGTACCCGCAAAGAGAACGAACTCGGCGTTGGTATCTATCAGCCGTAATACGCGGATGATCGTTTTCAGGCGGGCCGTCAAACGGCCCGCTTTTTCTTTGCAGCGACACCCGGAGCGGATTCATATCCCCTGCCGCCTTTATGCCGAATGTGACTTGCGCCCTGCGGGGTTCACGATAAATAATCAGGGTAATCTCTGCGCCGCATTCGGGCAGACATCACTGCCTGCGGCACAGCGTCATTGCTCATTCTGCTTAAACCCAAGAGGAATAGTTTGAACGTAACGATAAAAGAAATTGCCCTCGAACCTGCGGACAACAAACGCCTGCTCAGTCTGTGCGGCCCGTTTGACGACAACATCAAACAGCTGGAACGCCGCCTCGGCATAGAGATCAATCATCGCGACAATAACTTCAAGCTGGTGGGTAAAGACCTCTGCATCGACGCCGCAGCCGACATCTTGCGTCATCTTTATGTGGATACCGCTCCGGTGCGCGGCGTTATTCCGGATATCGAGCCGGAACAGATTCATCTGGCCATCAAGGAATCCCGGGTACTGGAGCAGACCGCCGATAGCGTGCCGGAATACGGCAAAGCGGTGAATATCCGCACCAAACGCGGCGTGATCAAACCGCGTACGCCCAATCAGGCGCAGTACATCGCTCATATCCTCGATCACGACATCACCTTCGGTATCGGCCCAGCCGGCACCGGGAAAACTTACCTGGCGGTGGCAGCCGCGGTGGATGCGCTGGAGCGTCAGGAGATCCGCCGCATTCTGCTGACCCGTCCGGCGGTGGAGGCCGGCGAAAAACTGGGCTTCCTGCCGGGCGATCTGAGCCAGAAGGTGGACCCGTACCTGCGCCCGCTCTACGACGCGCTGTTTGAAATGCTGGGCTTCGAGCGGGTGGAAAAGCTGATCGAGCGTAACGTGATTGAAGTCGCGCCGCTGGCCTACATGCGCGGCCGCACGCTTAACGACGCCTTCATCATTCTGGACGAAAGCCAGAACACCACTATCGAACAGATGAAGATGTTCCTGACCCGTATCGGGTTTAACTCGAAAGCGGTCATCACCGGCGACGTCACCCAGATCGACCTGCCGCGCAATCAAAAATCCGGTTTGCGTCATGCCATTGAGGTGCTGTCGGAGGTCGAAGAAATCAGTTTCAACTTCTTCCACAGCGAAGACGTGGTGCGCCACCCGGTGGTCGCCCGCATCGTCAACGCCTATGAAGCGTGGGAAAGCGCCGATCAGAAACGCCGGGACGAACTGGCGGAGCAACGTAAACGCGAAGCGCAGGCCGCCGCGCAGGAGCAGAAATGAGTCAGGTTATTCTTGATTTGCAAATCGCCAGCGAAAATAACAGCGGGCTGCCGTCGGAAACCGACTTTCAGCGCTGGCTGGAAGCGGTGTTGCCGCAGTTTCAGGAGGTGGCGGAAGTCACCATCCGGGTGGTGGATGAAGAGGAAAGCCACCACCTGAACCTGACCTATCGCGGCAAAGACAAACCGACCAACGTGCTGTCGTTCCCGTTCGAGGCGCCGCCGGAAGTGGAACTGCCGCTACTGGGTGACCTCATCATCTGCCGGCAGGTGGTCGAGCAGGAAGCGGTCGAACAGGGGAAAAGCGCGGAGGAACATTGGGCGCACATGGTTGTCCATGGCAGCCTGCATCTGTTAGGTTATGATCATATCGAAGACAGTGAAGCCGAAGAAATGGAAGCACTGGAAACGGAAATCATGCAAAGTATGGGTTATGCCGACCCGTATCTGGCAGAGAAAGAAGATTTTACCGACAAGCCTTAAATTCGATATTGTAAGGACCAGACGCCAGCGGCGATACGCCACCGACGACATTCACCGCTGGTCATCATTTCTTAACAAGAGTGATATTAACTGACGCCATGAGCGACGACCATTCTCCCAACAGCGATACCCCCAGTCCCAAAAAGGGATTTTTTTCTCTTTTTCTCAATCAGATTTTTCACGGCGAATCCAAAGATCACGACGATCTGCTGGCATTAATCCGTGATTCGGAACAAATTGATCCGGAAATCCGCGACATGCTGGAAGGGGTGATGGATATCGCCGAACAGCGGGTGCGCGACATCATGATCCCGCGTTCGCAGATGATTACGCTCAAGCATAACCAGACGCTGGAAGAGTGCCTGGACGTGATCATCGAATCGGCCCATTCCCGTTTCCCGGTCATCAGCGAAGACAAGGACCACATCGAAGGCATCCTGATGGCCAAGGATCTGCTGCCGTTCATGCGCAGCAACTCCGAACCGTTCAGCATGGATAAAGTGCTGCGGCCTGCCGTGGTGGTGCCGGAAAGCAAGCGGGTGGACCGCATGCTCAACGAATTCCGCTCCCTGCGTTACCACATGGCCATCGTCATCGACGAATTCGGCGGCGTCTCCGGGCTGGTGACGATTGAAGACATTCTGGAGCTGATCGTCGGCGAAATCGAAGATGAATACGATGACGAGGAAGACCGCGACATCCGCCAGCTAAACCGCCAGACTTATACGGTGCGCGCCCTTACGCCTATCGAGGACTTCAACGAGACCTTCTCCACCCGATTCAGCGACGAGGAAGTGGACACCATCGGCGGTCTGGTGATGCAATCTTTCGGTCACCTGCCGGCACGCGGTGAAACCATCGACATCAACGGTTACCTGTTCAAAGTTGCCATGGCAGACAGCCGCCGTATTATTCAGGTCCATGTCAGAATTCCTGACGACGTTCCGCAACCGCAACTGGAAGACTAATTCATTCATGGCTGTCGCTTCGTTATTGCAACGCCAGCAGGTTCGCCTCCTGCTGGCGCTTTTATTCGGTGCCTGCGGCACACTGGCGTTCTCTCCTTATGATTTCTGGCCTGCCGCCATTCTCTCATTGATGGGGCTGCAAGGCCTGACGCTGAACCGCCGGACTCGTCAGGCGGCGGCGATCGGTTTCAGTTGGGGGTTCGGTCTGTTCGGCACCGGCATCCACTGGGTTTACTACAGCATCGCCGATTTCGGCGGTATGCCTGGCCCGGTGAATGTCGGGCTGGTGGTGCTGCTGGCACTTTATTTGTCGCTCTATCCGATGCTGTTCGCCGGGCTGCTGGCACGCCTGTGGCCGCAGACGACCGTATGGCGCGTGGCGCTGGCAGCACCGGCGCTGTGGCAAGTCACCGAGCTGCTGCGCGGTTGGGTGCTGACCGGCTTTCCCTGGTTGCAGTTCGGCTACAGCCAGCTTGATGGCCCGTTGAAAGGCATTGCGCCGATCGCGGGGGTCGACACCCTCACCTTCCTGTTGATGATTATCAGCGGGCTGCTGATGCTGGGGCTGACGCGGCGACGCTGGCAGCCCGTGCTGATCGCCGCTGCGCTATTGGTATTGCCGTGGCCGCTGCGCTCGCTCGACTGGTACAAATTGCAGCCGGAGCGCGCGGTCAACGTGGCGATAGTACAAGGCAACATTCCGCAGGCGTTGAAGTGGGACCCGAACGAATTGCTCAACACGCTGAAGGTCTATTTCGACAACACCTTGCCCGTGATGGACAAAGCGCCGCTGGTAATTTGGCCGGAATCCGCCATTCCGGATGTCGAAACCCGTCAGCAGGATTACCTGACGCAACTGGACGCCATCCTGCGTGAGCACCACAGTAGCCTGATCACCGGCATCGTCGACGCGCGCCGGGAAAACAACCGCACCGATTTCTATAACAGCATCATCGTTCTGGGCGATCAGCAACCGTATCGCTACCCTACCGCCAACCGCTACAGCAAGCATCATCTGGTGCCGTTTGGCGAATTTGTACCACTGGAGACGCTGCTGCGCCCGCTGGCGCCGTTCTTCGATCTGCCGATGTCCGCGTTTAGCCGCGGCGACTATCGCCAGCCGCAACTGATCGTCAACGGTTACCGCCTCACCGCCACCATCTGTTATGAGGTCATTCTGGGGCAACAGGTACGCGATAATTTCCGTGCCGACACCGACATGCTGCTGACCATTTCCAACGATGCCTGGTTCGGCAACTCCATCGGTCCCTGGCAGCATTTCCAGATGGCGCGGATGCGGGCGCTGGAGCTGGGCCGCCCGCTGTTGCGCTCTACCAACAATGGCGTAACGGCCGTTATCGCGCCTGACGGCAGCATCAGCGCCAGCCTCCCGCAATTCACCCGCAACGTGCTGGAAACGCGTGTAACACCAGCAACCGGCCTGACGCCTTACGCCCGTTTTGGTTCCTGGCCGCTGTGGCTGCTGGAAGCGTTACTGGGCCTCGCCGCACTGGCTTATCGCTTCCGTTCGCGTTAATTTCGCCTTCCCCGCATAACAAGACATGTCCGGACATGTCTTGTTTCATTTTTGGCACATTACTTGCTACTCATTGATATGAAACGTCATGCGTTGCACGTTTGCGGCCATCCTCGCCCTGCGATAGCACAATATCAGGGCATCAACTGCACCAAATTAGTGCCATAAGTTTTTATTGCAGCAGTTTGGTGCGTAGCGCCTCGCAAAAAACAAACATTCTCGTTTCAATATGTTTACAATCCGCTATTTTTAAACATGACAGCGTTTTATTCGCTCTTTAGCGGTGCACAACATGTGGCCGGCATATACCCAACAGAATTTGCACCACCACAACAGCAAAGGAGTTAGAGCATGCAATTGCGTAAACTGGCACTGTCAGTAATGCTGATCAGCACAACAGCCACTATGGCTTATGCAGAAGAACAGGCAGCCTCGGCCCCAAAAGAAGACAAATCGGTCCCCACGCTGAAAAAAGTCAAAGACAGTGGGGTTATCGTCATTGGCCATCGCGAATCTTCCGTGCCGTTTTCCTACTACGACAATCAGCAAAAAGTCGTAGGCTATTCACAGGCTTACTCCGACAAGATTGTTGAGGCCGTCAAAAAAGCGGTCGGCGCGCCCAATCTGCAGGTGAAATTGCTCCCGATCACCTCTCAGAACCGTATCCCGCTACTGCAAAACGGTACGTTCGACCTGGAGTGCGGCTCCACCACCAACAACCTGGAACGCCAGCAGCAGGCGGCTTTCTCCAATACCATCTTTGTGATCGGCACGCGTCTGCTGACCAAAAAAGATTCCGGTATCAAGGACTTCACCGATCTGAACGGCAAAGCGGTGGTCGTTACCTCCGGCACCACGTCCGAAGTGTTGCTGAATAAGATGAATGAAGAGAAGAAAATGAACCTGCGCATCATCAGCGCCAAGGATCACGGCGACTCCTTCCGTACTCTGGAGAGCGGCCGCGCGGTAGCCTTCATGATGGACGATGCCCTGCTGGCGGGCGAACGCGCCAAAGCCAAAAATCCGGATGAGTGGGTTATCGTCGGTACGCCGCAATCTCACGAAGCCTACGGCTGTATGCTGCGTAAGAACGACCCTGAATTCAAGAAACTGGTGGACGACACCATCGCTCAGGTACAAACCTCCGGCGAAGCCGTCAAATGGTACGAGCGCTGGTTTACCCAACCAATCCCGCCCAAAGATCTTAACCTGAACTATGTCCTGTCCGACGACATGAAGGCACTGTTCAAGGCACCGAATGATAAGGCGCTGTAACCGAATTAATAATGACAATAAAGGGCAGTAATTCTGCCTTCCGATTGCTGATTCGTGGCAAGACAGACAGGCGCAGGGCGGTCGTTCCCCATCCTGCGAATCCACAAGCCACTCATCAATCTTCGGGGTAGCGAACGCTACCCCTTTTTTACCGGAGTTCGTTATGTCAATAGATTGGAACTGGGGCATTTTCCTGCAATCCGCTCCGTTCGGAAATACGACCTATTTAGGGTGGATTATTTCCGGCCTGCAGGTCACCGTAACACTTTCCTTGTGCGCCTGGGTCATCGCCTTCCTGCTGGGCTCACTGCTGGGTATTCTGCGTACCGTCCCTAACCGCCTGTTAGCCGGTATCGGCACCTGCTATGTGGAACTGTTTCGCAACGTGCCGCTGATTGTTCAGTTCTTCAGTTGGTATCTGGTGGTGCCAGAGTTACTGCCAACTAAAATCGGCATGTGGTTTAAAGCCGAGCTGGACCCCAATATCCAGTTCTTCTTATCTTCCATGTTTTGTCTGGGGATGTTCACCGCCGCGCGCGTATGCGAACAGGTGCGGGCGGGCATTCAGTCGCTGCCGCGTGGACAGAAGGCCGCCGGTCTGGCCATCGGCCTGACTCTTCCCCAGACCTACCGCTATGTATTGCTGCCCAACGCCTACCGGGTGGTGGTGCCGCCGCTGACCTCGGAAATGCTCAATCTGGTGAAAAACTCCGCCATCGCTTCCACTATCGGTCTGGTGGATATGGCGGCGCAGGCCGGCAAGCTGTTGGATTATTCTGCTCACGCCTATGAATCTTTCAGCGCGATCACGCTGGCTTATATCGGCATCAACGCCATCATCATGCTGATCATGCAGATTGTGGAGCATAAGACCCGTCTGCCGGGCAATCTGGGGAGCAAATAAATGTACAACTTTGACTGGAGTTCCATTCCACCCAGCCTGCCTTATCTCATCAAGGGGATGGGCGTCACGCTGGAAATCACCCTGACCGCGGTGGTGGTGGGAATTGTCTGGGGTACCGTGCTGGCGGTGATGCGCTTGTCGCCCATCAAACCCATCAGTTGGTTTGCGAAGCTGTACGTCAACCTGTTCCGCTCGGTGCCGCTGGTGATGGTGCTGCTGTGGTTCTATCTGATCGTGCCGAGCTTATTACAAAATGTGCTTGGCCTTTCTCCGAAAACCGATATTCGGCTGGTATCAGCTATGGTAGCCTTTTCGCTGTTTGAGGCGGCCTATTATTCCGAGATTATTCGCGCCGGTATCCAAAGTATTTCCCGCGGGCAGGCCTCCGCCGCGCTGGCGCTGGGGATGACCCACTGGCAATCCATGCGGCTGGTGATTCTGCCTCAGGCGTTCCGGGCCATGATTCCCCTACTGCTGACTCAGGGTATCGTGCTGTTTCAGGATACCTCGCTGGTGTATGTGCTCAGTCTGGCGGACTTCTTCCGTACCGCATCCACCATCGGCGAACGTGACGGCACCCAGGTGGAAATGATCCTGTTCGCCGGGTTTGTGTATTTTGTTATCAGCCTCTCGGCGTCGATGCTGGTCAATTATTTGAAGAGAAGGACGGTTTGATGATTTTCCTGAAAAATGTTTCTAAATGGTATGGTCAATTTCAGGTGCTGACCGACTGCTCCACCGAAGTGAAAAAAGGTGAAGTGGTGGTGGTTTGCGGACCTTCCGGCTCCGGGAAATCGACCCTAATCAAAACCGTTAACGGCCTGGAGCCGATCCAGCAAGGTCAGATCGATGTTAACGGCATCACTGTCAGTGACAAACGCACCAATCTGGCGCAATTACGCGCCAAAGTCGGGATGGTGTTCCAGCACTTTGAGCTGTTTCCTCACTTGTCCATCGTCGACAACCTGACGCTGGCGCAGGTCAAAGTACTCAAACGCGATAAAGAAACCGCCCGCGAAAAAGGGCTGAAGCTGCTGGCGCGCGTCGGTCTGTCGGCCCATGCCAACAAGTTCCCCGGCCAGCTGTCCGGCGGCCAGCAACAGCGTGTGGCCATCGCCCGCGCCCTGTGTATGGATCCGGTGGCGATGCTGTTTGACGAACCGACTTCGGCGCTCGACCCGGAAATGATCAATGAAGTGCTGGACGTGATGGTGGAGCTGGCGCAAGAAGGCATGACCATGATGGTGGTAACCCACGAGATGGGATTCGCCCGCAAGGTGGCGCACCGCGTTATCTTCATGGATGAAGGCAAGATCATTGAAGACACTCGCAAAGAGGACTTCTTCAGCAATCCGCAATCCGACCGCGCTAAAGACTTTCTGGCGAAAATCCTGCATTAATCCGCGGCGTACCGTCCTATCGCAAGGGTGCTTCGGCACCCTTGTTTTTTTCCGCACGCTTCAGGTCAGGGCGAAAACGGCTGGCGATGAAACTGGTCGTGGCCGCATTTCGGGCACAGCGGCAAGACTTCCGGGGTATAAAACGCAATGTGATGATGGCACTGTTCACACACCAGATTGCCTAGCCCCACCACCTCGCCGCTGTGATACACGCCGTGATGGCTGACATCCTTAAACACTTCGCGCCATTCCAGTTGCGTCTTATCGGTGATGTCAGCCAGGTTTTGCCATAGACTTTCGCGGATCACGCGGACGAACACGCTGTCGGCAAAGGCATTCTGGCTCTCCTCATAGCTGAGGGAGAAGGCTTCCAGATCACGCTGGAGCGCCAGTATTACCTGTTCAATCTCCTTTTGCGTCAGTTCATTGGTTTCCTGCAACTGGCGCCGGGCATCCGACATCAGCTTATCCATGTCCCGCTCGCCGCGGCTTAGCCACTCGGTAACGGCGGACATCAGTTCCCGGTAATACTGAACGACTTTGCTCATCGTGACTCCTTAGCGTGAAACCGCTTATCGACGGGCCTACACAGCCTAGTGTAGATGATTTTTCCGACACAACCGGGAGCCGCTTCCCAATCCGCGGGTTTAACCTTCGTCTTCGCTACCAGCACCGCATAAATCAGCCCCGGACCGCCTCAAGCGGTTGTTGAGCCAGTCGCTTATCAGCTATGCTATGCGGATCTTTTGAAATGAAACAGAACATGCTACCGAGGTAGCGATTTTCACTAAGGACCACTGGCAGCCATGCAAGAGCAATACCGCCCAGAAGAGATCGAAGCGCACGTCCAGCTTCACTGGCAAGAGAAACAAACTTTCAAAGTGACCGAAGAACCCGGCAAGGAAAAATACTATTGCCTTTCCATGCTGCCTTATCCTTCTGGCCGTCTACACATGGGTCATGTCCGCAACTACACCATCGGCGACGTGATCTCCCGCTATCAGCGCATGTTGGGCAAGAACGTGCTGCAGCCGATCGGCTGGGACGCCTTTGGCCTGCCGGCGGAAGGTGCGGCGGTAAAAAACAATACCGCGCCGGCCCCCTGGACCTACGCCAATATTGAATACATGAAAAACCAGCTGAAACTGCTGGGTTTCGGCTACGACTGGGATCGCGAAGTGGCGACCTGCAAGCCGGATTACTACCGCTGGGAACAGTGGTTCTTCACCAAACTGTACGAGAAAGGCCTGGTTTATAAAAAAACCTCAGCGGTGAACTGGTGCCCGAACGACCAGACCGTACTGGCCAACGAGCAGGTGATCGACGGGTGCTGCTGGCGTTGCGATACCAAGGTGGAACGCAAAGAAATCCCACAGTGGTTCATCAAAATCACCGCTTACGCCGACGAACTGCTCAACGATCTGGATACGCTGGAAAGCTGGCCTGAGCAGGTCAAAACCATGCAGCGCAACTGGATCGGCCGTTCCGAAGGGGTGGAAATCACCTTTGACGTGGCAGACAGTGAAGAGAAGCTGAGTGTTTATACCACCCGCCCGGACACCTTCATGGGCGTGACCTACGTCGCCGTGGCGGCCGGTCACCCGCTGGCGCAGAAAGCGGCGGAAAATAATCCGGCGCTGCAGGACTTTATCGCCGAATGTGGCAACACTAAAATGGCGGAAGCCGACATGGCGACCATGGAGAAAAAAGGCATCGCCACCGGTTTGTTCGCCATTCACCCGCTGACTGGCGAAAATGTGCCGGTGTGGGCCGCCAACTTCGTGCTGATGGAATACGGCACCGGCGCTGTGATGGCGGTACCGGGCCATGACCAGCGCGACTGGGAATTCGCCCACAAATACAACCTGCCGGTGAAACCGGTTATTCTGATGGCTGACGGCAGCGAGCCGGATCTGTCCGCGCAGGCGCAGACGGAAAAAGGCCGTCTGTTCAACTCCGGCGAGTTCAATGGGCTGGATTTCGACGCCGCGTTCAATGCCATTGCCGATAAACTGGTATCGCAGGGCGTCGGTCAGCGTAAGGTCAATTACCGCCTGCGCGACTGGGGCGTATCCCGCCAGCGTTACTGGGGCGCGCCGATTCCGATGATGACGCTGGAAGACGGCACCGTAGTCCCCATCCCGGAAGACCAACTGCCGGTAATTCTGCCGGAAGACGTGGTGATGGACGGCATTACCAGCCCGATCAAAGCCGATCCCGAGTGGGCCAAAACCACGTTCAACGGCCAGCCGGCGCTGCGTGAAACCGACACCTTCGATACCTTCATGGAGTCGTCCTGGTACTACGCGCGTTATACCTGCCCACAGTACGATCAGGGTATGCTGGATCCCGCCGCCGCCAACTACTGGCTGCCGGTAGACCAGTATGTCGGCGGCATCGAACATGCCATCCTGCACCTGATGTACTTCCGCTTTTTCCACAAACTGATGCGCGACGCCGGTTTGGTGAACTCTAACGAGCCGGCCAAACGTCTGCTGTGTCAGGGGATGGTGCTGGCCGACGCCTTCTACCATGCCGGCAACAACGGCGAGCGAATCTGGGTATCGCCGAGCGACGTGACGCTGGAACGCGACGACAAAGGCCGCATCACCAAGGCGTTCGATAAAGACGGTCGCGAGCTGGTTTACGCCGGCATGAGCAAAATGTCGAAATCGAAAAACAACGGTATCGACCCGCAGGTCATGGTTGAACGCTACGGTGCCGACACCGTACGTCTGTTTATGATGTTCGCATCCCCGGCGGAAATGACGCTGGAATGGCAGGAATCCGGCGTGGAAGGGGCGAACCGTTTCCTGAAACGCGTGTGGAAACAGGTTTACGACCACACCGGAAAAGGCGCTGCCCAGCCGCTGGATACCGCGGCATTGACAGAAGACCAGAAGGTGCTGCGCCGCGACCTGCACAAAACCATCGCCAAAGTAACGGATGATATCGGCCGTCGTCAGACCTTCAACACCGCCATCGCGGCGATCATGGAGCTGATGAACAAGCTGGCCAAAGCGTCGCAGGAGTCGGAACAGGATCGCGCGCTGACACAGGAAACGCTGCTGGCAGTGGTGCGGATGCTCTACCCGTTCACCCCGCATGCCTGTTTCGTGCTGTGGCGCGAGCTGCAAGGCGAAGGCGACATCGATCTGGCGCCGTGGCCGGTAGCGGACGAACAGGCGATGGTGGAAGACTCCCGTCTGGTGGTGGTGCAGGTCAACGGTAAAGTTCGCGGCAAGATCACCGTGGCGGCCGATGCCACCGAGCAACAAGTTCGCGATCGTGCGGCACAGGAGCCGCTGGTAGCCAAATATCTGGATGGCGTGACCGTTCGCAAAGTGATTTTCGTTCCGGGCAAACTGCTTAACCTGGTTGTGGGTTAAGGCAAGGAGGTACTGTGCGACACCCGTTTTTAACGCTGGTGCTGGGGCTGGTGGTCTTGATGACCGCCGGCTGCGGCTTTCATCTGCGCGGCACCACTCAGATGCCGGAGCAACTGCATAATCTGATTCTGGACAGCGGCGACCCCTACGGCCCGATGACGCGAGCCATCCGTGAACAGTTGCGTCTCAATAACGTCAACATCATGGAAAACACCGAACGGAAGGATCTGCCGTCCTTCCGCTTTATGGGAGACCATCTGGTCCGCAACACCGTATCGATTTTCCAGGATGGGAAAACAGCCGAATACCAGTTGGTACTGGAAGTGAAGGCGCAGGTGCTGATTCCGGGTGATGACATTTATCCGCTCAGCGTGACGATTTTCCGCTCCTTCTTCGATAACCCGCTTGCCGCTCTGGCTAAAGACGCCGAGCAGGATCTCGTGTTGCGTGAAATGCGTGACCAGGCAGCCCAGCAGTTGGTACGAAAACTACTGACGATCAAAGGAAGTCAGAACGCGAAAATCAAGCAGAAGGCGCAGGCCGCTACATCCGCACCGGCACGCCCATGATTCGGATCTATCCGGAACAACTGACCGCGCAGCTCCATGAGGGGCTGCGCGGCTGTTATCTGCTGTTCGGCAATGAACCCTTATTGCTGCAGGAGAGTCAGGATCAGATCCGCACTATCGCCCGTCAGCAGGATTTTCTGGAACATTTCAGTTTCACGCTGGATAACAACACCGACTGGGACACCATTTTTTCCACCTGTCAGGCGCTCAGCCTGTTCGCCTCCCGTCAAACCCTGCTGCTGATTCTGCCGGACGCCGGTCCCGGCGCCCCCGGCGGCGAGCAACTGGTCAAACTCTCCACCTTGCTGCATCCCGACATT
The DNA here is from genome assembly GCF_000406145.1 of Dickeya dadantii NCPPB 898. Taxonomy (NCBI): domain Bacteria; kingdom Pseudomonadati; phylum Pseudomonadota; class Gammaproteobacteria; order Enterobacterales; family Pectobacteriaceae; genus Dickeya; species Dickeya dadantii. The sequence continues at coordinate 1,314,912 of NZ_CM001976.1, read as the reverse complement.
TTGTTGATGGTCAGGGGCAACAAACTCACCAAAGCGCAGGAAAACAGCGCCTGGTTCAAAGCGTTGTCGCAACAGGGCGTGTACGTTCCCTGCATGACGCCCGAACAGGAACAACTCCCCCGCTGGGTAGCGCACCGGGCTAAAAACATGAAGCTGGAACTGGATGACGCCGCCAGCCAGTTGATTTGCTATTGCTATGAAGGGAATCTGCTGGCGTTGGTGCAAGCGCTGGAACGGCTGTCGCTGCTGTATCCGGACGGCAAGCTGACGCTGCCGCGGGTCGAGCAGGCGGTCAACGATGCCGCGCATTTCACGCCGTTCCACTGGCTGGATGCGCTGCTGGGCGGCAAAAGCAAACGCGCGTGGCACATTTTGCAGCAGTTGCGGCTGGAAGAGTGCGAGCCGGTCATCCTGCTGCGCACCGTACAGCGGGAATTGCTGCTGCTGCTACAGTTAAAACGACGTATGGCGACCACGCCGCTGCGCACCCTGCTTGACCAGCACAAAGTGTGGCAAAACCGGCGCCCGCTGTTGACGCAGGCGTTGCAACGCCTGTCGCTGACGCAGTTGCAGCAGGCTATTACCCTGCTGAGCCGGTTGGAGATCACCCTGAAACAGAATTACGGACAACCGGTCTGGGCCGAACTGGAAACGCTGTCGATGATTCTGTGCGGTAAAGCGCTGCCTGACGGCCTGCTTGAGGTATAGCGATTTGTCGACACCCCCGGTCACCCAGCCCCTGACCGCCTACTTTGGCGGCACCTTTGACCCGATTCACTACGGGCATTTGCGCCCGGTCGCCGCGCTGGCGCAGGACATCGGGCTGCAACGGGTCATTCTGCTGCCCAACAACGTCCCGCCGCACCGTGAGCAGCCGGAAGCCAGCGCCAGCCAGCGCAAGACCATGGTTGAGCTGGCGGTACGCGACAATCCGCTGTTTCACATCGACGATCGTGAGCTGCAGCGCGCCACGCCGTCCTACACCATTGAAACGCTGGAAGCGCTACGTGCCGAGAAAGGCGCCGACGCGCCGCTGGCGTTCATTATCGGGCAAGACTCGCTGTTGACGCTGCATCGCTGGCATCGCTGGCAGGAAATTCTGGATTACTGCCATCTGCTGGTCTGCGCTCGCCCCGGTTACCATCAGCAGTTGGATACCGCCGAGCTGGAAGCCTGGCTGACGGCGCACCAGACCCACGATGTCGCCACGTTGCACCGCCGCTGTCACGGGCTGATTTACCTCGCCCATACCCCTCTGCTGCCGATTTCCGCCACCGATATCCGCCATCGCCGGCAACAAGGCCTCGATTGTCACGATCTGCTGCCCGAAAGTGTGCTGAAGTATATTGACACACACGGACTCTATCGATAGTCATGCGTTGATACCACTCATTATAAGGCCGTGATATACTCCGCCGCTGGTTTCGGCTACGGGAAAACCACTTGCCGTCACGGTGAAACGGCGAATTCACCGACGCCAGCCCAGCCCACATAACCGACAGATTAACCATTCATCAAAGGGGGAACCTTTGCAAGGCCAAGCACTCCAAGATTTCGTTATTGATAAACTTGACGATTTGAAAGGTCAGGATATCGTTGCCCTCAATGTAAAAGGGAAATCCAGTATCACTGACTGCATGATTATTTGTACCGGCACATCCAGCCGTCATGTCACCTCCATCGCCGATCACGTTGTGCAGGAATCCCGCGCCGCCGGGCTGATGCCGTTGGGCGTTGAAGGGGAAAACGACGCCGACTGGGTCGTGGTCGATCTCGGCGACGTGATCGTCCATGTGATGCAGGAAGAGAGCCGTCACCTGTACGAACTGGAAAAACTCTGGGGCTGATATGAAGCTGCAACTGGTCGCCGTTGGCACCAAAATGCCCGACTGGGTGCAGACCGGCTTTACCGACTACCTTCGCCGTTTCCCCAAAGATATGCCGTTTGAACTGGTGGAAATTCCGGCGGGTAAGCGCGGCAAGAACGCCGATATCAAACGGATTTTGGAACGAGAAGGCGAACTGATGCTGGCCGCCGTAGGCAAAGGCAACCGGATCGTGACGCTGGATATTCCCGGTTCGCGTTGGGAAACGCCGCAGCTGGCGCAGCAACTGGAACGCTGGAAACAGGACGGACGCGATATCAGCCTGCTGATTGGCGGCCCGGAAGGGCTGGCGCCGCAATGCAAAGCCGCGGCGGAGCAAAGCTGGTCGCTGTCGCCGCTGACGCTGCCGCACCCGCTGGTGCGCGTGCTGGTGGCGGAGAGTCTGTACCGTGCCTGGAGTATTACCACCAATCATCCTTACCATCGGGAGTAAGGCGAACGATGAACCCTGTGAAGTAGCAATCGCTGGATGAATATAGAACGTAAACCCTTTCGTGACTATACGGCTGAGGCAGCCCTGTTCGTACGCCGGGCGCTGGTCGCGTTCCTGGGCATTTTGCTGCTGAGCGGTATTCTGGTGGCCAATCTATACCACCTGCAGGTTTCACGTTTTGACGATTATCGTACCCGTTCGAATGAAAACCGCATCAAACTGGTGCCGATTGCCCCGAGCCGCGGCATCATTTATGACCGCAACGGCACCCCGCTGGCGCTCAACCGCACGATTTACCAGTTGGAACTGATTCCCGAAAAGGTCAACAATCTGGAAGAGACGCTGCAGGCTCTCAAATCGATCATTGACCTGACCGATGAAGACATTGATAACTTCAGAAAAGAGCGTAAGCGCTCGCGTCGCTTCACGTCCATCCCGGTCAAAACCGGCTTGAACGAAGTACAGGTAGCCAGCTTCGCCGTCAATCAGTACCGTTTTCCCGGCGTGGAAGTCAAAGGCTACCAGCGCCGTTACTATCCGTATGGCGCCGCGCTGACCCACGTCATTGGCTATGTCTCCAAAATCAACGACAAAGATCTGGAAAGACTGGACCAGGAAGGCAAGCTGCCGGACTACGCGGCAACCCACGATATCGGCAAGCTCGGCATTGAGCGCTATTACGAAGATGTGCTGCACGGCAAACCGGGCTACGAGGAAGTGGAAGTCAATAACCGCGGGCGCGTGATTCGCCAATTGCATGAACAACCGCCGCAAGCCGGCAAAGATATCTATCTGACGCTGGACCTCAACCTCCAGCTCTATATCGAAAAACTGCTGGCCGGCAGCCGCGCCGCCGTGGTGGTGACCGACCCGAAAGACGCCTCCATTCTGGCGATGGTTTCCACCCCCAGCTACGACCCGAACCTGTTTGTGGACGGCATTTCCAGTAAGACGTACCACGCTTTGCTGAATGACCCCAATCGGCCGTTAATCAACCGCGCGACGCAAGGGGTTTACCCGCCTGCGTCCACCGTCAAACCTTATATTGCGGTTTCCGCGCTGAGTGCCAATGTCATTACTCCTTATACCTCGCTGTTCGACCCTGGCTGGTGGCAGTTGCCCGGTTCGGAGAAACGCTTTCGCGACTGGAAAAAATGGGGACATGGCCGCCTGAATCTAACCAAATCGCTGGAAGAATCCGCGGATACCTTCTTCTATCAGGTCGCCTATGATATGGGGATTGACCGCCTGTCTGAGTGGATGGGTAAGTTCGGTTACGGGCACCGGACAGGCATCGATTTGTCCGACAAGGAAGAGAGTCCGGGCATCATGCCGACGCGGGAATGGAAAATGAAGCGCTATAAAAAGCCGTGGTATCAGGGGGATACCATTCCTGTCGGCATCGGTCAGGGTTACTGGACCGCCACGCCGATTCAGATGCTGAAAGCGCTGACCACCTTGATCAACGATGGTCAGGTAAAAGCACCTCACCTGCTGAGCAGTACGCAGGAAAACAATACTCAGGTGCCGTACCGCCAGCAGGAACACCAGCAGATCGGCGATATTCGCTCCGGTTACTGGGGGATCGTCAAAGACGGTATGTACGGCGTCGCCAACCGCCAGAACGGTACCGCCCACAAATTCTTTGCCGACGCGCCGTATAAGATTGCGGCCAAGTCAGGGACGGCACAGGTATTCGGCCTGAAGGAAAACGAAACCTATAACGCCAACCGGATTGCCGAACGGCTGCGCGACCACAAACTGATGACCGCCTTCGCGCCTTATAACAACCCGAAAGTCGCCATGTCCATCATTCTGGAAAACGGCGGCGCCGGGCCGGCCGTCGGGAGCATTGTGCGGCAGATACTCGACCACATCATACTGGGCGACAATAATACCAACCTGCCGGACGCGCCGCCGTCGCCGCCGGGCAGTGAAACCGAGTAGAGGCACCATGACAGACAGTCAACAAAAAGGCTCAATCTGGACCAAGATGCACATTGATCTGCCTTTCCTTCTGTGTGTAATGGCGTTACTGGGCTATAGCATGTTCGTCATGTGGAGCGCCAGCGGACAGGACACGGGCATGATGGAGCGCAAAATCGCTCAATGCGTGCTGGGATTGATCGTCATGATCGGCATGGCGCAAATCCCGCCGCGGGTCTATGAAGGCTGGGCGCCGTATCTGTACATTTTCTGTTTTATCCTGCTGGTCATGGTGGATGTATTCGGCCAGATCAGTAAAGGCGCGCAGCGCTGGCTCGATTTGGGCGTGGTGCGCTTCCAGCCGTCGGAAATCGCCAAAATCGCGGTGCCGCTGATGGTGGCCCGCTATATCAACCGCGATATGTGCCCGCCATCGCTGAAAAACACCGGCATCGCGCTGGTGCTGACGTTCGCCCCCACCCTACTGGTGGCTGCTCAGCCGGACCTTGGCACCGCCATCCTGATTTGCGCTTCCGGCCTGTTCGTGCTGTTCCTCGCCGGTATGAGCTGGCGGCTGATCGCCATTGCCGCCATTCTGCTAGCGGCGTTCATTCCCGTCTTGTGGTTCTTCCTGATGCATGACTACCAGCGCGACAGGGTAATGATGCTGCTCGACCCGGAAACCGATCCGCTCGGCGCCGGTTATCATATTATCCAGTCGAAAATCGCCATCGGCTCCGGCGGCCTGACTGGCAAAGGCTGGTTACAGGGCACGCAGTCTCAATTGGAGTTCCTGCCGGAACGCCATACCGACTTTATCTTCGCGGTGCTGGCTGAAGAACTGGGGCTGATCGGCGTGCTGATCCTGCTGGCGCTATACCTGTTCCTGATCATGCGCGGCCTGGTGATCGCCGCCAATGCGCAAACCTCGTTCGGTCGGGTGATGGTCGGCGGCTTGATGCTAATCTTTTTCGTGTATGTGTTTGTTAACATCGGCATGGTGAGTGGTATCCTGCCGGTGGTCGGGGTGCCGCTGCCGTTGGTCAGCTATGGCGGCTCGGCGCTGGTCGTCTTGATGGCGGGATTCGGTATCGTCATGTCGATACACACTCACCGCAAAATGTTATCCAAGAATTTATAGGGGTAGGCAATGCGTAAGGATTGGGTTTGGATTGGCGCGATCGGCCTGGCGCTGGCAGGCTGCGCGGTTACGGAACAGCCTCAGTCGCCCTCACCGCAGGCCACGGCATACAATGGCCCGGTGGAAGAAATCGGCGGCGCGGAACCGCGCTACGAACCGTACAAACCCGCCAACATGCAGGATTACAGCATGAACGGCAAAACCTACCGTATTGTCAAAAACCCGGAGAATTTCAGTGAAAGCGGGTTTGCCGCCTGGCACGATCGGGAATCGGTCGGTAACCGCACGGCGACGGGTGAAGAATTCGACGTCAACGCCATGGCCGCCGCCCACCCCGCGCTGCCGATTCCCAGCTATGTGCGGGTCACCAACCTCAGCAACGGTCGCCGTCTGGTGGTGCGCGTCAACGATCGCGGGCCTTATACGCCGGGCAGAATCATCGATCTGACCAAAGGCGCGGCAGACCGCCTTAATCTGTCCAACAATACCAAGGTGAAGGTGGACTTTATCAGCGTGGCGCCGGATGGCTCGCTCTCCGGCCCCGGCACCATCGGCACCCGTGTCGCCAAACAGAGCTTTGCCCTGCCGTCGCGCCCGACGCTGGGCTCCAGCGGGCTGGGAACGCCGGTGATGGAAAGCGCACCGGCGACTGCCGCCGCGGTGCGGCCGATCAGCAATGCCACGTTGACGCCGACGGCAGGTGATGGTGCCGGCAATATCGTTAGCGGCAACCCATCTGTCGGCAATGCCGGCACCCCGAGCGGAGGCAGCTTCCTCGGCGCGCCCAAGCCACTGCCCAGCGGAGTGCTGGAAGGCTCGGAACCAACGCCTGCCGCTGCGCCAGTCAGAGCCACCGCGATTGCACCTGCGGTCGCGGCTGCGCCAGGCGCCGTACAGCCATCGCGCACGCTGTCGCAACCGGCTGTGCCTGCCGGTTCCGGCAACATCGTGGTGCAGGTCGGCGCGCTGAGCGATCAGCAGCGAGCACAAACCTGGCTGAAAAGCCTGAACGAGCGCTTCCGCGTGCCTGGCAAAGTCACCCTGAATAACGGTTTATATCGCATCCAGTTGGGGCCGTTCCAGAGCCGTCAGCAAGCTGCCGACCTGCAACAACGCCTTTCCAGCGAAGCGCAACAGCCGTCATTTATCACCACGGTGTCCGGCGCGCAGTAACGTATTCGCTCTCGAAAGAGGGATAAATTCCCTCTTTCCTTATTTGTACGAGCGATAACGATACCGCCCCGGCGATCGGCAAAATCGCGTAACGTATTGTCTGGTGCCGCCCCGATTTTCATCTGTTATAGTGTGGCTCGTTTTTTAACTTATACCCACGGATGTTGTTGTTCCAATCATGAAAACAGTAATCACGTCTTGTTTTACCAAACGTATTGCGCTCGGCACGTTGCTCGCCATCAGTGCATCCACTTTCGCCTACGCAGACGACATTAATCTGAAAACCATGATTCCTGCCGTCCCGGATATTGATGCCGAAGCGTACATCCTGATTGATTACAACTCGGGTAAAGTACTGGCGGAAAAGAACGCCGACGCCCGTCGCAACCCAGCCAGTCTGACCAAGATGATGACCAGTTACGTCATCGGTCAGGCGATTAAATCCGGGAAAATCAGCCCGAACGATGTCGTGACTATCGGCAAAGATGCCTGGGCTACCGGCAACCCCGATTTTCAGGGTTCTTCGCTGATGTTCCTCAAACCGGGCGATCGCGTGCCGGTTTATCTGCTGAATAAAGGGATTATTCTGCAGTCCGGTAACGATGCCTGCGTAGCGATGGCTGACTACGTAGCAGGAAGTCAGGATTCGTTCGTCAACCTGATGAATGGTTACGTTAAAGCGTTGGGATTACAGAACACCAACTTCAAAACGGTTCACGGTCTGGATGCTGACGGGCAATACAGTTCAGCCCGCGATATGGCGCTGATTGGTCAGGCGCTGATTCGCGACGTACCGGACGAGTACGCGACCTACAAAGAAAAAGAATTTACCTTCAACAATATTCGCCAGATGAACCGCAACGGCCTGTTGTGGGATAGCAGCCTGGCCGTTGACGGCATCAAAACCGGCCACACCGCGTCTGCCGGCTATAATTTGGTGGCCTCCGCCACCGAAGGTCAGATGCGCCTGATCTCCGCCGTAATGGGCGGGCGCACCTTCAAAGGCCGTGAAACCGAAAGCAAGAAACTGCTGACCTGGGGCTTCCGCTTCTTTGAAACGGTAGCGCCGTTGAAAACCGGTAAAGAATTCGCATCCGAGCCGGTGTGGTTCGGCGACAACGACCGGGTATCGCTGGGCGTGGATAAAGATGTCTACATCACCATCCCGCGTGGCCGCATGAAAGACCTGAAAGCCAGCTATGTGCTGACCAATACGGAACTGCATGCGCCGCTGGCCAAAAATCAGGTGGTGGGCAGCATCAACTTCCAGTTGGATGGCAAAGTGATCGATCAGCGCCCGCTGGTAGTAATGAACGAAGTCAAAGAAGGCGGTATTTTCGGACGTCTGTTCGACTACATCAAACTGATGTTCCACCGCTGGTTCAGTTGATCCCCCTTGAATCCTGAGCAATAGCCCTCATGTTGCTCACTTAAGGATCGAACGACAGGATTTCGGTCATACTTAACACTCCCGCTACGGCGGGAGTGATAATTTTGTACTAATGAATGACTCTGGAGTCGCCATGAAAACCAAACTCAACGAATTGCTTGAATTCCCCTGCTCATTTACCTACAAAGTCATGGGGTTGGCAAAACCGGAGCTGGTGGATCGGGTTGTGGAAGTGGTTCAGCGCCATGCTCCCGGCGACTATAACCCGCAAATCAAGCCCAGTACCAAAGGCAACTACCATTCGGTATCGATTACCATTATCGCCACCCATATCGAACAGGTGGAAACGCTGTACGAAGAACTGGGTAACATCGATATTGTGCGTGTGGTGTTGTAACGCCCGCCGCTCTCTGACCTTGTCTCCCTAATGCGGAGACAAGCGAGGAAACCGCTATTCGCTGTAGCATCACCCCGCTATAATTGCGCTCATTCCTTCTTCACCCGACGATGACACTCTTGCAACAGGATACGATCATAGTTCGTGATACGATCAGAGTACGTGACACGATCATAGTACGCCAGTTGGGCGTGCAGCCTTACGAGCCGGTGTCGCAGGCTATGCACACCTTCACCGAACAGCGGGACGGCCACAGTTTCGACGAATTGTGGCTGGTGCAGCACCCGCCGGTCTTCACCCAGGGTCAGGCAGGCAAAGCCGAACATGTCCTGATGCCCGGTGACATCCCGGTAATTCAGAGCGATCGCGGCGGTCAGGTGACCTATCATGGCCCCGGCCAGCAGGTGATGTATGTGCTGATCGATATCAAGCGTCGCAAAGTTGGCGTACGTCAGTTGGTGACCGCTATCGAAAATACCGTCGTCAATACGCTGGCGCATTATGCCGTTGACGCTCATGCCCGCCCCGACGCTCCTGGCGTTTACGTCGGCGAACGGAAAATCTGCTCACTGGGTCTGCGCATCCGTCATGGCTGCTCATTTCACGGGCTGGCGCTAAACATTGCCATGGATCTGTCCCCTTTTCTGCGTATCAACCCTTGCGGCTATGCCGGTATGGCGATGACTCAGCTCAGCGAACAGGCTCCTGGCACAACGGTAGCCGAAACCGCGCCAGTAATGGTGAAAGCGTTTATGGATCTGTTGGATTACCAGCAGCAAGAGTGGCTGGAGTGGAACTGGTCGCAACAAGGGGTGCCACACCCGCTGAGCACGGCTGACAAGGCCTGACGTCATTAAATTACATTTTATTTACATTATTTCCGTATTTTGTCCCTCAATGGCTGCTCGCCGACGGGCAAAGATGATATAATTTTGTGAGCTTTTTAAAAAAAAGTTTAACAACTCACGTAATCCAATGAATTTTATATAAATTCATAACAGCGATTCAGAACTGGAAATTACGCAAACATGAGTAAACCGATTCAGATCGAACGTGGCGTCAAATACCGCGATGCAGACAAAATGGCCCTGATCCCGGTACGTACCGTCGTCACTGAGCGTCAGGAAATGCTCCGCAAACCGGAATGGATGAAAATCAAATTACCTGCGGACTCCAGCCGAATTCAGGGCATCAAGGACGCCATGCGCCGTAATGGTCTGCACTCGGTTTGCGAAGAGGCATCCTGCCCTAACCTGGCGGAGTGTTTCAATCATGGCACCGCTACGTTCATGATCCTCGGCGCCATCTGTACCCGCCGCTGCCCATTCTGCGATGTCGCCCACGGCCGCCCGCTGACCCCGGATGCCAACGAGCCGGAAAAACTGGCTCAGACCATTCACGATATGGGGCTGCGCTATGTGGTGATCACCTCGGTTGACCGCGACGACTTGCGCGACGGCGGCGCTCAGCATTTTGCCGACTGCATCAGCGCCATTCGCCGCAAAAGCCCGAACATCCGCATTGAAACACTGGTGCCGGATTTCCGTGGTCGTATGGATCGGGCGTTGGATATTCTGACCGTCACGCCGCCAGACGTATTTAACCATAACCTGGAAAACGTGCCGCGCCTCTACCGTCAGGTACGTCCGGGCGCCAATTACGAATGGTCGCTGAAGCTGCTGGAAAATTTCAAAGACTCGCATCCTAATATCCCGACCAAGTCCGGTCTGATGGTGGGTCTGGGCGAGACCAATGATGAAATTCTGGATGTGATGCGCGATCTGCGCCGCCACGGCGTGACCATGCTGACGCTGGGCCAATATCTGCAACCAAGCCGTCACCATCTGCCGGTGCAACGTTATGTGCCGCCGGAAGAGTTCGAGGAAATGAAGGCGGAAGCGCTGGCAATGGGCTTTACCCACGCCGCCTGTGGTCCGTTCGTCCGTTCATCCTACCACGCCGACCTGCAGGCCAAAGGGATTGAGGTGAAATAACGGGCTACTACCCGCAACATCTCCTTACATAATGACACAGGTAAGACAAAAAGCGGATGGCAAAGCCCTCCGCTTTTTTATTTTGGAGTCTTTCAGCGCTTATGCTTATTCTTTAGGACGATTTTCGCTGATAGCGGCTGGGTGTTCATCCTGAGCGGAAGATTTTGCCGCCGGCTGCTCATCGCTCATGGATTTCTTGAAGCCTTTGATAGCGGCGCCCAGATCGCTGCCCAGACTGCGCAGTTTATTGGTGCCGAACAGCAGAACAATCAAGGCGCCAATCACTAAGAGCTTGGCAATACTGATACCTTCCATACATACCTACCTGATGATGTGAGCTGGAAAAGCCAGCGCGCTTTACATCGCTCTTTTTTAAATCGATACACCGGATAAGGCAATGGTCATCTGTAACAAAGTAAGACGTCCATCGTCAGTCGCTGTTTTTTATCCGGCATGTGATGCCTTGCTGTTATCGTAGTACAGGCGGCTTAAAACGATTGTGATGCAGAACAGGTAACTGGCGACGAACGGCTTGAATACGCTCCAGCTTCAGCTCCGCCAGCAGCAATTCCGGTTGTTCAGCGGCCTGAGCGATGACCACGCCCATCGGGTCCACCACCATGCTATTGCCGATATTCCTGTCGCTACACTCCCCTGTCGCCACCAGATAACAGGTATTCTCCAGCGCTCTGGCTCGGGCCAGCAATTCCCAGTGCGCTTCCTTCTGCGGGCCTTTTACCCAGGCAGCCGGCACCACTAGCACATCGGCGCCGTTCACCGCCAGTTGGCGCGCCATCTCGGCGAAACGGATGTCGTAGCACACCATCAGCCCAACGCGCATTCCCGCCACCTCCACCACCGGCGGCAGCGACGTTCCCGGCGTCACCCGTCGGGACTCCTGTACCGTAAAGGCGTCATACAAGTGCAGCTTGTGATAATGAACCAACACTTCGCCCCGCCGGATAACCAGCAGCGTATTATGCACACGCCCATCCGCCGCCGGCGTATGCAGGGTAAACACCACGCAAATATCCAGCGACTGGCTGGCAATCAGCAACTGGCTGACAAACGGGCCGGTGATCGGCTGGGCGCACCCAACGCCCCATTCCGGATCCGTATTATCTCGCGCCAACACCGCCTCCGGCAGCACCAGCAGGTCAGCTCCGGCCGAGACCGCCTGGGCCATTAATGTTATGCAGATTTGGGCGTTATCCTGCCACAGTCGTTGCACGGCAAACTGACCGAGCGCCACTTTCATATCAGGCTCCTTCATTCCTAACGGGCGGATACATTTGGTAAAACTGCCACGGCTACAAAAAACATCGGCATGCAGGTAAACTTTACTAGCCAGTAACGGAGATGACATTCCTCCATAACCGCCCTTCCGGCTGATGATGTCTGCGAGTCCCTCAATCGGGCGTGCCCTTTCGAGATTAGCCCAACTTACCCTTGAATGAAAAGGTGACTATGTATAGTACGTTACTTGCTGTTTTTATCGGCGGTGGGATTGGCAGTGTCGCACGCTGGCAACTCAGCGTGCGCTTTAATAAGTTATTTCCTCAGATTCCCGCCGGCACACTGCTGGCCAACCTGATCGGTGCCTTCATTATCGGTGCGGCCATGAGTTATTTCATGCGTCAGCCCGACCTCCCGCCACACTGGAAACTGTTGCTCACGACCGGTTTTTGCGGTGGTTTGACGACGTTCTCTACCTTTTCCTACGAAATGGTTGCCTTGCTGCAGAGCGGTGAATGGGCAGCGGCACTGTTTAATTTGCTGCTCAATCTGCTTGGTTCGCTGATTATGACGGCGCTGGCGTTTGCGCTGGTGAGTTGGCTGAGCGCCCACTGAAAGCTGGGAAAGATACAAAATAAAAACCCGCCATCAGGCGGGTTTTTCAGGAAATCGGTATAATTAAATAGCGATAACGTTAGCAGCAGAAGGTCCTTTAGCGCCGCTGGTGATTTCAAACTCTACGCGCTGACCTTCAGCCAGGGTTTTGAAACCGTTGCTCTGGATAGCAGAGAAGTGAACGAATACGTCCTTGCTGCCATCTTCCGGAGTAATGAAACCGAATCCTTTGGACTCATTAAACCACTTAACGCTACCTTTAATCTTAGACATCAAACTTACCTTTACATGAATGAACGACACAAAATCTGTGTCAAATACAGTACAGCAAGTAGCAGCGCATTTGTCCAGCCGAACATCACCAAAAAGTGATAAAACATGATAAAAAAGCGAACTGACTCCATTCACCCCGCATATTTATAAGCCACAACCACATTCTTTGGCATCTTACACGCAGTTAGCCACTTTTTTTGGTTATCCGAAACAACAATGCAGAAATGCCTGGGGTTATCTGGCGGCATGGGCTGGGAATCAAGCCTGCCTTACCCACTGCAGTATCAATCAATGAAGTATCAATCAATAGTGTGAAAGAACCCCTGGCGGACCGTGACGAAATCCCGTCAGGCTTTCTGCCGCATCATTGCCGAGCCACGGCAAACAGTACACAGGGAGTACAGATATAGAGAAGGCAAATAATAGCCTCTTTTATTTACTCAGGCTTCCCCATTTAGTCACCGCCATCCCCGGCAGCGGACCGAAAAACATGAGCGAAAAATTGAGAGACTCATCACAAAAATGAGAAGAAAAAAACGCGGTAAAACGGGGGAGTTTATGAATAACACACGCACCTTAAGCGAAAATTAATTTTTAAAAATCAGTCCATTAAAACCCGCACCAATCACATAAAAAAAGCAGCAACCCGTGGGTTGCTGCTTTGGTGACACTCAATAAGGTACCTGGTGACTAATGACAGTAAATAAAATTGTACTAGTCTAAATACATCAGCAATTACTTACGCAGCATTGCGTCGATGAAGCTTTTCCAGTTGTTGAGTTCGACTTCGATCATGATGGTAGCTCCTTAGGGATTTTGTTGTCTTACGGGGTTATTATACGCTTCTTTTTTGACCTAGATAAAGACTTTGGGGCGCAAAAATGTGCTCTCTTTCGCATTTCCGCAACATAGTCACCCAACTCAACCCCATGATTTCTTAAGATAATTTTAATACTCTGCCGCATCCAGTGTTTATGCGGTATGCTTTTTCCCTTATGACATGAAAAATAACGGATTTTAAACATATGGCCATCATCCTGTACGGCATTAAGAACTGCGACACCATAAAAAAGGCCCGTCGTTGGCTGGAAAACCATCAGATTGACTACCGTTTTCATGACTACCGGGTCGACGGGCTGGAAGGGGAACGCCTGCAATTCTTTATCGACCGCATGGGCTGGCAACCGCTGCTGAATACCCGTGGCACCACCTGGCGTAAGCTGGAAGAAGCGTACCGTAACACCCTCGTCAACGAAGCGGCGGCAAAAGCTGTTATGCTGGAACAACCCGCGTTGATCAAACGCCCGTTGCTGGTAGCCGATGACGGAAAAATCCTGCTCGGTTTCAGCGAAGACAGCTATCAGTACTTTTTTACGGAGAACACCTCACATGTCTTGCCCGGTAATTGAACTGGCCCAGCAGCTCATCAAACGCCCGTCCCTCAGCCCGGATGACGCCGGCTGCCAGGCGCTCATGATCGAACGCCTGCAGGCCATCGGCTTCATCGTCGAAAAGCTGGATGTCGACGATACCCAAAATTTCTGGGCCTGCCGCGGTCAGGGAAAGACACTGGCGTTTGCCGGTCACACCGATGTCGTTCCTGTTGGTAATGAAAGCCAATGGCAGACCCCGCCGTTCGAACCTGCGATTCGAGACGGTATGTTGTACGGCCGCGGCGCGGCGGACATGAAAGGCTCGCTGGCGGCGATGGTGGTGGCGGCGGAGCGTTTTGTCGCCGCGCACCCCAATCATCAAGGACGACTGGCGTTTCTAATCACCTCCGACGAAGAGTCCAGCGCCGTCAACGGCACCGTCAAAGTGGTGGAAACACTGATGGCGCGCCAGGAACGACTGGACTACTGTCTGGTCGGCGAACCGTCCAGTACCGATCGGGTCGGTGATGTAGTGAAAAACGGCCGGCGCGGTTCTATCACCGCTAATTTGCGGATTCACGGCGTTCAGGGTCACGTTGCTTACCCGCATCTGGCGGACAACCCGGTGCATCGGGCCATACCGGCGCTGAATGAACTGGTGGCGACCGTCTGGGACCAGGGCAATGAATTCTTCCCACCCACCAGCATGCAGATAGCCAACATCAATGCCGGTACCGGCAGCAACAACGTCATACCCGGCGATCTGGACGTGCAATTCAATTTCCGCTTCAGCACTGAGTTGACCGATGAGCTAATTAAACAGCAAGTCAAAGCTCTGCTTGATCGCCACCAGCTTAACTACACGCTGGAATGGCGGCTGTCCGGTCATCCGTTCCTGACCAGCCGCGGCGAACTGGTGGACGCGGTGGTCAACGCCGTTGAACACTACAGTGAAATCACGCCACAGCTCCTGACTACCGGTGGAACCTCGGATGGCCGCTTTATTGCCCGCATGGGCGCACAGGTGGTGGAACTGGGGCCGGTTAACGCGACTATCCATAAAGTGAACGAGTGCGTCAGCGCCGCCGACCTGCAACTGCTGAGCCGTATGTATCAACGCATTATGGAGCAATTGATCGCATGATCGCTTCCGCCTGTCTGACCGGCAAAAGCGACCGCCATCTGGTGACGCTCAGCGGGTCGCACCGCCTGCAACCCGAGGCAGTTGAGGCGTTTACAGCCATGCAGCAGGCGGCACGGCAGCATGGATTCAATCTGCAACCGGCCAGTACATTTCGGGATTTTGAGCGCCAACGGCAAATCTGGAACGGCAAGTTTACCGGCCAGCGCCCGCTGCTAGATCAACACAGCCAGCCGCTAGACGCGCTCGCGCTGGATGAAGGCGCTCGTTGCGAGGCGATCCTACGCTGGTCGGCGCTGCCGGGCGGTAGCCGTCATCACTGGGGCAGCGATCTGGATATTTACGATCCCGACCGCTTACCCGCCGGCCAAAAACTGCAACTAGAGCCGTGGGAATATCAGCCAGGCGGCTACTTTGCCGACCTCAGCGACTGGCTGGCGCAACACATGGCCGCCTTCGGCTTTTACCGGCCGTTTGCACAGGATAGTGGCGGTGTGGCTATTGAACCCTGGCATCTCAGCTATGCGCCGCTGGCCCGTCTCGCTATGGCTCAGCTAACGCCGGAACACATTCTGCAAGCCTGGCAGGGTGAAGACATAGCCGGCCGGAGCTGGCTGGAGTCGAATCTGCCGATGTTGTTCCAGCGCTTTATACTGTCTGTTGAGGCACAATAACCCCGTTGACATGGGACATCTATATTATGAGGAACAACCATGGGATGGCTGGCTGATTACTGGTGGGTAATACTGCTGGTGTTGCTGGGAATGTTGATCAACGGCATCAAGGAACTGAGCCGCCTTGACCATAAACGTTTTCTGCATGACAAACCGCCGTTGCCGCCGCACCGCGACAATAATGCGCAGTGGGACGACGAAGACGACTGGCCGCAGAAAAAGCCCTGACCCCGCACACGCTGAAAACCATGAGGCCGGGCCACCCAATGGCGACCCGGCCTTCTTGTTATAGCGACCTTCTCTGACGACGGTAAACGCACTAAATCGGCTAGCGCAATGCCAGCCGGTTAACGAAATGCCACCAGTTCGCCGCGCGCGCCCATCACAGCCTCATCCCAGAAGCGTTTCGGGATGTAATGATGCAGCCGATCCAGCGCGTTATCCATCATGCGATCGTCAATGGCATGCCCCAATTGCGGCACCAGATCCAACGTGAAATCCGATCCCTGGGCACGCAGACTCTGCGCGGCCTGACGAGCGTGATCCGCCGTAATCACCGGGTCTTCCTCGCCATGAATCAGGTGAACGACGACATCATGCAGCGGCTGCTCCGGCAAAGCGGCAAAGCGACCACTAAACGCTACAGCCCGCCCGGCCAGATTTTTCTCCGCTTTCAATGCCTCAAGGATCATAATCGACCCTTGAGAGAAACCGATCAGTGCGGTGTGGGAATAATCGATTCCGGTGGTTTCCTGCCAGTAACGAACGGTTTCGACAAACCGCGGCATAATGGCGTTCACGCGACGGACGCGATTCTCCTCAGTGACGCCTTGTACCGAAAACCACTGGCGCCCTTCGCCCAGACTAATCGCTTCCGGACCGCCAATGCTGATAACCTGCGCCATGGGGAACGCCTCGGCAAAATAACGGCCGATCTGCCCCATGGAAACCGGATTGTCGCCCACGCCATGAAATAGCAAAAACAACTGCTTAGGTGAAGGTGGATTTTGCACCACAAAATAGTCATGCTTCATATCGCCTCTCCTGCGGTTACCTTCAGGGGAAACCGTCTGTTCAAAAAATTTCAGTTGTCACTATACGCCCCTCGATAGCGGGTCAATATTGAGGTTTATTGAACAAGTCATTCCATTATCCTGTATCAGGATCAGTGTATATGAACGCAGGAAACCGGCTGGCTGGATCGCCATGCAAGTTGCAAAATTGTGATCGCTACCACTTGAAATGAATTTGGAAAAGGAAACCACTTCTTTCGATATGACGCATTCTCGTTGTAAAACGATTCTCGACCAAAAAACTCTCAATATAAAACAATATCATGCCAGCGCTGCCATTCGGCTTCGTCCAGTTGGCGCAGCGCCTGAGCTGTTTCCGCCCGCCAGCGCTGAATCAGCGCCTTTCTGCCCGCCAGTTGAAGCAGATGAACGCACTCCGCCACGCTCCGCCCTTGCTCAAGCCATAGCCTCAAGGCGGTTAATGCCATCGGCGAACGTATCATCAGGCGTGACAGCGCTCCCTGGCAGGCTTCTGGTGGACGGTGAGCTCTGGCAAACCCAATCAGATTACGCCAGTCCTCCGTCGTAAGCGTCTGATCCTCCACCAGCGGCAAATTCAGCGCCAGTGGGATATCACGCCGCAGCCAGAACCAGTCCCGCAGTAGTTCATGGTGTGCTGACGCCGTCAGCGCGCTACCCGCTTCGCTGAGAGGAAGCAACGCCATCGCGCTGTAACACCCGCTGCTGGCGTCGATATGGCTACCGATACGCACCAGTTGAAACCCGCAACGCTGCCAGAACCGCCACAACGCCGGCTGGAAACCAAAGCTGACCGACAGAAAATCCAGCTGTTCCTGTTGCGCCCGTTGCTGTTGTTCCCGAACCAGCGTCTGCCCGATCCCTTGACCACGCTGCGCCGCCAGTACCGCAATGCGGCTGATGCGTCGTGACCACAATACCGGTGCCTGCCACTGGTTGCCGTGCGCCGCCAGCGACTGCGCCACCAGATTTCCTCGCGGCCGACGTCGCCCGGCCCAGACGTCCCGCGCCAGTGTTTGCGGCAGCCCGCCTTCATCCACCAGCCAGATAACGCCGCCAACCTGCTCTTCGACACAGGCGCTGGCGATATGCATGCCGGGCGCATCCAGCAGACGGCGTAAATCCAGCGGCGAGGTGCGATAATGGGCGCTGCATAACAACCCATAGCATCCGGCAAGGCGTTCAGGCTGACTCAGCCAGTCGTCGCGCCGTTCCAGCCGAATCGCCGGTGACCCCGGCAGCCGTTCCGGCACCTGTTTTTCGGCGTCAAACAGCATCATCCGATCGACGATATTCTCCAGCGGGTCCTGCTCTGCCCAGCGCAGCGGCGCCGTCAGTTCAATAGACTGCCAGTCCGGCAGCGACGCACAAAATTTCAGTAGAAAACCGCGCCCCGTCCCTTCATATCCTTGTACCGTGGTCGTCATTACTACCCGGCGGAAAAACGGCAACAGCGCCTGCAGTACCGGAGCCGGAATCGCCGCCGCCTCATCGATTAATAGCCATTCAACCGGCGGTGCGCCATGCTGCCGGCAGAACGCCAACAGTGCGTCCGGCGCCCAGAACGTTGCCACGTTCCCGGCCTGACGCAGCAGGATTTCGCTGGCGTCGCGTGATGGCGCGCTCACCCAGCAGGCGCCCTGACACTGACGCGCCAACATGCCGGCCAGCGTCGACTTGCCGCGACCACGCGGCGCGGTAATCACCGACACCGCACAGGAAGTGTGCAGCAATTGCTGCAAAATAGCCTGCTGACAGGGGGTTGCTTCGCCGGTGGCGGGCTGCCAGTCCGAACGTCGATGGGGAAGCGCTATCACCGGCTCGGCGTCCTGCTGGCGCCACAGGACAACCTCGTCATCGCTCAACAGCTGATGCTGCACGTGCCGGATAAATCGGGGGGTGGCAATCGGCTCCGATTGTTCGCTCCAGCGCAGGCTGTCCGTATCCGGACAATCGGGCCAGCGATCCCACTCCGGAACCAACAGCAGTAGCCAGCTACCGGCCCTGAGCGCGCCAGCCAGCATCGCCAGCGCTTCCGCATCCAGACCGTCGCGGGCATCAAACACCGCGTGCAGAAACTCCCTGCCCAGCACGCCGCGCACGTTGCGGGGCGGTATCGCCGTAACCTCCTCAGGCGCTGACGCGCTGACCCACAGCCAGTCGCCGGGCAACAAAGCGCTCAGACGCCGCGCCTGAGTGCAACACCAATCAGACCGGCCGCTCAGTACCAATAGGCGGCGAATGCCGTAACGCTGCTGGTACTGCTGACTGACAACAAAAGACTCCACGACACGCCCCGCAGAAAACTTAGCCTTTACCGACCAACAGCGACAGCAACCCCGCCGCAATCAACGGCCCTACCGGCACGCCGCGAAATAACGCCACACCCATCACGGTACCGACCAACAGGCCGGCCACCACCGACGGCTGGTTGCTCATCAGCGTCACCCCTCGCCCACCCAGCCAGGATACGGCCACGCCGATCGCCACGGCCAGCAGCGACTTCCAGTGCAAAAAAGAGTAGAACACGTCGCTGGCGGAAATCTTACCGCTGGCAATCGGCGCCATCACCCCGATGGTCAGCACCAGCACCCCGAACGACAGGCCATATTTTTCCACCCACGGAAAATAGTGATTCAGCGGCGTAATGCGCACCACGACCAGAAACAGAATAGCCAGCGTAACGGTCATGTTCTGGCTGATAATGCCGAGAGCGGCCAGCGCCAGTAAAATAAGCAGAGTCGGGTCAAAAAAGGCCATGAAACATCCTTGCCGGAATCAGTCAATACGTAGGCGGGAGATAATAACACTCATTGAACAGCGACAGCATAAAGACTGTGGCCAACCGGGGAGAGGCCGCTGACGGATGCGGGGGAAATGCGTGGCCTGACGTCATCAGAACACAGGCTCGTTCTGGCAACCGGAAACAACGGCCGCCTGCCAGAACGTAAACGATTGCGCTGTTAGTCCAGCTTAACGCCCAAACGGTGTGCGACTTCCTCGTAGGCTTCAATCAGGCCGCCCAGGCTCTGACGGAAACGGTCTTTATCCATCTTGTTGAGGGTTTCTTTATCCCACAGACGGCTGCCATCCGGCGAGAACTCATCACCCAGCACCACTTCGCCCTTGAACAGGCCGAACTCCAGCTTGAAGTCCACCAGAATCAGACCGGCGTCGCCAAACAGCTTGCTCAGCACTTCATTGGCTTTGTAGCTGAGTTCTTTCATCCGTGCCAGATTCTCTTCGTTTACCCAACCGAAGGTCTTGCAGTAGGACTCATTCACCATCGGATCGTGCATGGCGTCGTTTTTCAGGAACAAATCGAACAACGGCGGATTGAGGATTTCACCTTCCGTGATGCCCAGACGTTTAACCAGCGAACCTGCCGCACGGTTACGCACCACGCACTCGACCGGCACCATCTCCAGCTTCTTCACCAGCACTTCGGTGTCAGACAGCAGGCTCACCATCTGGGTCGGGATCCCGGCCTCTTCCAGCTTGGTCATGATGAAGTGGTTGAACTTGTTGTTCACCATCCCTTTACGATCAAACTGCTCAATGCGAGCACCATCCCCTGCTGACGTATCATTGCGGAACTCCAGCACCAGCAGATCCGGATCTTCCGTGGTGTAGACCGTTTTCGCTTTTCCGCGATACAACTCAGCTAGCTTTTGCATCTTTCATTACTCCACACAAGTAAGGGCCATCCGCACCGGGCCCGTTAATTGAACGTGTTGATAAATCCATCACGTTGATGACCAAATGAAGAAGGGCCGGAGAACCCGACCCTTATACCCGTCATACTTCAAGTTGCATGTGCGTTGGCTTTCCTCGCTCACCCCAGTCACTTACTTAAGTAAGCTCCTGGGGATTCGCTGCGTCGCCGCCTTCCTGCAACTCGAATTATTTAGGGTATATATTCTTGCGTTTTACGACTTACTGAACGCGGCCTGGAACACGGCGACCAGCGCGTCATTTTGCGACTGGCTTAGCGTATGCCCTTTCGAATCGATGAATTGCAGCGTGCTGCGGTTACCCAAATCGCCGACCTGCAGTTTGTAATCCCCGTTCGACAATTCCGGGTCATGCGCGCCCAGTTCATTCCACGTGCCGCTGCCCGGCGCCTTGTAACTGACAGACACCGAACCCTGCGGACGGCTGCGATCGTTGACGGTCATACCAACCTTCTCCAACGCCTTCGGCAGACGGTCCCATACCTGATTGTAGGAACCGCGCACCACCAGCAACGGTAGGCCGGAATCATCGGCGCCGCTCTGGACATTCAACTGCTGGCTGTTACGGTTGGCTTGCGCGCTGTCGTTATCGTTCAGACGCTTGTCTAGTTCGTCGGACAGCGTGTTGAGCATCAGCGCGGTATAACGCTGAATTTCGCTGCGCTCCGTCACCGGGCTGGTGTTCTGCTGCAGATCCAGCAGTTTCACGGTCAGCGCCAGCTGATAGCCCTGCGTCTGCAGGCTTATCTGATAACGCGCCTGATGCGCCACATCCTCGTCTTCACGCTTCCAGTTGACCCAATCGGTCGTCAGCGTCCGGCTGGCGTCCTGACGGCTGGCAATCGTGTAGCCTTTCGACTGGAGAACCTGCGTCAGCACCGCCCACAGGCTGCTGTTGCGCGCATTGTTTTCCAGCAGCAGCGTGGCGCTATTGCCGGAAACCTGACCGCGGGAACCATTCAACAAAGCCAATGGCTGCATCGGCGGACGAATATCCAGCGCCTTGCCTACCAGCCCATTCTGGTTGACCGGAGGAACCTCGTAATCCCCATTCTGCACCGGCAGAATCAGACCGGACGGCACATCCAGCGCCCGGTGCTCGGGGGTTTTCAGATAGGATTCATCGCCGTTGACCTGACGCTTATAGCGTTGATCGCTGGTACAGGCGGCCAGCAACATGATCAGCGAAACACCGACAACTTTTGCCACCATCGACTTTTGCAATGAAGAACTCATCAAATCTCCCTAACGGTTACAGCAGACCCGCCTGCTTCATGGCCTGCTCCATCACGTCGCGACCGGCATCGGTCAGCGGCGTCATCGGCAGACGAAGCGTGTCGGTCGCCATCAATCCCAATGCCTTACAGGCCCATTTCACCGGAATCGGATTGGGTTCAACAAACAGTTTCTGATGCAGCGGCATCAGA
Source organism: Dickeya dadantii NCPPB 898 (assembly GCF_000406145.1). Lineage (NCBI taxonomy): Bacteria > Pseudomonadati > Pseudomonadota > Gammaproteobacteria > Enterobacterales > Pectobacteriaceae > Dickeya > Dickeya dadantii. The sequence goes on along the minus strand of NZ_CM001976.1, from coordinate 1,293,047 downwards.
CGCTGATTCAGACGGCGGGCTTCAACGAAATTCCCTTGCGCCGCCAGCTCGCACAGCACCGCCATTTCGCGGGCCGCGATGTTGGCTGTCACGGAAATCACGCCGTCGCCACCCAGTTGCATGAAGTCCAGCGAGCTGGCGTCGTCGCCGCTCAGCAAAATGAAATCTTCATGAACCAGCTCTTGGATCTGACTGACCCGGCTTAAGTTCCCGGTCGCTTCCTTGATTGCGACAATATTTTTGATTTCCGACAGACGGGCGACGGTTTCCGGCAACATGTCGCAACCGGTACGGGACGGCACGTTGTAGAGGATTTGCGGCAGGTCGGTGTGCTCGGCAATCGCCTTGAAGTGCAGGAACAAGCCGTTCTGGGTCGGCTTATTGTAATACGGCGTCACGGTCAGGCACCCGGCCACGCCCGTGCCGTTGAAACGCTGGGTGAGGGAAATCGCCTCAGCGGTCGAATTGGCGCCGGTGCCGGCGATGACCGGGATGCGGCCATCACTCAATTCCAGCGTCAGCATCACCACGTCGCCATGCTCATCGTGACTCAAGGTGGCGGATTCGCCGGTGGTGCCCACCGACACAATCGCGGAAGTTCCACTAGCGACATGATAATCAATCAGTTTTTTCAAGCTCGCGCGATCAACGGCACCTTTGTCGTCCATCGGCGTAACCAGAGCAACAATACTACCCGTAAACATTGGCCATCCCCTCCACAAACAAGTGCTTCATGGTACTTTTGACTTCTATGCAAAAGCAAGCTTGCAACCGCGGTTGTCAGCGCTTGGCAGGTGGTTTTTTTTATGTTTACCATGTTACTCCCAACATTTTGTACAGGAAGCACTATTTTGCCGCGCCCACAAGAACACTATCTGGTCATTACCGCGTTGGGGACCGACCGTCCCGGTATCGTCAATACGATTACCCGCCACGTCAGCAGTTGTGGCTGCAACATCGAAGATAGCCGACTTGCGATGCTGGGCACGGAGTTCACCTTTATCATGCTGCTGTCCGGCAGTTGGAACGCGATTACGCTGATTGAATCCACCCTGCCGCTCAAGGGCGCCGAGCTGGAGTTGCTGATCGTGATGAAACGCACCGAATCACAGTCCCGCCCGCCGATGCCGGCCACCGTATGGGTCAAGGTGGATGTCGCTGACTCACCACACATCATTGAACGCTTTACCGATCTGTTCGATTCGCATCAAATGAATATCGCTGAGCTGGTGTCCAAAACCCGCCCCGCCGACGGCGATATGCCGCCGCAACTGTACATCCAGATTACGGCGCACAGCCCGGCCGCGTTGGCCGGTTCAATTATTGAGCCGGCCTTTCATCAGCTATGTACAGAACTGCACGCGCAAGGCAGTATTAGCGTTGTGAACTATCCACAGCACGAAGAGAAAGATGGAGAGTAGTGATGACCACACTGAAAGCCGGTGATATCGCACCGAAATTTAGCTTGCCCGATCAGGATGGCGAACAAGTTAATTTGGCCGACTTCCAGGGACAGCGGGTATTGGTGTATTTCTATCCCAAGGCCATGACGCCAGGTTGCACCGTGCAAGCCTGTGGGCTTCGCGATAACATGGACGAACTGAAAACGTTCGGCGTTGAAGTTCTTGGCATCAGCACCGACAAACCGGAAAAATTGTCCCGTTTTACTGAAAAAGAGCTGCTGAACTTTACCCTGCTGGCCGATGAGGATCACCAGGTAGCGGAGCAGTTCGGCGTCTGGGGTGAAAAAACCTTCATGGGGAAAACCTATGACGGTATTCACCGGGTCAGTTTTCTGATCAATGCCGAGGGCAACATCGAAAAAGTATTCAATGATTTCAAAACCAGTAACCACCACGACATCGTGCTGGATTACCTGAAAGGCGCCTGAGCCTTTTCCTTCCCGATTATTGCCGGTGCAGCGTCTGATGCGCCGGCAAACTGACTCCCGCGCCGCATTTTCCGTTTTTACCCCCGTCTTTTTCCCCTGCCCGTGTTTCATTGTCTGTCGCCGCTGGCTAAGATAATGACAATTCTTTCAGGCTGTTCAGAAGGTTGTATCCGTTATGTCCTATCGGCTCAAACAGACGGTCATCGCCATGCTGGCAGGTGTGTTGCTGAGCGCAAGCCCGCAGGGTTTCCCGGCCGGCACGCAGGAAAACCTGCCGGACATCGGCACCACCGCCGGCGGAACGCTCAGCATCAATCAGGAACTGGTGATGGGGGACTTTTACCTGCGCCAGTTGCGCGCCGGCGCGCCGCTGATTAACGACCCGCTACTGATGCAGTACATCAACCAACTGGGCGGGCGGCTGGTCAAATCAGCCGATTCCGTGCGTACGCCGTTCCATTTCTTTCTGGTCAATAACGACGAAATCAACGCCTTCGCCTTTTTCGGCGGCAATGTGGTGCTGCACTCCGGGCTGTTCCGCTACGTAGAGAATGAAAGCGAGCTGGCCTCGGTGCTGGCGCACGAAATCTCCCACGTGACTCAGCGTCATCTGGCGCGCGCGATGGAAGCCCAGAAAGCCAACGCGCCGCTGGCCTGGGCCGGCGCTTTCGGTTCGCTGCTGCTGGCGATGGCGAATCCGCAGGCCGGGTTCGCCGCGCTGAGCGGCACGCTAGCCGGCGCGCAGCAAAGCGTCATCAGCTTTACCCAGTCCAACGAACAGGAAGCGGACCGCATCGGGATTCAGGTGCTGCAACGCGCCGGATTTGACCCGCAGGCGATGCCCAATTTCCTGCAACGGCTGGCGGATACCTCCCGCTACGCCACCAAACCGCCGGAAATGCTGCTGACGCACCCGTTGCCGGAAAGCCGGTTGTCGGACGCCCGTAACCGCGCCAACCAGATGAAATCGGTCCCGATGCACTCCTCGCAGGATTTCCTGTTCGCCAAGGCTCGCGTGCTGGGCATGTACGGCTCGCAGGACAACCCGTATGGCGCCGCGTTGCTGGACAACTGGGCCAAAGGCAACGCGCGCGAGCAGCAGGCCGCCCAATATGGCCGCGCGATCCGCGCCTATCAAACCAAGAAATACGATGATGCGCGCGCCACGCTGCAACCGCTGCTGGACAAGTCGCCGTCAAACCCCTGGTTTCTTGATCTGATGACCGATATTGATATCGGCCAGCAGCGAGCCGATCAGGCAGTCGTCCGCCTGCAGAAAGTGCCGGATGTGCAAGACAACCCGGTGCTGCAACTCAACCTGGCCAACGCGATGGTGGAAAGCCGCAAATCTGCCGACGCCATCCGCATTCTGCGCAAATACACTTACGCCCACCCGGACGATCCGAACGGCTGGGACTTACTGGCGCAAGCTTCCGCCGCGCAAAACATGCGTGGAGAAGAATTGTCATCCCGGGCGGAAAGTCTGGCGCTGAACGGCAAGCTGGACCAGGCTATCCGCCTGCTGAGCAACGCCAGCTCACAAAGCAAACTCGGCAGCCTGGATCAGGCGCGCTACGACGCGCGCATCGATCAGTTGCGCGCGTTGCAGCAACGCTTCCGCCCTTACGAGAAATCCTGAAAAAGGTGAGTTAAATGAGTAAACCGGTGACCATTTATCATAATCCGCGCTGCTCCAAAAGCCGCGAAACCCTGGCCTTGTTGCAGCAACAAGGCATCGAACCGGAAGTGGTGCTGTATCTGGAGACGCCGCCGGATGCCGCCACGCTGGGTAAGCTTCTCAAACAACTGGGATTCGCCAGCGCGCGCGAACTGATGCGCCGTAAAGAAGATCTGTACCGAGAACTGAATCTGGCCGGCGACAGCCTGACGGAAGCGCAACTGATTCAGGCGATGGTAACCCACCCAAAGCTGATTGAACGCCCGATTGTGATCGCCAACGGCAAGGCTAAGCTCGGCCGCCCGCCGGAGCAGGTGTTGGATATTCTGTGACGGGCAGCGTCACAACCCGAGGATCTCTTTGACGAAAGGAATCGTCAGCTTACGCTGGGCGGTGATGGAAGCGTGATCCAACTGATCCAGCGTCATGAACAGAGTACGCATTTCCCGATCCAGCCGTTTAAGCAGAAAACGGCTGACATCTTCCGGCAGTTCAAAACCACGCAGTCGGGCGCGCAACTGCAACGCTTCGCCTTTCTCTTCATCCGACAGCGGCTGCAGCCGGTAAATCTGCCCCCAGTCGAGACGTGACGCCAGATCCGCCAGTTGCAGATTGATTTGACGCGGCGGCCGATCGCCGGTGATCAGCAGCCGGGTGCGCCCGCCTTCCTGAATACGGTTGTACAGATTGAACAGCGCCATTTCCCACGCTTCATCGCCGGCAATCGACTCGATATTGTCGATGCACACCAGCGCCAGTTGCTCCATTCCTTCCAGCACCTCCGGGACAAAGTAGGCGCGTTTATCCAGCGGCACATAGCCGACCGCACTGCCGAGACGAGATAGTTCAGCGCAGGCGGCATGCAGCAAGTGGCTACGCCCGCCGCCTTCGCGCGACCAAAAATAGATGTAGCTGCCATGTTCCTGATTCAGCGTCGTGTGGATAGCGGCCAGCAGAGACGTGTTTTCTCCCGGATAGAAACTGGCAAAGGTTTCGTCATCGGGTAAATAGAGTGGCAATGATAACTGTGCCGGAGTGTTCAGAAGCACCTCAAACCAAACGGGCAGGAAAACGGATCAAGTTTAGCATAGAAACCTTTTGCGATTGAACCGTCAACCGGCCGCTTCGCCGCATGGCCCGCCAGCGCACCGGCGGGCCATAAGATTACCGAGCGGAAGCCTGATCGTCCGCCTCGTCAATCACCTCTTCTTCTTTACGGAACAGGCTGATGACACGGAACAGCAGGCTCAGGAACACACCGACCACCGTCGCCAGCGCCATGCCTTTCAGCTCCACGGCGCCCAGATGGATTTTCGCGCCGCTGACGCCGATGATCAGGATAACCGAGGTCAGGATCAGATTCTGCGCCTTGTTATAATCCACTTTGGATTCGATCAGCACCCGGATACCGGACGCGCCGATAACCCCGTACAGCAGCAGCGACACGCCGCCCATCACCGGCACCGGCACCGCCTGAATCGCGGCGGCCAGTTTACCCACGCAGGAAAGCAGAATCGCCAGCACCGCCGCCCCGCCGATCACCCAGGTGCTGTAAACCTTGGTGATCGCCAGCACGCCGATGTTCTCGCCATAGGTGGTATTCGGGGTGGAGCCAAAGAAACCAGACAGTATGGTGGACACGCCGTTGGCGAACAGAGAACGGTGCAGACCTGGATCGCGCATCAGATCTTTTTTCACGATATTGGCGGTCACCACCAGATGACCAATGTGCTCGGCAATCACCACCAGCGCGGCAGGCAGCACCGTCAGCATCGCCACCCACTCAAAACGCGGCGTGTAGAACGTCGGCAGTGCGAACCAGGACGCCTGGGCGATCGGCGCCAGATCCACCACGCCCATGACGAAGGAGAGCGCATACCCCGCCAGTACGCCGATCAGGATCGGGATAATGGCCAGAAAACCGCGAAACAACACGGAACCCAGTATCGTTACCGCCAGCGTCACCAGCGAAATGGTGACGGTTTTACCGTCCACGTCCGTGCCGGCGGCAGGCAACAAGCCCGCCATGTTCGCCGCCACACCCGCCAGTTCCAGGCCGATCACCGCGACGATCGCGCCCATCGCCGCCGGTGGGAAAATCACATTCAGCCAGCCGATTCCGGCCTTTTTCACCAGCAGCGCCACCAGGCAAAACAGCACGCCGCACAGAATGAAACCGCCCAACGCCACTTCATAGCCCAGCGGCAACAGCAACAATACCGGAGAAATAAACGCAAAGCTGGAACCGAGATAGGCCGGAATCTTGCCTCGACAGATAAACAGATAAAGCAGCGTGCCGATGCCATTGAACAGCAGTACGGTCGCCGGGTTGACCTTGAACAGAATCGGCACCAGCACGGTGGCGCCAAACATGGCGAACAGATGCTGGAAACTCAACGGTATGGTTTGCAGGAGCGGGGGGCGTTCACTGACGCCGATGGCGCGACGAGTCATCTTGTTTTCCTCTGTGTCTCAGACTGAAAAATACCGGGGAACCCGGCAGAAAGTTCAGCGCCGGCACACACCGGCGCAGAAAAAATGTCGCCATCCGTGGTATGCGCAGAACCACCCCGTCACGTCAGGAGCGGGCTGTGTCGTACGCAAAAAAAAGCCGACTCTGCAGTCGGCTGGCTATCATTTGGTACCAAACAGTTTATCGCCCGCATCGCCCAGGCCCGGCATGATGTAGCCGTGTTCGTTGAGGCCTTTGTCTATCGAGGCGGTGTAGAGTTCTACATCTGGGTGCGCTTTCTCCAGCGCGGCGATCCCTTCCGGCGCCGCCACCAGCACCAGCACTTTGATGCTGCGGCAGCCGGCTTTTTTCAGCAGATCGATAGTGGCGATCATCGAGCCGCCGGTCGCCAGCATCGGGTCCACCACCAGCGCCATACGCTCATCGATATTGGAAGCCAGTTTCTGAAAATAGGGTACCGGCTCCAGCGTCTGTTCGTCGCGGTACATCCCTACCACGCTGATGCGCGCGCTGGGTACGTTTTCCAGCACCCCTTCCATCATGCCGAGGCCGGCGCGCAGAATGGGGACGACGGTAATTTTCTTGCCTTTGATTTGATCGACTTCGACCGGGCCGCACCAGCCTTCGATGGTCACCTTTTCCGTCGCCAGATCGGCGGTGGCTTCGTAGGTCAGCAAGCTGCCGACTTCAGACGCCAGTTCGCGGAAACGCTTGGTACTGACATCGTGTTCGCGCATCAGACCCAGTTTATGTTTGACGAGCGGGTGTTTCACCTCGACGATTTTCATTACTCTTTCTCCCCATCGGCAGTGTACGGCCAAAAAAATCGCGGGATTATACCGCTTTTTCTCATGTACGCCATAGATTCAAGTCTGATCCAAATCAAGCCGAAACGGAAATTACCGCGCGCCACTCCGTACGTCGGCCGACGGTGGCCGTCATACCGGTTTGCCGAAACCGCTACACCGCAAACACACCGCTCGCAAACGTTTGCTTACGCTGTTAGAATTAGCGCGCTCCATTTTTTAAACCAATCGTAACCTCCGTGGGGACTTCCGCAGTGACCGATAAAACCTCTCTCAGCTATAAAGACGCAGGCGTGGATATTGATGCTGGCAATGCATTGGTAGACCGTATCAAAGGTGTAGTGAAACAGACCCGCCGCCCGGAAGTCATGGGTGGACTGGGCGGTTTCGGTGCCCTGTGCGCCTTACCGCAAAAATACCGCGAACCGGTACTGGTTTCCGGTACGGACGGTGTCGGCACCAAGCTGCGTCTGGCGATGGACCTGCAACGTCATGATACGATTGGTATCGATCTGGTGGCGATGTGCGTTAACGATCTGGTGGTACAGGGCGCCGAGCCGCTGTTCTTCCTGGATTATTACGCCACCGGCAAGCTGGATGTGGACACCGCCGCCCGCGTTATCACCGGCATTGCCGAAGGCTGCAAACAATCTGGTTGCGCACTGGTGGGCGGTGAAACCGCCGAAATGCCCGGCATGTACCACGGCGACGACTACGATGTGGCCGGTTTCTGCGTCGGCGTGGTGGAAAAAGCCGATATTATCGACGGCAGCAAAGTCCGTGAAGGTGACGCGCTGATCGCGCTGGCGTCCAGCGGCCCGCACTCCAACGGCTACTCGCTGATCCGCAAAATCCTCGAAGTGAGCGGCGCCAACCCGGAACAGGTTCAACTGGACGGCAAACCGCTGGCGGACCATCTGCTGGCCCCGACCAAAATCTACGTCAAATCGGTGCTGTCATTGATTGAAAACGTGGACGTACACGCCATCTCCCATCTGACCGGCGGCGGCTTCTGGGAAAACATCCCGCGCGTACTGCCGGAAGGCATGCAGGCGACCATCGACGAATCCAGCTGGCAGTGGCCGGCAGTGTTCGAATGGCTGCAGCAGAGCGGCAATGTTAGCCGTCATGAAATGTACCGCACCTTTAACTGCGGCGTCGGCATGATCATCGCCCTGCCGGCGGATCAGGCGGATAAAGCCATTGCTCACCTCAACGCCAGCGGCGAAACCGCCTGGAACATCGGCGTGATTACCCGCACCGACGGCGGAGAGACAGTGGTTATTCAGTGATGAAAAACATCGTTGTCCTGATTTCGGGTCAGGGAAGCAATCTGCAGGCGTTGATCGACGCCTGTCAGAGCGGCCGCATCGCAGGGCGAATTACCGCAGTATTCAGTAACAATCCGGACGCTTTCGGTCTGGAACGAGCGCGTGACGCCGGCATCGCCGCCCACGCGCTGTTGCCGGGCGATTACGCCAACCGCGCGGATTTCGACCAGGCGCTGGCGGCGGAAATCGACCAATACCAGCCGGACGTAGTGGTGTTGGCCGGCTACATGCGCATCCTCAGCACCGGGTTCGTGACGCGCTTCCTTGGCAAGATGCTGAACATCCACCCATCGTTACTGCCGAAATATCCCGGTCTGCACACCCATCGTAAGGCGTTGGAAAACGGCGACGACGAACACGGTACCTCGGTACATTTCGTGACCGAAGAGCTGGACGGCGGCCCGGTGATCCTGCAGGCCCGAGTGCCGATTTTCCCCGGCGATACCGAGCAGGACGTTCAGGAACGGGTGCAAACGCAGGAATACAGCATCTACCCGCTGGTGGTGGGCTGGTTTCTGGCTGGACGGCTGGCGTTGCGCGACAATCAAGCCTGGCTTGATGGCGAGGCCATTCCCGTCGGCGGTTACGCCGCCGAGTAAGCGTACCTTTTCCCTACTACGCTGGTTACCTACTCGCCCTGACGCTTTGTCGGGGCGTTTTCCCTGAGTGATACTCCTCCGACGAGCGTTGCCACACCTGGTCGCCGTCATTCTTGCCAGATAATGACCTTCGTCACAAAGGTTACAGAATTGTATGTAACCGCTTTCATTGCTGTGACCTGACTCACGCAGTCTCTCCATAACGCCTGACAGAATAGTCCGAACAGCTTGAGTGTCAGGGCCGCCCTCGTGAACTTTTTCTTCTGTGGTGAGTATTGATGATTACCATTCGTGATGTCGCGCGCCAGGCAGGCGTTTCCATCGCCACCGTTTCCCGCGTGCTCAACAACAGCAGCTCGGTCACCCAACAGACGCGCGAGCTGGTACTGCAGACGGTCGAGCAGTTGGGCTACCGACCCAACGCCAATGCGCAGGCGTTGGCTTCGCAGGTCAGCGACACCATCGGCGTGGTGGTGATGGACGTGTCTGACCCGTTCTTCGGCGCTATGGTCAAAGCGGTGGACACCGTGGCGCAGCGCCTGCAAAAACATGTGCTGATTAACAACTCCTATCATCAGGAAGAAAAGGAGCGGCACGCCATCGAAGTGCTGATCCGCCAGCGCTGTAACGCGCTGATCGTACATGCAAAAGCCTTATCTGATGAAGAACTGGCGGAGTTCATGGACCAGGTGCCCGGTATGGTGCTGATCAACCGGTTGCTGCCGGACTACCCGCACCGCTGCGTTTGCCTCGACAACGTCAGCGGCGCGATGATGGCGACCCGTATGCTGTTGCAGCAGGGGCACCAGCGCATCGGTTATCTCCGCTCCAGCCACCCGATAGAGGACGTGACGGAACGCCTTACCGGCTGGCGACAGGCGTTGCAGGAACAGGGTACCGAGCCGCCCGACGAGTGGATCGCCAGCGGCGAGCCTGACCTACAGGGCGGTGAAGCGGCGATGGTGGAACTGTTGGGGCGCAACCAGCAACTGACCGCGGTGTTCGCCTACAACGATGGCATGGCGGCCGGCGCGTTGATGGCGCTGAAAGATAACGGCATCACGGTGCCGGAGCGGTTTTCGGTGGTCGGTTTCGACGATATCCCGATTTCCCGTTACACCGACCCGCGCCTGACGACCATCCGCTACCCTATTGTTTCTATGGCGAAAATCGCCACGGAACTGGCGCTAAAAGGCGCGGCCGGACTGCTGGACCCCACCGCCAGACACTGTTTCATGCCGACGTTGGTGCGGCGGCATTCGGTGGCAGCCCGTTAACATTCGGTGGCTGCCGTTAAAATGTGGGAGCTGTCACTAATTCTTTCAAATCCTCCATGTAACCGCTTTCAATCTGTGAGTAAATTCACAGTTAATTAACATTGCGCTCTCTATGATGAGGGCGTACTGCGTAGGCCGGACGCCTTGTAATACGGTCGCCCAGTCAGTTGAATCGTTAGCGGCCGCCACGGCGAAAACGTTCACAATATCGGTTTCAGGACGCTATCTGTTTCAGGATGCATTACCGGGCGGCGCCACCGAACAGGTGAGCACTGCCTGAAAACAGGGAAGTCAGGCTTTAAGCGGGCCATGCCTGCAAACTCCGTCAGCCTGGCGTTACGACGCCGCACTGACGATGACTAACTGACTGCCGTACTACGTCTACCCTGCGTCGTGCGGCCGGACTGAGAACTACCCTGCATAAACCCGGAGATATCATGAATAAGAAGGTTTTCACTCTCACCGCCCTGGTTGCCAGCATGATGTTCGGAGCCTCCGCCCATGCCGCGGATACCCGTATCGGCGTCACCATCTACAAATACGACGATAACTTCATGTCGATGGTACGCAAAGATATTGAAAAAGAAGCCAAGGCTCTGGGTGGCGTCGAGCTGCTGATGAACGACTCACAGAACGACCAATCCAAACAGAACGATCAGGTGGACGTGCTGCTGGCCAAAGGCGTGAAAGCGCTGGCTATCAACCTGGTTGACCCGGCCGCCGCCGCGATTGTGGTGCAGAAAGCGAAGGCCGCCGACGTACCGGTGGTGTTCTTTAACAAAGAACCGAATGCCAAAGTTCTGGCCAGCTACGACAAAGCCTACTACGTCGGTACCGACTCCAAAGAGTCCGGTATCATTCAGGGTCAGTTGATCGCCAAACACTGGAAAGCGAATTCGTCCTGGGATCTGAACAAAGACGGCACCATTCAGTACGCCCTGCTGAAAGGCGAACCGGGACACCCGGATGCCGAAGCCCGCACCAAATATGTGGTGGACACCCTGACCAAAGAAGGGTTGAAAGTCCAGCAATTGCAGATGGACACCGCCATGTGGGATACCGCGATGGCTAAAGACAAGGTTGACGCCTGGATGTCCGGTCCTAACGCCAACAAGATCGAAGTGCTCATCGCCAACAATGACGCGATGGCGATGGGTGCGGTAGAAGCGCTGAAAGCCCACAACAAGAGCAGTATTCCGGTGTTCGGCGTTGACGCCCTGCCGGAAGCGCTGTCGCTGATCAAATCCGGCGCGCTGGCCGGCACCGTGCTGAACGATGCGGAAAACCAGGCCAAAGCCACGCTGGATCTGGCGAAAAACCTGGCGCTGGGTAAACCGGCGGGCGAAGGCACCAACTTCAAAATTGAAAACAAAGTGGTACGCGTACCGTACGTGCCGGTTGATAAAGACAACCTGACGCAGTTCCTGAAGTAATCTCGTCGGGGCGCGGCAACCGCTGCGCCCCTACTGCTTGAACGAATGATTTTTTCAGCCAGGCAGTCATGTTCGGCCCGGCAACGTTTCAGCCAGGTAATTATTTCGACCAGGTAAAATATGACCAGTGACACTCTAACCACTCAGCGCGAATTCCTGCTGGAGATGACCAATATCAGTAAGTCGTTTCCCGGTGTAAAGGCATTGGATAATGTCAACCTGAAGGTGCGCCCCCACTCCATCCATGCCCTGATGGGAGAAAATGGCGCAGGAAAATCGACGCTGCTGAAATGTCTGTTCGGCATTTACCAGAAAGATTCGGGCAGCATTCAATTTCAGGGGCAGGAAGTCGATTTCAAAAGCGCCAAAGAAGCGCTGGAGAATGGCGTATCCATGGTTCATCAGGAATTGAACCTGGTTTTACAACGTTCGGTCATGGATAACATGTGGCTCGGGCGTTACCCGAAAAAAGGACTGTTCGTCGATCAGGAAAAAATGTATCGCGACACCAAAGCGATTTTCGATGAACTGGATATCGATATCGATCCGCGCGACAAAGTGGCCTCGCTGTCGGTGTCGCAAATGCAGATGATCGAAATTGCCAAAGCGTTTTCCTACAACGCCAAAATCGTCATCATGGACGAACCCACCTCGTCGCTGACGGAAAAAGAGGTGAACCATCTGTTCACTATCATCCGCAAGCTGAAAGACCGGGGCTGCGGCATCGTCTACATCTCCCACAAAATGGAAGAGATCTTCCAGCTGTGTGATGAGATCACCATACTGCGTGATGGTCAGTGGGTCGCCACCCAGCCGCTGGAAGGCCTGAATATGGACCAGATCATCGCGATGATGGTCGGCCGTTCCCTCAATCAGCGTTTTCCGGACAAAACCAACACGCCCGGCGACGTCATGCTGGAAGTGCGCGGCCTGACCTCAATGCGCCAGCCGTCGATCCGCGATGTGTCGTTCGACCTGCGTCAGGGCGAGATTCTGGGAATTGCCGGTCTGGTCGGCGCCAAACGCACCGACATCGTCGAAACCCTGTTCGGTATCCGCGAAAAACTCAGCGGTACCATCAAACTGCACGGCAAAGACATCAACAACCATACCGCCAACGAAGCCATCAACAACGGCTTCGCGCTGGTCACCGAAGAGCGCCGCTCTACCGGTATTTACGCCTATCTGGATGTCGGCTTCAATTCGCTGATTTCCAACATTCACAAATACAAAAACAGCCTTGGCCTGCTGGACAACAAACGCATGAAAAGCGATGTGCAGTGGGTCATTGATTCCATGCGGGTGAAAACCCCCGGCCACCACACCGCCATCGGCTCGCTGTCCGGCGGTAACCAGCAGAAGGTGATTATCGGACGCTGGCTGCTGACCCAACCGGAAATCCTGATGCTGGACGAACCGACCCGCGGCATTGACGTCGGCGCCAAATTCGAGATTTATCAGCTTATTTCAGAGCTGGCGAAAAAGGGCAAAGGAATCATCATCATCTCGTCTGAAATGCCGGAATTGCTGGGCGTTACCGACCGCATTCTGGTGATGAGTAATGGCCTCGTCGCAGGCATTGTCGAAACCAAGAACACCACGCAGAACGAAATTCTCCGTTTAGCGTCGTTACACCTTTAATGATGCAAGGGCTGTTACCATGAAAGCTACAACTAAAAAAAGTGCGCTCACCTGGCTGAAAGACAGCGGCATTTACGCCGTGCTGCTGGTATTGCTGGTGATTATTATTATCCAGGATCCCACCTTTCTCAGTCTCACCAACCTGAGTAACATTCTGACCCAGTCTTCGGTGCGCGTGATCATCGCGCTCGGCGTGGCCGGGCTTATCGTCACTCAAGGCACCGACCTGTCGGCCGGTCGTCAGGTCGGCCTCGCCGCGGTGGTCGCCGCCACGCTGTTGCAGGCGATGGATAACAGCAACAAGGTATTCCCGCACCTTGAAACTATGCCGATTCCGCTGGTAATCCTGATTGTCTGCGCCATTGGCGCGCTGATCGGTCTGGTCAACGGCATCATCATCGCCTACCTGAAAGTGACGCCGTTCATCACCACATTAGGTACGATGATCATCGTCTACGGCATCAACTCCCTGTATTACGACATCGTCGGCGCGTCGCCGATCGCCGGCTTTGACGACCGTTTCTCCACCTTCGCGCAGGGTTTTATCCGCTTCGGTGACTTCAAACTGTCCTATATCACCTTCTATGCGGTGATTGCAGCGGTGTTCGTGTGGATCCTGTGGAACAAGACCCGCTTTGGCAAAAATATCTTCGCTATCGGCGGCAACCCGGAAGCAGCCAAAGTCTCCGGCGTGAACGTCTCGCTGAACCTGATTCTGGTGTACATGCTGTCCGGTGTGTTCTATGCCTTCGGCGGTATGCTGGAAGCCGGCCGTATCGGCAGCGCCACCAACAACTTAGGCTTCATGTATGAACTCGACGCCATCGCGGCGTGCGTGGTCGGCGGTGTGTCCTTTGCCGGCGGCGTGGGTACGGTGGCAGGCGTGGTGACCGGGGTTATCATCTTTACCCTTATCAACTACGGTCTGACTTACATCGGCGTCAGCCCTTACTGGCAGTACATCATCAAAGGCGGCATCATCATCTTCGCCGTAGCGCTGGACTCTCTGAAATACGCCCGCAAAAAATAACGCGCGCGCCGTACATCGCACCGTCAAACCTGCCACCCCGGTGGCAGGTTTTTCTTTTTTATAGGACTAATAGCGCTCATATGGCGCCGCCAATCACCGATGCTTATGCCCTTCCCCCTGTTCGTCCGACGAAGACCTTATTTTGCACACGCCCGCTGCTGCTATAAGATAGAGGGCTTTTGTGATTTCCATTGACGGGACGCGGCAGGCAGCCCCGCGTTGTCCGTCGTGACGCTAGTTTGTAGGGAAAATGGATGAAAAAACTTCTCGCACTGATGGCGCTCGGTCTCAGCGCCTGTTTCATGCTCAGCGCCGCGCAGGCCGGCAGCACGCTGGATCGGGTAAAACAGACCGGTGTGGTCCGTAACGTCCTGTTCAATGACTACCCGCCGTTTAGCTATCTGGACGATAAAAATCAGCTAGTCGGTTTCGATGTGGACGTCGCCAACGCGGTGGCGCAGAAGCTGGGCGCCAGACTGGAACTGGCGACGCCGGGTTGGGAAACCATCGTCGGCGGCAAGTGGCAAGGCCGCTGGAACATGTGCATCTGCTCCATGACTCCAAACGCCGAACGCGCCAAGGTGCTGGATTTCGCCACCCCCTACTACAGCACCTTCGCCGTGTTGATCGTCCATAAAGATGAGAAAAACATCCAATCCGCCGCCGACCTGAGCAACAAGAAAGTCGGTCTGGGGCTGGGTTCCAGCTACGAGAATTACCTGAACAAAAGTCTGGCGATCCCGGGCGGTAAGCCGATCGCCTTCCCGTTTGATCATGTGCAGGCGGTGCCTACCGATGAAGAAATGGCGTTCCGTAATCTGGCGCTGGGTCCGGGTAAACGGCTGGATGCGGTGATTTCCGATCGCATCACCGCCAAACCGCGTATCGAGAAGCTGCCGCAACTGCGTATCCTGCAGGAACTGTATGCCGAACCGAACTGGATTGCCGTCGACAAAGGCGACCCGGAATGGAGTAAAACGCTGGCCGATGCCATCACCGCGCTGCGCGCCGACGGCACGCTGAAAGCCATCTCCATGAAGTGGTTTGGTGAAGACATCACCGGGGTCACCCCGTAATGTCGCGTTCGTCTGCTGAAACCCCGTCTCACATGCCGCCGGCGCCTGAGCGCGCCGGATTTGGTTTTCGTCTGCGCGCCGGCCTGACCTGGCTGGTGCTGCTCAGCCTGCTGCTGTGGCTGTTTTCGTTTATGGACCTGGACACCGGCCTGATCCGGCAGAAACTGCCCTCCATGCTGGGGATGCACCTGTCGCCGGACGGTTTCATCCAGGGTGCGGTGCTGAGCGTCGTCATTACCATCATTTCCATGCTGTTCTGCATCTTGCTGGCGGTGATCACCGCCGCAGGCCGCCTGTCTTCCAGTGCGATCGCTTTCGGCTGCGCCACATTCTATGTATCGCTGTTTCGCGGCACGCCGCTGCTGGTGCAGGTGCTGATTATCTACCTCGCGCTGCCGCAGGTCGGCATCGTGATGAGCGCCTTTACCTCTGGCATCATCGCGCTGTCGTTAAACTATGGCGCCTATCTGGCGGAAACCATCCGTAGCGGCGTACTCGCGGTTCCCCGCGGTCAGAAAGAAGCCGCCATGGCGCTGGGGCTGTCGCGCTGGGTGATCACCACCCACGTGGTGGCGCCGCAGGCGCTGCGCATCATCATTCCGCCCGCCGGCTCTCAGTTCATTTCGATGATCAAAGACTCTTCGCTGGTGTCGCTGATGGGGCTGTGGGAACTGAACTTTCTGGCGCAGTCTTATGGCCGCAGCACCTACCACTACATGGAGATGCTCACCACCGCCGCCGTCATTTACTGGCTGCTGTCCATCGGGCTGGAATTGCTGCAAGGGCGGCTGGAACGCCACTTTAGCCGCGGCTACGAGCACCACGACGGTAAAACGCCCTCCTGAATCCCCGGCTCGCCTACTCACCACCCTGTCGCGGCGACTTTAATTATTTACATAACCTTTGCCAGCCCTGTGAAATATCAGGGCTTTTTCTTTTTTAGCCTCAGTTCCCTTTAGTTTCCATTGCAAATAAAAATAATTATTATTATTTTTTCCTGCCTCATTTTGACGCGAACAGCCTTATTTTTTACGAGAAAAGAACATGCGCATCGTTTTTCTCCTCTTTGTCGTGCTCGGGTTCAGCCCGCTGACGCAGGCCAAAACCGTCACTGACATCACCGGTCGTCAGGTTACGATTCCCGATAACCCGCAGCGCATCGCGCTGGGCGAAAGCCGCATGCTGTATACGCTGGCCTTGCTGGAACCGGGCAACCCGGCGCAACGCGTGGTGGGATGGCCGGGCGACCTGGCACGTTACGATGCCCAAAGCTGGAACCACTACATCGCCAAGTTTCCCGACATTGCTCGCATCCCGCAGTTGGGTAACGGCAATCTCAACAACGTCAACGCGGAAGCCCTGCTGCCGCTTAAACCGGATCTGGTGATCCTGCCGCGACTGGCTAAAGGCGCCGACAACGAACAAAGCATCCAGCAGGCGCTGACTCAGGCGGGCATCCCCTATATTTATGTCGACCTGCGCGTTGACCTGCTGAAAAACACCGTGCCCAGCCTGCGCCTGCTCGGCGACGCGCTCAATCGGTCGTCACGCGCCGACGCGTTTATCGCGTTCTACCAGCAGCACATGGACGCCGTCAAAGCGCGGCTGGCGCAGTATCAGGGCCGCAAAACCACGGTGATGCTGCACCTGCATCTTGGCCGCCGCGACACCTGCTGCACCACGGCGGTCAACGGCAATCTCGGCGAACTGCTGGCCTTCGCCGGCGGCGACAACATCGCCGCCGGCAAGGTGAAAGGCGTATACGGCGAACTCAGCCCGGAACAGGCGTTAGCCGCCAGACCGGATGTCTACATCGCCACCGGCATGGCCGGACCGGACGGCAAACGCCTTTCCGACCTGATGCTCGGCCCGGACGTTACCCCCCGGCAGGCCAGCGACAGTTTCCGCACCCTGCTGATGCAGGAACCGCTGCTCTCACATCTGAGTGCCGTCGGCACCGGCCGCGCCTGGAGCATGTGGCACAATTTTTATCTCAGCCCGTATCACGTGGTGATGGTGGAAATGTTCGCCAAAGCCCTCTATCCGACGCTGTTTGGCGACATCGACCCGCAGCGCACCTTACAACAACTCTATCAACAGTTTTTACCGCTTGATTTTTCAGGGACCTATTGGAGTCAGTTAACACATGAATAACCTTCATTGGCAAAAGGGCTGGCCGCTGCTGGCCCTGCTGCCTTTCAGTCTGCAAGCCGCCACCACGTCGGCCGATAGCGACGCCGCCGCAAAAAATACCAAAAAGCAGGACGACACGATGGTGGTGACCGCCAGCACGCCTGCCAGCGGCGCACGGGAAACCGGCTACCAGCCGCACAACGCCGTCACCGGCACCCGCACCGACAGCCGCCTGCTGGACATCCCGCAAGCCGTCAATGTGGTGCCACAGCAGGTGCTGGAAGATCAGGCGGCCAGAAATCTTGATGAAGCGTTGTACAACGTCAGCGGCATCACCCAGGCTAACACCCTCGGCGGGACGCAGGATGCGGTGATGAAGCGCGGTTTCGGCGATAACCGTGACGGTTCCATCCTGCGCGACGGCATGCGTTCGATTCAGGCGCGCAACGTCACCCCAACCACCGAACGGGTGGAAGTGCTGAAAGGACCGGCGTCGATGCTGTACGGCTGGGGCGAACCCGGCGGTATGATCAACATCATCAGCAAAAAGCCGGAACTGGTGCAGAAAACCCATATCGAAGGCTGGAACAGCAGCTTCAACGGCGGCGGCGGTCAGTTGGACGTCACCGGCCCGCTCGGCACCTCCGGCCTGGCCTACCGCATGATCGTCGATCACGATGAAACCGACTACTGGCGCAATTTCGGCCGCAACCGCCAGACCACCATTGCGCCGTCGCTGATGTGGTACGGTGAAAACACCACCGTGCGGGTCTCTTACGAGCACATGGAATACCTGACGCCGTTCGATCGCGGCACGGTGATCGACAGCCGCACCGGCAAACCGGTCAATACCCCGCGCGAACGCCGGTTTGACGAAGCTTACAACGCCACCCGCGGCGATCAGGACACGCTGACCTTCCAGATGGAAAGCGCCATTAACGATCGCTGGAAAACCAAGCTGAATTACGCCTACAGTCGTAATACTTACAACGACAATCAGGCACGCGCCACCAGCTATAACGCCACCACCGGCATCCTGACACGTCAGGCCGATGCGACCGCCGACGCCCGCAGCCAGTCGCAGAACGTGCAACTGACGCTGAACGGCGATATCGACTGGGGCAGCATCAACCATCAGTTGCTGTTTGGCGTGGACCACGAAGCCGACCGCACCCATCGCGGCGATATGTTGCGCAGCACCCAGCGTTACAGTTTCAACGTCTATAACCCGGTCTACGGCTTGCAACCGGCCTCCACCACCGTCAGCGCGGCGGACAGCGACCAGCGCGAGAACGTCGATAGCACCGGTATCTTTATGCAGGATGCTATGCGTCTGGATGAAAACTGGATGCTGCTGGGCGGCGTGCGTTACGACCGCTTTGATGTGATGTCAGGCAAAGGGCGTCCGTTCGTTACCAATACCGATGGCTCCGACAGCCGACTGGTACCGCGCGCCGGGGTGGTCTACAACCTGAACTCCTGGTCATCGCTGTACGCCAGTTACAGCGAGTCGTTCAAACCCAACACCTCGATCGCCACCCAGATTGGGTCAATGGCGCCGGAAACCGGCAAGTCTTACGAAGTAGGCGCCAAGCTGGATCTGCCCAACCGCGTGACCGCCAACCTGGCGCTGTTCGATATCCAGAAGCGCAACGTAATGGTTAGCGAGCTGGTGAACGGAGAAACCGTCACCCGCACCGCCGGCAAGGTTCGTTCGCAAGGGGTGGAAGTGGATGTGGCAGGCAAACTGACCGACAGCCTGAGCCTGATTGGCACCTACGCGTTTACCGATGCCCGCGTCACCTCAGACCCGGATAATCAGGGCAATGAGATGACCAACGTGGCGCGTCATACCGCCTCGCTGTTCCTGACCAACGACTTCGGTAATCTGGGCCTGCACGCCGGCGACGATCTGCGCGCCGGCGTCGGTGCTCGCTACGTCGGCCGTCGCCCCGGCGACGCCGCCAACAGCTTCTTCCTTGACGACTACACGGTGGCGGACGCCTTTGTCACCTACAGCGTGCCGATCAACGGTTATAAGGTGAAGTGGCAGCTCAACGTCAAAAACCTGTTCGACAAAACCTACTACCCGTCGAGCGGCAATAACCTGCGTGTGGCGATTGGCGACCCGCGTGAAGTGGTGCTGCGCGCCAGCGTCGATTTCTAATCATCGGAACCACCCACTGAATCGCGCAGCCTGCATCAAGGCTGCGCGTCTTTCCACACGTTCTTTCCGCACGTACTTTCCACACTTTCGCCGCCCACCGATTGACCCGTTCCCGCAAGCTGGTTAACGTCACGCCCTAGTAGCCCACTAGCAGGATACCTTATGCCAGACACCCATGAACCCAACATCCATGAAGTCGTGCGCCTGCGGCCGCTGGAGCGCGACGACCTCAGCTTCGTCCATCAGTTGGACAACAACGCCAGCGTGATGCGCTACTGGTTCGAAGAGCCTTACGAAGCATTTGTCGAACTGAGCGACCTGTACGACAAACACATTCACGACCAGAGCGAGCGTCGTTTTATCATCGAGCACGATGCCATCAAGGTCGGATTAGTAGAACTGGTGGACATCAACCATATCCACCGCCGGGCCGAATTCCAGATCATCATCGACCCTGCTCATCAGGGCCGGGGCTATGCCAGTGCCGCCGCCCGGCTGGCGATGGATTACGGTTTTTCGATTCTCAACCTCTACAAGCTGTACCTGATTGTGGACAAGGAGAACCAGAAGGCGATCCACATCTACACCAAGCTGGGGTTTGAGGTGGAAGGCGAGTTGATTCACGAATTTTTCATCAACGGCGAATACCGCAACACTATCCGGATGTGTATTTTCCAGCATCAGTATCTGGCGAAATGCAAAAACCCCAGCGGCAAACACGGCGAAGGCAATATCACCCGTTAATAACACGACGGTTAAAAAAGCCAGAGACAAGTTCTGGCTTTTAAGCGTTTATCGCGGCATCAGGCGTGATAACGCCGGAACAGCGCATTGCCGCGCAGCAATCGCAACCCCAGCCAGCCGCCATACAGCGACAACAGCAGCGTCGCCACTACCGGCAGTCCGCCCCACAGCCACAAATTCGGCTGCCACGGAAAATCGAACACCTTGCGTTGCAGCAGCCATAACGCCGCTTCCGCGCCCAGCGCCGCCGCCACGCCGGCGGACAGCCCCAGCACCGCAAATTCCCACCACAGCGTGGCGCGCAACAAACGACGCCCGGCTCCCAGCGTGCGATACACGATCAATTCCTGACGCCGCTGGCGCATGCCAACCTGAATCTGCGCCAGCAACAACAACGCGCCGCAGAACAGCACCAGCACCACCATCACTTCCAGCGCCAGCCCCACCTGCTGCAACACGGTGCCGATCTGCTTGAGAATGGCGCCGACATCCAGCACCGTCAGCGTCGGAAACTGGCGGTTCAGTTGGGTGATCAACGTATCCCCGCCTTCATAGCGGAAACTGGTCAGCCATGACTGCGGCTGACTATCCAGCGAGCCGGGCGGAAAAATGAAGAAGAAATTCGGTCGCAGGCTTTCCCAGTCCACCTGCCGCAGGCTGCTGATCGTAGCCTGAAACGGCTGAGTATCGCCGGTGAAGGTCAGCGAATCGCCGATCTTCACCCCAAGGCGTTGCGCCACGCCTTGCTCTATCGATACCTCGCCCGCTTTCGGCGGCCACAGCCCCGCCACCAGCGGATTATGGTCCGGCAGTTGGGTCAGCCAGGTCAGGTTCAGTTCGCGGTTGACGGTTTCCCCGCCGGGGTCATCCTCATGCACCAGATCGGTGGCCCGCAGCCCGTTGATTTCCTTCAGACGGGCACGAATAATCGGGTAGAACGTTTCCGGTTTCACCTGATGCTGCGCCAGAAAATCCGTTACCTGCGGCACCTGATCGGCGCTGATATTCAGCACGAAATAATTAGGGCTGCCGGGCAGCAACTGCTGCTGCCAGCGTTCCAGCAAATCGCCGCGCAACAGCAGCAGCAACGCCAGCAGCATGAAAGACAGCGAAAACGCCGCCAACTGGCCCAGCGTCACCCACGGCTGACGCAGCAGACGGTTAATGGCAAGGCGCAGCGACAGCGTTTTCAGCGTCAGGCGGCGCAGCAGCAGCAGGCTACCCCAGCCAATGCCGCCGAGCAGCAGCGCCAACGCCAACATACCGCCCAGCAACGACCATAACAGCGCGCCGCCGCCGGACAGTATCACCAGCAAACCGATTACCACCACCGCCACTACCGGCAGGTAGTAGCGCAGCGGCCAGACATTCGCCACCACATCCTGACGCAACACCCGCAGCGGCTGGGTCGCCAGCAGTTGCCGGTAAGGACGCATCCCCACCAGCAGCGAAATCAGCACCAGCGTGCCCAGCGCCCAGCTCCACGGCCACAGCCCGGCGGCCGGTAATTCGCCGGGCAACACCGGTGAAAGCGCGCGTATCAGCAGCGCCTCGAACCCCATTCCCAGCAGACTGCCGCACAACGCCGACAACGCCAGCACCGATACCCACTGCCCGACGATTAACCGACGCAGCGCCTGCCGCCCGGCACCCAGCGTTTTCAGCACCGCCACCAGATCGTAGCGGCTACGGCAGTAATGCCCCATCGCCACCGCCACCGCCGCCACCGACAGCAGCAGGGTCAGCAATGCCGACAGCAACAGAAACTGCTGGGAGCGTTGCAGAGATTTGCCCAGCGCGCTTTGCGAATCCTCCATGCCGTACCAGCGCTGATCCGGCTTCAACTGCGGTTTGATCACGTCGCTGAAACGGGCGATTTGCGACGGCGTACCGGCAAACATATAGCGCCAGGTAATACGTCCGCCGGGCTGAATGGCGCCGGTTTTTTCCACATCCGCCAGATTCATCAGCACCCGCGGCGCCGTCTCAAACGGGTTAAAGCCGGCGTCCGGCTCCTGCACCAGCTCCCCGGCGATGATCAATGAGGTATCCCCGACATCCAGCCGGTCGCCCGCCTTCAACCCCAGCAAGGCCAGCAGACGCGGCGCGGCCAGCACCGTACCCGGCGCTACCCGCAGCCCGGCCGGCTGGGTTTTCAACTCGCCATACAGCGGATAACGCTCGTCGGTAGCCTTGACCTGCGCCAGTTGCGCGTTGTCGCCCGCGTAGGTCATGGTCATGAACGATACCTGCCGGCTCTGCGTCAGCCCCTGCTGCTGCGCCTGTTGCAGCCAGTTCTCATCCACCGGACGGGACGCCCGCAGCACGCGGTCGCCGGCCAGGAAGTCCCGACTCTGCTGGCTCAGCCCCTTCTCCATGCGGTCGCTGATAGCACCGAGCGCCAGC
Organism: Dickeya dadantii NCPPB 898; assembly: GCF_000406145.1. Taxonomy (NCBI): domain Bacteria; kingdom Pseudomonadati; phylum Pseudomonadota; class Gammaproteobacteria; order Enterobacterales; family Pectobacteriaceae; genus Dickeya; species Dickeya dadantii. The sequence continues at coordinate 1,270,362 of NZ_CM001976.1, read as the reverse complement.
ACGCAGGCCACCGACAGCGTCAACGCCAGCCAGACAATCAGCAACGACGGCGAGCGCCACTCCCGCCAAAACCAACGCCAGATCATGCGTCCTCCCACAGTTTGCCGTCGAGCAGCCGCAGGCAACGTTCACAGCGCGCCGCCAGTTGCTCGTCATGCGTTACCAGAATCAGGGTGGTGGCAAAGTCACGGTTGAGGGAAAACAACAGGTTGGCAATGCGCTCGCCGGTATGACGATCCAGGTTGCCGGTCGGTTCATCGGCGAACAGCACCCGAGGGCGACCGCTAAATGCGCGCGCCAGCGCCACACGCTGCTGCTCGCCGCCGGAAAGCTGCGCCGGCAGATGCTGCAACCGCGCGCCCAGACCGAGCTGCTGCAACAGTTGCTCCGCCTGCTGGCGGCTCTGGCGATCGCTTTCACCGCGCAGCAACGCCGGTAACTGCACGTTTTCCAGTGCGGTCAACGTAGGCACCAGCATAAAAGACTGGAACACGAATCCTACGTCCTTCGCCCGCAGCGCCGCCCGTCCTTCCTCGTCCAGTTGGTCCAGTTGCTGACCGAGCAGCGACACCTGTCCGCTGCTGCCGTCATCCAGCCCGGCCAGAATTCCCAGCAAGGTGGATTTTCCCGAACCGGATTCGCCCACCAACGCAATGGTCTGCGCAGGTTTGACAACCAGCTCAACTCCGGTGAGGATGGAGAGCTGATGTTCCCCCTGACCAACGTGCTTACTAAGATGATGAACTTCAAGAATGTTTTCCGCTGGCATGTCGTTGTCCTTCTATTTTGGGGCCTGTTCAGTCTGCGCGCCTTCGCGGCGGATACGTTGTTGGTACTGGGCGACAGCCTGAGCGCCGGCTATCGTATGGCGGCGAATCAGGCCTGGCCTTCGCTGCTGGATGCAAACTGGCAGTCCAGATCTCCCGCGCCCAAGGTCCGGGTGGTGAACGCCAGTATCAGCGGCGACACGGCAACGCAGGGGCTGGCGCGTCTGTCGACATTGCTGCAACAGCACCAGCCGCGCTGGGTGTTGATCGAGCTGGGCGGCAATGACGGGCTGCGTGGTTTCCCCCCGCAGAACGTAGAGCGGGATCTCGCCAGCATCATTACCCAGGTCAAGACGGCCAACGCCCAACCGCTGCTGATGCAAATCCGCTTGCCAGCCAACTACGGGCGACGCTATACCGAATCGTTCAGTGCTGTTTATCCGCGCCTCGCCAAAAAGTTTGATATTCCGTTGCTGCCGTTTTTCATGGAGCAGGTTTATCTCAAACCGGAATGGATGCAGGATGATGGCATCCATCCCAATCGCGATGCCCAGCCGTTTATCGCCGGATGGATGGCAAAACAGCTCGAACCCGTTGTTAATCAGCACTAAGAACCGATCCTATCAGGCGTCATTGGCGCAGCCAGTTCGGACACGGGAAGCCGCTGAGACAACACGCAACACATGTTGAACGGACAAGGCAATTGTCCGGCCCAACGGGCGAGCGCAGCGAGTAATAGTCCTAATGGGATAGGTTCTAAGTCAGTAAAGATTACTAGTTAACCACGACTCTTGATATTTAAGCGTTTTCATTAGGTAAAGTTATGCAAAAAGCGGTTTTGATTACTGGTTGCTCCAGCGGCATTGGCCTGATTGCCGCTCAATGTTTGCAACAACGCGGCTATCGCGTACTGGCGGCCTGCCGCCGTCATCAGGATGTGGCGCGCATGAACTCGCTGGGTTTTGAGGGGATCGATCTGGATCTCGACAGCAGCGCCAGCGTCAGGCAGGCCGCCGACGTCGTGATTACCCTGACCGGCAACCGGCTCTACGGCCTGTTCAACAACGCCGGTTACGGGTTGTACGGGCCGCTCAACACCATTTCCCGTCAGCAACTGGAGCAACAATTCTCCAGCAATCTGTTCGGTACTCATCAGTTGACCCAGTTGCTGCTGCCGGCCATGTTGCCTCACGGCGAAGGGCGAATTATCCAGACCAGCTCGGTGATGGGGTTGATCTCCACCCCGGGGCGCGGCGCTTACGCCGCCAGCAAATACGCGCTGGAAGCCTGGTCCGACGCGTTGCGCATGGAACTGCACGGCAGCGGTTTGCACGTATCACTGATCGAACCCGGCCCGATCAGCACCAGGTTCACCCACAATGTCGATCAAACGCAGCAGGATAAGCCGGTCACCAACCCCGGCATCGCCAGTCGCTTTACCCTGCCGCCGGAAGCGGTGCTGCCCAAACTGATTCACGCGCTGGAAAGCCCGCGCCCGAAACTGCGCTACCCGGTGACGCTGCTCGCCCACGGTATCACCGTACTGCGTCGCCTGTTGCCGGGCCGCGTGCTTGATCACCTGTTGCGGACAAAATCCTGATTCGGGGTTGAAGTGGCGGACATCGCCCCCATTAATGGCTGAAACGGCTAAGAGAGAATGACATGTTAGAACAACACGCCACCACGATTGATATCAACGAGACCAACCTGCATCAGGTGCTGGAACAGTCCATGAGCGCCCCGGTGCTGTTCTATTTCTGGTCCGAACGCAGCACCCATTGCCAGCAACTGGAGCCGGTGCTGGACAAACTGGCGGCGGAATACGCCGGTCAGTTTATTCTGGCCAAAGTGGATTGCGACGCCGAGCAGCGCGTGGCGGCCCAGTTCGGCCTGCGCGCCATCCCGACGGTTTATCTGTTCAAGGACGGTCAGCCGGTGGACGGTTTTCAGGGGCCGCAGCCGGAAGAGGTTATCCGCGACCTGCTGCAGCGGGTCTTGCCCAAAGCCGAAGACCTAAAACTGGCGCAGGCTCAGCAGTTGATCCAGGAAAACCAGTTGAAAGAGGCGGCCGTACTGCTGAAAGACGCCTGGCAACTGGACGCCAAACGCAGCGATATCGCGCTGCTGTTGGCGGAAGTGCAGATCCAGCTCAACCGCACCGAGGACGCGCAAACGGTGCTGGACGCGATCCCGCTGCAGGATCAGGACACCCGTTACCACGGGCTGGTGGCGCAAATCGAACTGATGAAACAGGCGGCGGATACGCCGGAAATCCAGCAATTGCAGCAGCAACTGGCGGCCTCGCCGGATAATCAGGAGCTGGCAGTGCAGCTCAGCCTGCAACTGCATCAGGTCGGGCGCAACGAAGAAGCGCTGGAACTGCTGATGGGAATGCTGAAGAAAGATTTGACCGCCGCCGGCGGCAACGCCCGTAAAACGATGATGGACATCATGGCCGCGCTTGGCACCGGCGACGCGCTGGCAGCCCGCTATCGCCGTCAGTTGTACTCACTGCTGTACTGATCCCTACCATTACTGCGGGGGCCGTTGCCCCCGCGCTCTGCGTTTCCCGACGGCGGCTTACAACGTCTCCAGCACGCTGATCCAGCCATGACCGCCATACACCGGCCAGCCATTAAGCCAGCGGCGCAGCATGTTCATCGCCAGCATCGCCACCACATCCTGATGGGTTTTACGGCTATAACGCCGCACATTCACCTGAATCGTCTGGGCGAATGTCCCTTCGGGGGTGTGCAACGCCAGCGTCAGAACCCCGTCATCAGAACGGCCGACGTACAGCGCCAGTTCCGTTTGATGGCGTTGCGCCAGCGTTTGGGTCGCCCCGGCGACGGCCGCCAGCGTCAACGCCTCGTCCTCCACCCGTAGCTCGCCGCCGGACAGCGGCACATCCGCCTCACGCAGTTGCCAGTTGAGCAGACCGGCGGTGAAGTCTTCCGCCACCGTCAGACGCAACCCACGCTCGCCAAGGCGGCGCGCCAGCTGCGCCGGCAGCCCATCGGTGCCCTCGAAAATCGCATTTTCACCGGCAATGTCGCGCACCGTTTCCCACACGGCTTCCATCTCCGCACGTCGTGTGGCCGGGCCGGTCAGCTTCAGCTCGATAATCGGCATGGAGGAGCGATACCCCAGCACCACGTCCGGCGGCAGCGGCAGTCCGTCGAGCTGGCTGGCGAGATCGCTTTCGGAACGGCCGAAAGTGGTCAGCCGCAGGCACAACGGCGGCTCGGCAACGGCAAAACGCTGACGCAGGCGCGGCAGAATCTGCTGCTCCACCATCACTTTGAATTCAGACGGTACGCCTGGGGTGAAAAACATCAGGCACTGGTTCAGTTGCATCGCAAAACCGCAGGCGGTGCCGACCGGGTTATCCACCAATTCAGCGCTGGCGGGCAATTGAGCCTGTTTGCGGTTGCTGTCGGCCATGACCCGGCCACGCTCGGTGAAGAAAGCTTCCATGCGGGCGATCCATTCGGCATGCTCGACCAGCGTTTCTCCGGCCGCCGTGGCCGCCGCCAGCGAGCTGAGGTCATCGCTGGTCGGCCCCAGACCGCCATTGACGATCAGCACATCGGCGATTTGGCTGCGCTCGGTCAACGCGGCCACCAGTTCCTCCAGCTTATCGCCCACCGTCATGCGGCTGGTCATCGGCACGCCCTGTGAAAACAGGTAATCCGCCAGCCAGGCGGCGTTGGTATCCACAATCTGGCCGTGCAGCACTTCATCGCCGGTACATAACATCTCAACCCTAAGCATCCACGTCACTCCTTATGATGGTTTCACACCACTTTAGAAACTCGACGCCATAAACACAATCACGCTCTCCGCCGGCCCCAAAAAACAAAAGGCGTGATAAGCACGCCTTTTGTTTTGGTTTGCCAACGATGCAGGAGGATCAGAAATTCAGACCCACGCCAACGTAAGCGGTATCCGCCACGCGGTTGTCGTTACCGTCTTCGCCGGACGCCATGTTGATATAGCGATACCCGACATCCAACGACAGCGGACGGAGCGGCTGCCAGCGCACGCCACCACGGGCTTCCACATAATGGTCCACATGACTGGAGAACGCGTCCGGCGAGTAATAGCCTTCGCCATACAGGGAAATGGAACTGGTCACCGGCACCTGCAAGCCGCCGCCCAGCGCGACGCCATAACCATCTTTAAAATGGTTCTGGTTCAGGTAAAGCCCTTTGGCTCCCACTTTGAGCGACGCGTTGCTCAGCGCGAAGGTGTAATCCAGACCGGCGCTGTAGACGTCATTGCTGTGTTTGTCATCATGGCTCCAGCCTGCATTGCCGGACAGACCAGGCACGCCCAGACCAAAGCCGGCGTTGACGCCCGTATAGTCACGACCCGCTTCCCCGGAAATACCGATGGCATGAGCGGAAACGGTCGCCAGCAGCAAACTTCCCGCACAAGCAATAACCCACTTTTTCATTTCTATAATCCTTAAAGACAAATAAGAACCTATCCCAATAGGCACCATTGGCGCAGCCAGTTTGGACACGGACAGCGCGGAAAAACCGGAGCGTACACGGAGTACGTGAGGATTTCGAGCACTGACCAAGTCCCAAATGGCAAGTAAAATAGCCTATTGGGATAGGTTCTACGTTAAACGCGCACAACACCGTAATGTTAACACGCATTTTACCTAAATCTTCAGCAGCCAAAAGCATAAATAACCGACGAATGATGCTGTCGCGACGAAAAACAGGGCATTTTGCTCTTCCCGGCCGATGACCGAGCGCCCGCGCTATCACGCCGCATCCCTGTCACGTTACTCAGCGCGGCTGCTGCTCCACCCAGCTTTTCACCTGCTGGCGGGATACCTTGATCCCGCCGTTTTTCAACGTAGCCGGCAGCGGATAACACGCCACCGGACGCTGAAACCCCGCCAGGCGGGATTGCCACCATGCGACCAACTGGGACAACGGCAGGGCGTTTTCCACTTCAACGACCGCCACCGGGCGCTGGCCGAACTCCGGATCATCCACCGGCACCACGCAGGCATAGGTTACATCCGGATGCTGCAGCAGAACCGCTTCCACATCTTCCGGCTGAATCCCCTCGCCGCCACTGAAGAACTGATTATCCAGCCGCCCCAGAATTCGCCATTCATGCCCATCCCACTGACCGCGGTCACGGGTATGAAACCAGCCTTGCGCATCAGTGAGCGGGCTCACCCCGCCTTCGCGCCAGTATCCCGCCGCCAGACAGCGGCCGCGCAGCAGAATTTCTTCGCCTTCCAGCCGTATTTCACGCCCCACCAGCGGCAACCCAACGCCGCCGCCGGCATCCGCGCGCTTGGCGCACACCGTGGACGCCAGTTCCGTCAGACCGTAGCCGCACCAGCAGCGGATGCCCTGCGCTTCCGCCTGTTGTGTCAGCTCCGCCGGGATCATCGCACCGCCCAGCAACACCGCACGCAGGCTGACAGGAGAGCGGTTCTGCGACAGAAGACGCCAAAGCTGGGTGGGAACCAGCGAAGCGTGAGTACACACTCGCAAGGCGACATCCAACGGCTGATCCGGTCTGACCACCAGCGATGCCCCGGCGGCCAGCCAGCGCCAGACAATCCCCTGTCCGGACACGTGAAACAGCGGCAGCGACAGCAACCAGCGATCGCCCGCGCTGAACGCCATCAGCGCCAGTACGCCTTCGGCGCTCACCAGATGAGCCTCGCAGGTGTGCACCGCCGCTTTCGGCATGCCGCTGGAACCGGACGTCAACGTCATGGTCGCCAGCCGCTGTGATTCCCACGGTAATGCCGGCTGCACGTCATCCGGCGATGACGCCGACAAGCTGAGAGGGATGATGCTCTGCGGCCACGCATAGCCATCCACGCTCAGCCCATACTCGATATTCAGCGCGGGCAACAACGCGTCCAGCAGCGTATCGGGCAGTTGAGGATTTAATGGCAACAGACGCGCCCCGCACTGCAACAGCGCCAGATAGCAGAACAGCATCTCGGTACTGTTTTTGCCGCGCAGCGCCACCCCCATGCCGGGCCTCACCCCCTGACGAACAAAGCCGGTCGCCAGTTGATTAAGATGATTCGCCAGTTGCTGCCAGCTCCAAATCCCGTCGTCGTCCATCAGCGCCGGCGCCATCGGCTGAGACGCAGCCCAGCTTCGCCACGGCCAGTCGGTCAGGCTTGCCATATCGGTTCCAGACAGTCCGCCGCGATCAACGGCAACGTGCTGTCAGGCCAGGCGCGCACCACCTGCGCCTGCATCAGATCCAGCGTATCCAGCCCCGGCAGAACGCCCGGCGTCAGCCAGCGCGCCAGCCGCGCCAGCTGCGTCAACCCCAGGCTGGACTCGATGCCGGAGCTGATCACCGCCGTCAGGCCAGCCTGACGCGCCTGCGCCACCAGTTGACGACAGCGATTCAGGCTACCGGTCAGCGAAGGTTTGATAATAATGGCGGCCACGCCCGGTTCCGCTTCAACCCGAAATCCCGGCTCGCGTACGCTTTCGTCCCAGGCGATGGCAATACCGGTATCGCGGGCGAAATCGCGCGACTCGTCGCGGGTTTTGCAGGGTTCCTCCAGAAAAGCGATGCGGGAACGATAGGCAGGCGTCACATAGCGGGCGAATCCGTCGGCTTTGGCTCGCGTCCAACTGCGGTTGGCGTCCAGTCGCAAGCGCAGTTCGGGTAGCGCGTCCAGCAACAGGTTGACGATCATGCCGTCGCGTACCGCTTCATACAGCCCGACCTTCACCTTCGCCACCGGCTCGGGCAGGCTTTGCAGCATGGCGAACAATTCATCCGGATCGCCATTGCACAGCGGCGCCTTACGATAGTCCGCGTCGTCGGGCAGCAGGCCGGACAGTTCAGCCAGCGCGCAGCTAACGCCGAAATCGACCGAGGGCAAGCCGCACTCGTCCGGCTCCTGCCCTGACAGCCAGGCTTGCAGTTGCGTCTGCGCCGCGCTGGACGCCTCCTCCAGCGTTTCCACACTGAACTGCGGCAACGGCGCGACCTCGCCCCAGCCTTCCCGCTCGCCGTCACGCAGGCGGATAAGCAGCCCGTCGCGGGTTTTCAGGCGTTGGTTGCGCAGCACCACCCCGGCGTCCATCGGCACGCTGTAACGGTAGAGGATGGCCTGACGCATCAGGGATTCCGCTTGAATTTGCTGAAGTCGGGCTGGCGTTTTTCGTTAAAGGCATTGCGGCCTTCCTGCCCTTCTTCCGTCATGTAGAACAGCATGGTGGCGTTGCCGGCCAGTTCCTGCAACCCGGACTGACCGTCGCAGTCGGCGTTCAGCGCGGCTTTCAGGCAGCGCAGTGCTATCGGGCTGTTTTGCAGCATTTCACGGCACCAGCGCACGGTTTCGCGCTCCAGCTCCGCCACCGGCACCACGGTGTTGACCAGTCCCATATCCAGCGCCTGCTGAGCATCATACTGACGGCACAAGAACCAGATTTCGCGGGCTTTTTTCTGGCCGACGATGCGCGCCATGTACGACGCGCCCCAGCCGCCGTCAAAAGAGCCGACGCGCGGTCCGGTCTGGCCGAAAATGGCGTTTTCCGCCGCGATGGTCAGGTCGCACATCATGTGCAGCACATGGCCGCCGCCGATGGAATAACCCGCCACCATCGCCACCACCGGTTTCGGGCAGGTGCGAATTTGACGCTGGAAATCCAGCACGTTGAGATGATGCACGCCGCTGTCGTCTTTGTAGCCGCCGTAATCGCCGCGCACTTTCTGGTCGCCGCCGGAACAGAACGCTTTCTCGCCGGCGCCGGTCAGGATGATCACGCCGATGCCGTCGTCATGACGGGCATTGTCCAGCGCCTGAATCATCTCTTTTACCGTTTGCGGGCGGAATGCGTTGCGCACCTGAGGACGATTGATGGTGATTTTGGCGATGCCGTCGGTCGACTTGTGATAAAGGATATCGACAAAATCCCCGCTGCAATCGTGCCATGCTACCGGTGCGTAAAGCAGTTCTTCACTGGGATAAAGCATATTGAATCTTCCTTTCGGGATGCGAAATGAACTGGCGGATCCGTTCGGCATACGCCGACGGATTCGCCTGATGAGCGTTGTGCCCGGCGCGGTCCACACTCAGCAACGGCAAACGATGCTGTGCGGCCAGCGCCTGAAATTTTGTGTCCTGACTGCCGCAGAGGTAACCGAACGGCACCTGTAACTGCCGCAGAGCGTCAACCAGACAAGGTTGGCGGGATAGCGAGGTCGCTTCCAGCATTTCGGCGACCGCCGGTCCGTGATTGCCGCGCCGTAAGGTAACCAACCGGTCGCGTTGCGCCGGCGACAGGCGGGCGAAAACCGGCTGCTGATACCAGTCCGGCAGCACGCTATCCAGCGCCTCATGGCGAAAACGCCGCGCCCAGTCGGCATCATGCCGCTGTCGTGCGTCGCGCTCCCCTGCTGACGCCAGCCCCGGATGCCCGCCTTCCACCAGCAGCCCTCGCAAACCGGCAGCGTCGCCCTGACAGGCGTGATACATGGCAATGCGTCCGCCCAGCGAATACCCCAGCAACCAGTAGTCAGCCACCGCCTGTTGCGCCAGCAGCGCGGTCAATTGCCGACTCACGTCGTTGAAATCCGCCGCCGACAACGACCGGGACGCGCCATGCCCCGGTAAATCCACCAGCAGCAACGGCCAGTCGGCCAGATACGGCAACACCGGCTGCCAGTCTTCGCCGCTGCCGAGCAGGCCATGCAGCATCACCAGCCAGGGTTGCCCCGGCTGCGGCTGACCAACCCGACGGCAATACATCGTCACCACGACGGCACCTCGGCCGACAGCCGTTTTAACGTTTCGGCGCCAGCTTTAGGCTCTACCACCACTTCCAGCAGCGTGGTGCCGCCCTGCCGCCACCCGGCGTTTACCGCATCCTGCACGTCGGGCCATTGCTGCGCCCGTGCGTAACGCAGCCCGAACAGCGCCGCCGCATGGCGAAAATCCACCTGTTGCGGCATGCAGTAAAAGGCTTCGCGCTGCGCCTCGGGCGTCGGCAATAACGAAAAAATCTGCCCGCCGTCATTGTTCACCACCACCAGCACCAGCGGCGCAGGCGGTTGACGCAACAGCGCCAGCCCGTTGAGGTCATACAACGCCGACAGATCGCCGACGATGGCGAGCATCGGCCGGGCATTGGCACGCTGTACGCCCGCCAGCGTCGACAGCAGACCATCAATACCGCTGGCGCCGCGGTTGGCATACACAGGATACCCCGCCGGCAGACGGGCAAAGGCATCCACCAGCCTCACCGTCAAGCTGTTGCCGACGAAAAACTGCCCTTCCGGCGGCAGCAGTTCGGCGACGCGATGCGCCAGCTGCGCCTCGCCGAAACCGCCGGACAAGCGGGCGGCCACCTGTTGGATGACCCGCTCCGCACAGGCTTCCACCTCCGGCGCCCAGGCCGGTTGAACAACGGCCGGATGCGCCGCCAGCCAGTCGACAATGTCGGTCACCAATCGGCGGCCGCGATGCTGCGCGGGATCAAGCCGCCCCGGAAGGCTGTCGACCAACCAGTATTGCTCGGGTGTCGACGTCGCCTGCCACTGCAGCAGGCGTTTACCGGTCAGGCTGGCGCCGAACTGCACCACGATCTCAGCCTGACGCAGCGTTTCCGCCTGCGGATGCTGAAGCCACAAATCGGCGCAGGCCAGTGGTTGACCGGTTTGCGACAGTACATCGCCAATCAGCGGCCAGCCGAGCCGGCGCGCCCAGGCGGCGATCTGCTCGCCGGCCGATGCGGACACCCGTCCGACGATCACCACGCCGCGCCGCTGCCGCCATTGCGGCCAGCCCGGTTGCATCGTTGTTACCGGCGTCGCCCGCGCATCCTGCAGCCACGGCTGCGGTTGATGCCACCAGTCGCCCAGCGCCAGCAGCCAGTCCTGAAAGGCGGCCGGATCGTCTTCGCCATATAACGGTTCGGCAAACGGGCAATTGATATGCAGCGCGCCGTGGCGCAGCTCGCTCATGGCGTTGTCGAGGGCGGAAACCAGCCAGCGGGCCGGAATATCACAGGTGGGACGCGGTAAATTAAGCGTTGATGTCGGGTGCGAGGCAAACATGCCGGGCTGCCGAATCGCCTGATTGGCGCCGCAGTCGATCAGTTCCGGCGGGCGATCCGCGGTCAGTATCACCAGCCGCTCGCCGGTCAGCCCGGCTTCAATAATCGCCGGATAGAGATTGGCCGCCGCCGTACCGGACGTCACTATCACCGCCACGGCGTCGCCAGAGGCTTTGGCCAGCCCCAGCGCCAGGTGACCAAGACCGCGCTCATCAAAATGAGTGTGACAGACCAGCGCCGGATGCGAAGCAGCCGCCAGCGTCAGCGGTGTGGAACGCGATCCCGGCGCAATACAGATATGACGGATACCCTGATGGCTGAGCGCCTCAACGATTACCGTTGCCCAGCGGCGGTTAAAAATATGTGTGGACATGATCGACTCAACAACTCCGGTTGCGGGTTGTGGCAATAATTATATTTTTTTTCATCCGGCTAACTTTGATGTAAACCAGTAACAGGCAATAAATCGCACTATGAAATAGCATCTTCCAGCAACGACTTCAGTCCGGCGGCCTTGTTTTCCAATTCCTGCCATTCTTGTTCTGGATCAGATCCCGCCACAATGCCCGCGCCGGCATACAGCGTTAGCTGCCGCTCCGCCACGCTGGCGGAGCGCAACGCCACGCTGAATTCAGACTGCTGACGCGACAAATACCCCGCCGAACCGGCATACCAGCCGCGGTGAAACGGCTCATGTCGGGCCAGAAACGCCCGCGCGGCGGCGCGCGGCAAACCTGCCACCGCCGCGGTCGGCTGCAGCAGATGCAAGCACTCGCTATCCGTACCACTGCGCAGCGTCGCCTGAATTGTTCGCCGCAAATGTTGCACCTTACGCAGACGGACGATCTCCGGCGGCATCACATCCAGCGTCAACGCCGCTTGATGCAGGCGCTGACAGATATCGTCCACCACCAGCATATTCTCACACTGGTTTTTTACGTCATTCATCAACCAGTCTGCCAGCACGGCGGCTTTTTCATCGTCATGATCGCTGGCGACCGTTCCAGCCAACGCTTCCGTTTCCAGACGGGTCTGCCGCCGCCGATAAAGCCGCTCAGGGCTGGACCCCAGAAACGCCTGATGCGGCGCGAAAGCCAGCATGAAATGATAACAGCGGTAATTGGCCGCCCGGCTAGCCGCCATCAGCGTGGTCGCCAGCAATGGCCGATCAAGCGACAGAACCGAGGCGCGGGCCGGCACCACTTTTTCCATCTGCCCGGCGGCAATGTCCGCCAGCGCCAGATGCAACAGGTCGATCCACTGCTGGCGATCCGGACAATGGCGGGTAGCTTCTATACGGGTATGCAGCGTCGGCAACGGCTGCGGCGGCAATAGCCGGCGCAGAAAATCCTGTGCGTCGCGCGCATCATCACGCAGCGAGGTATCACTACACAGATTGACCCGCAGGCGCAGGCGCCCCCCTTGCCGCAACAGGGCGATGCGTGGCAGAAACAGAAACGCGGCGGCGGAATTAGTCTTCGCTGCCGGATGCTGTTCAAACGCATTCAATCCCCAGAGGCGTACGCTGTCGTCCACATCGTGGCGTTGCAGGAAGTCTTCAGCGTGCGCGATATCGCCAAACACACGTACCTGACCACACACCGCCGCCTCTTCATCGTCCTGACGATGCTGCCAGTAAAACTGCGGATAGACAGGCTGCGAGGCCAGCCACGCCAGCAACGGCGAGCCGTCCTGTAACGACATGGTCAACGTGACTGCATGAAAGCCCGCCTGCTCAGGCAAGGGTTCGTTGAGCGCCTGATGCATCTGGCGCAGCAGGTCAGAAAATTGCTGCACATTCACCCCATAGCCTAACTGAAAGTAGGGAATTATACGGGGCTATCCCTACAAAAAAAAAGTCATTAGCTTGATACCTACCCCGTAATAACCTGCTTACCCACCCGCTATTTCCACGTTTAGGCCTTTCCCCGACCGCCTGCCGGCGAACCGAACGCGCCCGCGGCTGAATAACGCCGCGTAGAAGTGGGCACTAGCTCCACGGAGGTTTATCTCAAATTGCGGCGCCCCCCAAAACCATTGCGATAATTCATCGTTTCAATCCTGGGTTGCCGCTACGCCAAATACCCCCCTCGCTTAAACCACAATAAAAGCAGGGGTTAGTTTATTCTTTATCATGCATTTTTATTTGCAGGTTGATGCCACAAAAAGTATTCACCGTATAAAAGATTTCGTCGCTTTTTATTTTATTTTTTGACAAAAGATAACGACGGGTAACGTATTGTCATGTCAGCATATTTGGCCAGAGACACGCCAGACCAGCCAGCACGGCGCTCAACGAACGCCCGGAGGGATGGCTATATCGTAATTCCTTTATCTACGATAATGTCATCCCGTTTATATTTTCTGACGTTGTTCACCGCACAGAATGAAAAAGCAACCCGATGAAATTAGCATTAAGTGACAAAATTCTTACGACCGACAGTTCTAGAATTTCTTCGCTATCATCAAATTATTCATTCCGCTTTATCATAAATTACCTTCTTATTGCCGGGCTTGTCCCGGCATTTTTTATCCGTGCGGCTTATTATGGAACCCTTCCCGCATTTTCTGTCGGCGATACACATCCTCTTTCGATAAAACGCCGTAATTGTGGTAAAAATACCCCTCTGTCAGATTCAGCGACGATAGTTATTCAGCAATGAGTTCAATCTTGAGTTCCTCCACGCCGGGTCAGTCACAGCGACCGGACGACAAAGCGTTACAGTTCGCCACACGGGCGGCGTTTTTCATCACGGGCGCGGCGATGTCCGTCTCGGTGGCAGGCAAACAGCGAGTCATGCCCGCCGGGCTGGCCGTTGCTTCAGTCAGCACTCTCGGTTATACCGGTATTCTGACCGGTCTGGCGCTGCCCGGCTTTATCGCACAATGGAGCAGCCTGTCGCTGGCTCTGGGCTGTGTCGCGCTGTTGCTGCTGGTTGTCAGCCTCAGTATCCGTCTTCTTACCCGTTCATCAGGAGCCTGATTTCATGCCTGCGGCTATCGTGCGTTTTTTCCTGCTGTTTATTCTGTTGCTGCTGCTGATGACCGGCGCCTACAGCTATAACTACGTCAACAGCTGGATGACGGAGAAAAAATCCGCGCTGACGGACATTGCGGAAGGAATGCAAAAGCGCATCGACGCCTACCGCTTCTTCACCGATCAGATCTACAAAAATCTGATCAGCGATCCGACGCAGCCCGACACTCCCAACATCAATCTGATTACGCTGATGCCGAATGTATTTTATGTCGAGAAAAGCGGCCATAAAACGGATGCCCTGATTTTCGGACCACACGACAAAACCACGCTCGGCGCCATGCACCGGATATCGCAATATCTGGACGTATTGTGGGGCGCGAAAACCGATATCTACTCGATGTACTACCTCAACGGGCAGGACAACAGCCTGACCATGGTATCCACCCAGCCGCTGAAAGATATCTCGTCACAGTTCCGCGGCAGTTACCTCTCATCGATGGTGGAATCGCGCAAAACCGAGATGCTGCAGCAGGCGAACACGCTGGATGAACGGGAAAGCTTCTCTCCCTTGCGCAAACTGCGTTTTTACAACGACTATTACTTTACCCTGCGCACGACGTTCAATCAGCCCGGGCATCTGGCTACCGTCATTGCGTTCGACTTGTCTATCAACGATCTGATCCCGCGCAATATGTCGCGAGACAATTTCATGCTGCGTCAGCAGACACCGCCGGTAAACGCCGACGCCAACGCGGACAACGATATCCCCACCGATATTCGCCGCGAAGGCGCGCTGCTGGAAATATCGGCTCAGTTGATGAACTCGCCAATCAAACTGGTCTATGCCATTCCGCTGGGCCGGTTGGTAACCGACATGCTGCGCAACAACATCTGGGTGATTGCGCTCAATCTGGCGTTGCTGACTCTCTCGCTGATGGGGTTCTACGCGTTACGGCGCTACTACGCCCGGCCAAAGGATGACCTGTCGCATCACCTGAAAGAACAGCAGCGGATGTACGGCGAGATCGTCAGCCGTATCCCGGTAGGGGTGCTGGTTTACGATTTCAGCAACAATAAAGTGATGGTGGCGAACGCGCTGGCGGAAAGGTTGTACCCGCACCTTAGCCTGAAGAAAATCTCCACGCTGGCGGAGGAACATCAGGGCGTCATTCAAGCCACGGTGGACAACGAGATGTACGAAGTGCGAGTTTTCCACAGTCAACACACGCCGTCGCTGTGCCTGTTCCTGCTGCGCGAACAGGATCAGGAGATATTGATTACCAAAAAACTGCAGCTGGCGCAGCGCGAATTCGACAAAAACGTCTCAGTTCGCAAACGCCTGTTCCGCAACCTAAGCCAGGAATTTAAGCAACCGCTGTCCGCCGTACATCAGTTGGCGCTGATGCTGCGCAAAACCGACAATCCGCCGGAACAGCAGAAAACGATTCAAGCGCTGATTGCCGAAGCCAGCGGCGCCATCCGCCTGATGGAAAACATCGCCCTGCAGGCACGGCTGGAAACGGTGGAATGGCATATGGTCCATGATTCGTTTTCGCCGCTAACGCTGATCGACGATTTGATGCTGGAACTGCTGCCGCGCATCCAGCAAAAAGGGCTGAAACTGTTCAATCACTACAAGCTCGACCCGCGCCAGACCTATCTGGGCGACAGCGAATTGCTGAAGAAAACCCTGTCGCTGCTGCTGGATTATTCCATCACCAATACCGACTACGGCAAGATCACCCTGTCCTGCGAACCTTCGGCGCACTCTCCTGAACAGTTGCTGATCCGCATCAGCGATACCGGCACCGATATTTCCGGTATGGAACGGGACAATCTGGTGCATCCGTTCGCCACCACCCCGCTATCCGATCGCTTCCGGCACAATTCCGGATTAACCCTATTTCTATGCAATCAGCTTTGCAACAAACTGGGGGGTCAACTGCAAATCAACAGTCGACCAGGACTCGGCACCCAGTACGTGCTGACCTTGAAAATGCAGCCGGACCCGCTGCCTGCGGAAGAAGATGAGAAATTATTGGACGACATCACGCTACTCCTGAACATTACCTCGGATGAGGTGCGTACTATTGTCAGCCGCATGGTGAATAACTGGGGTGCTGATGTCGCGGTATACGACGAACGACTGGTGAGCCAGGATGCGGAAATCACCATTACCGACGATCCCAGCCGGGTAGCCGACGATACCTTGCTGGTGACCAGTGACGATACTCTACTGGTGCCGCTGGGGCATCGCCGCCTGCGTACCAACTACAATATCAGCCAGTTACTGCTGGATGGTCTGCTGAAACTGATCGAACAGCAACTGGAGACATCTCCGGACGATACCCTGCCTGAAGAACAGGACGATATCGGCTTCTATGTCCGTCAGTTACGCAATAGCGACTACTATTCCTTGTTTGTTGATACAGTACCGGAGGACTTAAAGAGACTATATACTGAGACCCAAGATGGCGATTTTTTGTCACTTGCGCAAACAGCACACCGCCTGAAAGGTGTCTTTGCCATGCTGAATCTTCATCCCGGCAAGCAGTTATGTGAAGCGCTGGAAAAGCTTATTACCACCCAGGATCGCGCGCAGATAGAAACCAACCTTCAGCAGATCGAAGGCTTTGTCACAGCATTGCTGCAGCCCGGTGGCCAACAATATGAGTAAAAAACAATGAGCAATCTAAACGTAATTATTGCAGACGACCATCCTATTGTTTTGTTTGGCATTAAAAAGTCGCTGGAACAAATCGAATGGGTTAACGTCGTGGGTGAATTCGAAGACTCGACAGCCCTGATTAACAATCTTCCCAAACTGGACGCCAATGTCCTGATCACCGATCTATCCATGCCAGGGGATAAATACGGCGACGGCATTACCCTGATCAAATATATCAAGCGCCATTTTCCGCACCTGTCGATTATTGTACTGACCATGAACAATAATCCGGCTATTCTCAGCGCCGTGCTGGAGCTGGATATCGAAGGGATTGTCCTGAAACAAGGCGCGCCGACCGACCTGCCCAAAGCGCTGGCCGCGTTGCAGAAAGGCAAAAAATTCACGCCGGAAAGCGTCAGCAAAGTGCTGGAAAAAATCAGCGCCAGCGGTTACGGCGACAAACGCCTGTCTCCCAAGGAAAGCGAGGTTTTGCGCCTGTTTGCCGAAGGATTTCTGGTCACTGAAATCGCCAGAAAACTCAACCGCAGCATCAAGACCATCAGTAGCCAGAAGAAATCGGCCATGACCAAACTTGGCGTGGACAACGATATCGCCCTGTTGAACTACCTCTCTTCCGTCGGCGTGTCGCCGTCTGACAAAGAGTAATGCTCTTGCCGGCGAGCGGGTAATCTGCTCGCCGGCCTTCCTCACCCAAACTGGCCTGGCTTACGACTGAACCGACTTGTTCTGCCTGACCAAATTACTGTAATACGACAACGACTGCTGTAACGTATCCAGCGTCACCGGTTTGGACAAACAGTTATCCATACCGGCCTGCAGACAGCGCTGCCGCTCTTCCGCCAGCGCATTGGCGGTGACGCCAATCACCGGTAAAGTCTGCTCCATTTCCCGCAGCCGCTGGGTAAAGCGATAACCGTCCATATTCGGCATGTTGACGTCGGTCAGGATAATATCCACCGGATTCTTCGCCAGTACGTCCAGTGCATCCAACCCGTCATTGGCCGTAATGACCTGATATCCCAGCGAACCGAGTTGATCGGCTAGCAAACGACGGTTAATCGGGTGGTCATCCACCACCAGAAGGCGAATATCGCTGTTTTCGCTGCGATTGTAACTGACCGATGGCAGGGACAGCGCCGCCGTGGACAATTCATCCTCACCCCGATAAATACGTTGCAGCAACACCGGCAATTCATGCAGCGCGGCCGTACTGTACAGCCAGTAACCCGCCCGAACCTCCTGTGCGGCACCTGCCTGCATACCGCTAATCTCCACACAGGCGTGCGCATTTGGCAGCGTATCCGGCACATGATCAGAAATCATCACGTCATCTCTACTGACAAGCTGCCCGTCTTCGTAACGCCGCGCATCCAGACCACAGGCATTCAGCAACCCCAGCAGATAGCGTTCCATCTGCGCATTGCGAATCTGTAACCAGCAGGTTTTCCCCTGCAAATCCGGCACCTGCAACGTCTGCGGGTAGTGAGCGCGATAAAGCGGAATACGAATGCCGAACTCGCTGCCAAGCCCCGGTTCGGATTCAATGGTGATATCCCCATCCATCAGGCTGACCAGCTTTTCACAAATCGCCAGCCCCAGCCCGGTTCCCTGAAAGTGACGCTGCACCCCAGTCCCGGCCTGAAAGAAGGGATCAAACAATTTCATCACCGCGCGGGTATCGATACCGACGCCGGTATCCCGCATCTTGAACACCAGATACCCGTCATCGCAGCACGCCACCTGGAACACGATACAGCCTGTATCGGTAAACTTGATGGCATTACTGAGCAAATTGCTCAACACCTGCTGCAACCGCACCGCATCGCCCAGCAGCCGGAAGGGTACGTTAGGGTCGATATAGCAATACAGCACCAGCCGCTTTTTCACCACCAGCGGCAGGTAGTTACTCACGATATGGTTTATCACCTCGCGCGGCGCGAATTCACCAGGTTCTATCTTCAGCTGTTCCGACTCAATCTTGGAGAAATCAAGAATGTCGCTGATGATCTTCAGCAGCAGCGCCGAAGAGTTTTGCATCGCCGTCACCAGCCGGTTGGCATCCGATGGCAACGATTTCGTTTGCAATAAATCCAGATTGCCGATGATGCCGTACAGCGGCGTGCGTAATTCATGGCTGACAGTCGCCAGAAACATCGATTTGGACTGGCTGGCCTGCTCGGCGGCGTTAGCCATCTCCTGCAACGACTCTTCCATGCGCACCCGGGCGCTGACGTCGAGCAGCACGCAGATAGCCACGTTTTCGTTGCGGTAGCGCGAGTGTACAAAGCTAATTTGCAGATGGTGATTGCGCCCGGTCACCACATCCAGCGATTTGGATTGCTGCTCGCAGATGATGCGCACAATACGCACCCGGTCTTCATACGTCAGCAGGCTGAGGTAGTTATGCGCCAGTTCGTTGCTGATAATATTGGTGCCGTCGCTGATCCTAAGAATGCAGATGCCCACCGGCGCCGACGCCACAATTTTGCGGTTGAACTGTTCGTTCTCTTCCAGCTGGAGCGCGTTGCGCTCCGCCGGCAGAAAAATTTTTCGCTCAAACAGCCGGGTCAGTAAAAACAGACAGATAGCCGATGCCAGATTCAACAACGCGATATTGATAATCAGCGTATTGAGCGACATCAGAATCACTTCCAGCGGCAGCGAATACACCACTGTCATCGACGTAGGCGGCAGCGCCTTTTTCATCAATAAGGCCCCGTAGCCATCGCTGTAGCCAAAGTAGTTGTTCGAATCCGGGTAATGGCTGAGGCTATTGCCGGACTGGCTGTCGGTAAACTGCAACAGAGCCCGATCATTCTGATCCAGTAATCTGACACTGAACGGCAGGTCGCCATTCAACATAAAGTCATCCAGCCGGATAGTCTGTTCGATCCCCATCATGGTCACCAAACGGTTATCCACATACACCGGCGTCAACGCGTACAGATACCCCGAGTCCGGCGTCGGGCCAGGCATCACCCAGAACAGGCTCTCCTCGCGACGATTCCCCGCCCGGTTGGACTTCTGATTCTGCAATCGCTCCTGCACGCTCTTCATCAAGCTGTCGCTATCCAGCGACTGATTGCGAATGCCAAAATCGACAATACACTGCTGGCTGCTGTCGACAAAAAAGATGCGATTAAGGTCATAGACCGACGAGAAATCATCATGCCATTGATCGAAAAAGCCGGTCAGCGACTGCAATTGAGCAGGGTTCTTCTCATATTGTTCGCTACAGTCAAAAGTGGACGACAGCGGATAAATGGCGGACGGCGTTTTTTTAGCGGTGCTGCGTTCCCGCGGTGCGACAGGCGTGCTGAGGCGGTTAGCAGCAATGTACCGCAGCTCGCGCGCCACATCGGTGGTATGGCGAATATACCCCAGCGATTGTTCGAAATTGAGGGAGAAAATCTGTCGCAGGTGCGATTCCCGCTGATTCAGTTCCTTGTTCACGTAAAAAACCGAAATCAGTGCGCCCAGAATCCACAGCGTGGTCGCCAGCGCCCGGAACATATACCGGGAGACTTTAAGGGTGGTCTGAAAAGAAGCGATAACTTTCAAAGGCATACCGTAAAGGTTGTCAGCAAGGGAAAATCAGATAGGGGTCAGTCGATACAGTACCGATCCTGCATAAAAAAAGCCAGCGCATCGGGCGCTGGCTCTGGTCGGTCATCACCGACGGATGAAGGGATTATTCATCGTCTGCCGGCGTATCGTCATCGTTCTCCGGTTCATCGATGTCCTCTTCCGGCAGCTCACCGTCAACCGGCACCACGCTGTCGAGCTCATCGTCTTCCACCGGTTCAGCCACGCGCTGCAGGCCAACCACTTGCTCGTCCTCGGCGGTGCGGATCAACGTCACGCCTTGGGTATTACGGCCAACGATGCTGACCTCGGATACCCGAGTACGCACCAGCGTACCGGCATCGGTGATCATCATGATCTGATCGGCGGAGTCGACCTGCACCGCACCGACCACCTTACCGTTGCGCTCGCTCACCTTGATAGAGATAACGCCTTTGGTAGCACGGGATTTCACCGGATACTCGGTAACGGCGGTACGCTTGCCGAAGCCATTCTGCGTCACGGTCAGAATATCGCCTTCGCCGCGCGGCACAATCAGCGACACCACCCGATCGTCGTCCTGCAGGTTGATGCCGCGCACCCCGGTAGCGGTACGTCCCATGGTACGCACAGCCGATTCGGAGAAACGCACCACCTTACCTTCGGCGGAGAACAGCATCACCTCGTTGCTACCGTCGGTCAGGTCGACGCCAATCAGTTCGTCGCCGTCGTTGAGATTAACGGCGATGATACCGGCGCTGCGCGGACGGCTAAACTCGGTCAACGCGGTCTTCTTCACGGTGCCGCTAGCCGTGGCCATGAACACGTTCATGCCCTCTTCGTACTCGCGTACCGGCAGAATGGCGGTGATACGCTCATCCGGCTCCAGCGGCAGCAGGTTGATGATCGGACGACCGCGAGCGCCGCGGCTCGCTTCCGGCAACTGATAAACCTTCAGCCAGTAGAGACGGCCACGGCTGGAGAAGCACAGAATGGTGTCGTGGGTATTCGCCACCAGCAGCCGATCAATGAAATCTTCTTCCTTGATGCGGGCGGCCGATTTACCTTTGCCGCCACGACGCTGAGCTTCATAGTCGCTCAGCGGCTGATACTTGACGTAACCCTGATGCGACAAGGTCACCACCACGTTCTCTTGGGAGATCAGATCTTCAATATTGATGTCGGCGCTGTTGTGGGTGATCTCGGTGCGGCGCGCGTCGTTATACTGTTCACGAATCGCTACCAGCTCTTCACGGATCACTTCCATCAGACGTTCGGGGCTGCGCAGGATGAACAGCAATTCGGCGATCTGCGCCAGCAATTCCTTGTACTCATCCAGCAGTTTTTCATGTTCCAGACCGGTCAGTTTCTGCAAACGCAGATCCAGAATCGCCTGCGCCTGCAACTCGGTCAGGTGATAGTAGCCATCGTGGATGCCGAACTCCGGCTCCAGCCATTCCGGACGCGCGGCGTCATCGCCGGCGCGTTCCAGCATGGCGGCCACGCCGCCCAGCGCCCACGCCTGCGCCACCAGCGCGGCTTTGGCGTCGGCCGGGGTCGACGCATGACGGATCAGTTCGATGATCGGGTCGATATTCGCCAGCGCAATCGCCAGCCCTTCCAGGATATGAGCCCGTTCGCGCGCTTTGCGCAGTTCGAAAATGGTACGACGCGTCACCACTTCGCGACGGTGACGGACAAACGCCGACAGAATTTCCTTTAGGGTCATCAGCTTCGGCTGGCCCTGATGCAGCGCCACCATGTTGATGCCGAACGACACCTGCATCTGGGTCTGAGAATACAGATGGTTGAGCACCACCTCGCCCACCGCATCGCGCTTGATTTCAATCACGATGCGCATGCCGTCTTTATCGGACTCGTCGCGCAGCGCGCTGATGCCTTCAATGCGCTTTTCTTTTACCAGTTCGGCGATCTTTTCAATCAGTCGCGCCTTGTTCACCTGGTAAGGGA
Source organism: Dickeya dadantii NCPPB 898 (assembly GCF_000406145.1). Classification (NCBI taxonomy): domain Bacteria; kingdom Pseudomonadati; phylum Pseudomonadota; class Gammaproteobacteria; order Enterobacterales; family Pectobacteriaceae; genus Dickeya; species Dickeya dadantii. The sequence continues at coordinate 1,248,315 of NZ_CM001976.1, read as the reverse complement.
TTTCATGCACGATGATAGTTTCACGGCCGGATTTGGCATCCGCTTCGACTTCGGCGCGGGCGCGGATATACACTTTGCCGCGGCCGGTGCGGTAGGCTTCTTCAATACCCCGTTTGCCGTTGATGATGGCGGCGGTCGGGAAGTCCGGCCCTGGAATATGGGTCATCAGCCCTTCGACGCTGATGTTTTCATCATCGATATAGGCCAGACAACCGTCAATCACTTCAGACAGGTTGTGGGGCGGAATGTTGGTCGCCATCCCCACCGCAATCCCGGAAGAACCGTTGACCAGCAGATTCGGGATACGGGTGGGCATCACGTCCGGGATCTGTTCTGTGCCGTCATAGTTAGGCACAAAATCCACCGTCTCTTTCTCCAGATCGGAAAGCAGTTCGTGGGCGATCTTCGACATGCGCACTTCGGTATAACGCATCGCCGCGGCGGAGTCGCCGTCGATGGAACCGAAGTTGCCCTGGCCGTCCACCAGCATGTATCGCAGCGAGAACGGCTGAGCCATACGCACGATAGTGTCGTAGACCGCACTATCACCATGCGGGTGATATTTACCGATAACGTCCCCGACTACACGGGCCGATTTCTTATAAGGCTTGTTCCAGTCGTTACCCAGCACACTCATCGCGTACAGCACGCGGCGGTGTACCGGCTTAAGACCATCGCGAACGTCCGGTAACGCACGCCCGACGATGACGGACATGGCGTAATCCAGATATGAACTTTTCAGCTCTTCCTCGATGTTGACCGGTGTAATTTCTCTGGCTAGGTCGCTCATGGAGCCGCTATCCCTCTATTCACATCTACCCGATTTTAAAAGGTGGAAAATCATATCATAAACCGGGGTTTCAGGGGAAACTTCGCACCGGTTTCCTGACGCTTCTTTATGGAGGCGCCTCGCGTTTTGTTACCGTAATGTTACCGCCATCACAAGGCGCGAAAACCACGACGCTATCGTTAATGACGACAACACGCGTTAGCGACTACAACAAGCGCCTCCCGCTCGTTATACTCGCCCCAGTCAATATTGATGAAAGGTGATCGCTCTCCATGAACACAGACGCCATGAACACAGATGCCGCAAACGCCGGCGCCGCTAATCCTGATGTGCTGAAGGCATCCGCCCCGACCCCGAACGTCGACCACGATGAAATCGCCAAATTTGAAGCCGTCGCCTCGCGCTGGTGGGATCTGGAAGGCGAATTCAAGCCGTTGCACCGGATCAACCCGCTGCGCCTGAACTACATTCTCGAACGCGCCGGCGGTATTTTCGGCAAACAGGTGCTGGATGTCGGCTGCGGTGGCGGCATTCTGGCCGAAAGCATGGCGCGGGAAGGCGCGCACGTCACCGGACTGGATATGGGCGGCGAACCTTTGCAGGTGGCCCGGCTGCACGCGCTGGAAAGCGGTGTTCAGGTCAGTTACGTGCAGGAGACGGTGGAAGCCCACGCAGACGCCCATGCCGGCGCCTACGACGTGGTGACCTGCATGGAAATGCTGGAGCATGTGCCGGACCCGCGCTCAGTGGTGTTGGCCTGCGCCCGGCTGGTCAAACCCGGCGGCCATGTCTTTTTCTCGACCATCAACCGTAACGCCAAGGCCTGGCTGATGCTGATCGTCGGCGCGGAATACCTGACCAGGATGGTGCCGCGCGGCACGCACGACATCAAAAAATTCATCCGCCCGGCGGAACTGCTGGACTGGGTGGACCAGACGCCGCTGCGCGAGCGCCATATGATCGGTCTGCACTATAACCCGCTGCTGGACAGCTTCCGGCTCGGCGCGAATGTCGACGTCAACTATATGATCCATACCTCACACCTTGGATGATCCATACCTCACACCTTGGCTGAGCCGGTCAGACACAGATCGACCTCTCCAGTTTCCCAATCACCCCATTCCGGTGGATAAAACCACCGGCTTTTTTATCGCCAGAGAATAAGTTTTCAGGCATAAACCACGCTTCATTCGTTGTCTGACGACATATCAATCTCAGACAATTCTTAATTATTTGTCTGAAACACTGTTTTGATCAGGCAGATAGTTTTGCCTCCGGATAAGAAACCGGCGGTTGATCAATTTTTTTATTTTTTCTCCCCCCGAGGTTGACAAAAAAGGAAGCCGCGTAGTGGCTGGGATTTAGCGCGCTTGTAACATTTATTCCCTATGTTATCCACAAGAGTGGGCCGTTTTGCTCACTTGCAATGCGGAAATTTTCACATTATCTTGTTATCAAAAACCGCTCCACCCCCTATATATAGTGTTTACTTCTGACAGAAAACACTATTTTTTTATTGGCGTTTTTTGTGAATAAAAAAGCGGGTGGGCCAGGCAAAACAAAATACGTGTCAAAAAAACAGGTGCTACGCCACATGAACCAGAGTCTGCTTGTTACCAAACGCGATGGCAGTAAAGAACGCATCAACCTGGACAAAATCCACCGGGTAATTACCTGGGCAGCAGAAGGGTTACACAATGTCTCGGTTTCTCAGGTAGAACTACGTTCTCACATCCAGTTCTACGACGGCATCAAGACCGCCGATATCCACGAAACCATCATCAAGGCCGCCGCCGACCTGATCTCCCGCGAAAGCCCGGACTACCAGTATCTGGCCGCACGTCTGGCTATCTTCCATCTGCGCAAGAAAGCCTACGGCCAGTTCGAACCGCCAAAGTTGCACGACCACGTAATAAAAATGGTCGAAATGGGAAAATACGATCGCCATTTGCTGGAAGACTACACGGAAGAAGAATTTGCTCAGATGGACGCTTTCATCGATCACTGGCGTGACATGAATTTCTCCTACGCAGCGGTAAAACAGCTGGAAGGGAAATATCTGGTACAAAACCGCGTGACCGGTGACATCTACGAAAGCGCCCAGTTCCTGTATATTCTGGTCGCCGCCTGCCTGTTCTCCGGTTACCCGCGCGAAACCCGTCTGGACTATGTAAAACGCTTCTATGACGCGGTATCGACGTTCAAAATTTCGCTGCCGACGCCGATCATGTCCGGCGTGCGTACCCCTACCCGCCAGTTCAGCTCCTGCGTGCTGATCGAGTGCGGCGACAGCCTGGATTCCATCAACGCCACCTCCAGTGCGATCGTGAAATACGTCTCCCAGCGCGCCGGCATCGGCATCAACGCCGGCCGTATCCGTGCGCTGGGCAGCCCGATCCGCGGCGGCGAAGCGTTCCACACCGGCTGTATTCCGTTCTACAAACATTTCCAGACCGCGGTGAAATCCTGCTCTCAGGGCGGGGTGCGCGGCGGTGCGGCTACGCTGTTCTACCCGCTGTGGCATCTGGAAGTGGAAAGCCTGCTGGTGCTGAAAAACAACCGCGGCGTGGAAGGCAACCGCGTGCGTCACCTCGACTACGGCGTACAGCTCAACAAGCTGATGTACCAGCGTCTGGTCAAAGGCGAAGACATCACGCTGTTCAGCCCGTCCGACGTGCCGGGGTTGTACGACGCCTTCTTCACCAATCAGGATGAATTCGAGCGCCTGTACGTGAAATATGAGCAGGACGACAGCATCCGCAAGAAGCAGCTCAAGGCGGCGGAACTGTTCTCGTTGATGATGCAGGAACGCGCCTCCACCGGCCGTATCTATATTCAGAACGTCGACCACTGCAACACGCACAGCCCGTTTGATCCGCTGGTCGCACCGGTGCGCCAGTCCAACCTGTGTCTGGAAATCGCGCTGCCGACCAAACCGCTGGAAGACGTCAACGACGAAAGCGGCGAAATCGCGCTTTGCACCCTGTCGGCCTTCAACCTGGGCGCCATCAGTTCGCTGCACGAACTGGAAGAGCTGGCGACATTGGCGGTACGCGCCCTGGATGCCCTGCTCGACTATCAGGACTACCCGATTCCGGCCGCCAAACGCGGTGCGATGGGCCGTCGTACGCTGGGCATCGGCGTGATCAACTTCGCTTACTATCTGGCGAAACACGGCGTACGCTACTCCGACGGCAGCGCCAACAACCTGACGCACCGCACCTTCGAAGCGATTCAGTACTATCTGCTGAAAGCCTCGAACCAACTGGCGCGCGAACAGGGTGCCTGCCCGTGGTTTAACGAAACCACCTATTCGCAGGGCATTTTGCCGATCGACAGCTACAAGCGCGATCTGGACAGTATCTGCAGCGAACCACTGCACCATGACTGGGAAGCGCTGCGCAAAGACATCCAGACTTATGGCCTGCGCAACTCCACGCTGTCGGCGCTGATGCCGTCTGAAACCTCGTCGCAGATCTCCAATGCCACCAACGGTATTGAGCCGCCGCGCGGTCATATCAGCGTTAAAGCGTCGAAAGACGGTATCCTGCGTCAGGTGGTGCCGGAATACGAAACGCTGAAAGACGCCTACGAGCTGCTGTGGGACATGCCGTCCAACGACGGTTACCTGCAACTGGTGGGCCTGATGCAGAAATTCGTCGATCAGGCGATTTCCTCCAACACCAACTACGATCCGGCGCGTTTCCCGTCAGGAAAAGTGCCGATGACCCAGTTGCTGAAAGATCTGCTCACGGCGTATAAGTTCGGGTTGAAAACCCTGTACTATCAAAACACCCGCGACGGCGCCGAAGACGCGCAGGATGACCTGCTCGACACCGCGCCGCAGGATGACGGCTGCGAAAGCGGCGCCTGCAAGATCTAAGCACGACGCCGGGGAAATCCGTGATAGCGGATTTCCCCGGCATGACGATATTCCTAATCCTGTCGTCGCTGCCCTGCCAATAGCGCCTGACGCAGAGACGACGCAACCCGTTTGGGTTGCCAAAAGTTTAACAGCGCCGCCTTACAGGTCGCGCTGTTGGCTTGTTTGGAGAAACCATGGCCTATACCACTTTTTCACAGAATAAAAACGATCAGTTGCTGGAACCCATGTTCTTCGGCCAGCCGGTCAACGTGGCGCGTTATGACCAGCAAAAATATGAAATTTTCGAAAAGCTGATCGAAAAACAGCTTTCGTTCTTCTGGCGCCCGGAAGAGGTGGATGTCTCCCGCGACCGTATCGACTATCAGGCATTGCCGGAACACGAAAAACACATTTTTATCAGCAACCTGAAATACCAAACGCTGCTGGATTCCATTCAGGGCCGCAGCCCTAACGTCGCGCTGCTGCCGCTGATCTCCATCCCGGAGCTGGAAACCTGGGTGGAAACCTGGGCGTTCTCGGAAACCATCCACTCTCGTTCCTATACCCATATCATCCGCAATATCGTCAACGATCCGTCGATCGTGTTTGACGATATCGTCACCAATGAGGAAATCCTCAAACGGGCGAAGGACATCTCCGGGTTCTACGACGAGCTAATTGAACTGACCAGCTACTACCATTTGCTGGGAGAAGGCACCCATCAGGTCAACGGCAAGACCGTGAACATCAACGTGTATGAGTTGAAGAAAAAACTCTACCTGTGCCTGATGAGCGTCAACGCGCTGGAAGCCATCCGCTTCTACGTCAGCTTCGCCTGCTCCTTCGCCTTCGCCGAGCGCGAATTGATGGAAGGCAACGCCAAGATCATCAAGCTGATCGCCCGTGACGAAGCGCTGCATCTCACCGGCACCCAACACATGCTTAACCTGATGCGCGCCGGTCAGGACGACCCGGAAATGGCTAAAGTGGCGGAAGAGTGTCAGCAGCAGTGCTACGACCTGTTCGTGCTGGCTGCCCAGCAGGAGAAAGAGTGGGCGGAATACCTGTTCCGCGACGGCTCGATGATCGGCCTGAACAAGGACATCCTGTGCCAGTACGTGGAGTACATCACCAACATCCGTATGCAGGCGGTGGGGTTGCCGTTGCCGTTTGAAACCCGCACCAACCCGATTCCCTGGATCAATGCCTGGCTGGTATCGGACAACGTGCAGGTGGCGCCGCAGGAAGTGGAGGTAAGCTCCTACCTGGTCGGCCAGATTGACGCGGAAATCAACACCGACGACCTCAGCGACTTCCAGCTGTAACTACATTATTTATAACCACGATGACCGCTCCCACCATCACACTGCGCCTCTCCGGGGCGCAGTTGCTCTGCTCCGATGAACACACCTCCTTGCTGGAAGTGCTCGAATCCCAGCGGGTGCCGGTCGAATATCAGTGTCGTTCCGGTTATTGCGGTGCCTGCCGGTTACGGTTGACCAAAGGCAAGGTCGCCTACCGGGAAACGCCGCTGGCCTGTGTGCAACAGGACGAAATTCTGCCCTGCTGTTGTATGCCGCTGGACGATATCGAACTGGATATGTAACCGCCTCCCGGCCATTGCAGCCCGCTTTCCGTGCGGGTTCGCATAATCCCTTGTTCGCCCGCAACTTTATTACGCCAGTCACCACATCCTGCGTTACACTTTCCACAGGAAAAAACCATGGAGAGCAAAGCACATGCTGACATTTATTCCGGTTCTGATTGTCGTTGCGCTGGTGATTGTCTGGTCCGGCATCAAGATCGTGCCGCAGGGCTACCAGTGGACAGTCGAACGTTTTGGCCGCTACACCCGCACTCTGATGCCCGGTCTGAATCTGGTGGTGCCGTTCATGGACCGAATTGGCCGCAAGATCAATATGATGGAGCAAGTGCTGGAAATTCCCTCACAGGAAATTATCTCCAAGGACAACGCCAACGTCACCATCGACGCCGTCTGCTTTATTCAGGTGGTGGACGCACCACGCGCCGCCTATGAAGTCAGCAATCTGGAACTGGCCATCATCAACCTGACCATGACCAACATCCGTACTGTACTCGGCTCGATGGAACTGGATGAAATGCTGTCCCAGCGCGATAGCATCAACACCCGGCTGCTGCATATCGTGGATGAAGCCACCAACCCGTGGGGCATCAAGGTCACCCGTATTGAAATCCGCGACGTGCGCCCGCCCGCCGAACTGATCGCCTCAATGAACGCCCAGATGAAGGCGGAACGTACCAAACGTGCTGATATTCTCGAAGCGGAAGGGATCAGGCAGGCAGCCATCCTGAAAGCCGAAGGGGAAAAGCAGGCGCAAATTCTTAAAGCCGAGGGGGAACGTCAATCCGCCTTCCTCGAAGCGGAAGCCCGCGAGCGCGCCGCCGAGGCTGAAGCCCGCGCCACCCAGATGGTGTCCGAAGCGATCGCCGCCGGCAACATTCAGGCCATCAACTACTTCGTGGCGCAGAAATACACCGACGCGTTGCAGACCATCGGCGCCGCCGGCAACAGCAAAGTCATTATGATGCCGCTCGACGCCAGCAACCTGATGGGCACCATCGGCGGCATCAGCGAGCTGATTAAAGAGAGCCAGGCGGACCGGAGAAAGTAATCATGATCGCGCTGGTGCTGGAAAACGCCCACTGGTTCTGGCTATCGCTCGGCGGCTTGCTGCTGGCGGCGGAAATGCTGGGCGCCGGCGGTTATCTGCTGTGGAGCGGCATCGCCGCGCTGCTTACCGGGATCCTCGCCTGGCTGTTGCCGTTGGACTGGACATGGCAATGCATCGCCTTCGCCGTGCTGACGGTGGTGGCGGCGCTGCTGTGGTGGCAGTGGCTGCGTCGGCGCATCGAAAAGCAACCGCCCCCGGTGCTCAACCAGCGCGGACAGCAATTGATTGGTCTGCATACCACGCTGACCGAACCGTTGGTTAACGGCTTCGGTCGGGTCAACATCGGCGACAGCAGTTGGCGGGTACAAGCGGAACAGGATTTACCCGCCGGTACGGTGGTGGAGATTGTCGCCGTGGAAGGGATTACGCTGCGGGTGCGGCCGCGTACCTGATACGCCGGGGCGTGCATTTCGTTGATACGCGACGTTGCCGCTATCCGATGACATAACCGTTAGATGGCATCACCGCTAATGGACACTAACCGTTTATGAACACTAACCGTTGATGAACACACCGTTGATGGACACTAATAGCCGCTAATGCTTGCCATGCTCTCCTGACGATGCGTGGCAGCAGCCCGCCAGTTGAGTAATGATCGGGCACTCGGCGCTACTGTCGCCGGGGCAGGACTCCGCCAGCGCAAGCAGACGCTGACGCATCGCCTTGAGTTCCTCGATCTGCTGTTCGATATCGTCCACTTTCTGCAATGTACGCGCCTTAACGTCGGCGCTGTGCCGTAGCGGGTCATTGAACAACGTCACCAGTTCGCGGCACTCCTCCAGCGTGAACCCCACCTGACGCGCCTGACGCAACAAGGTCAGTTCCTCAATATGGTGGAGATCATAACTGCGGTAACCATTTTCACATCGCAGCGGCGCCGTCATCAGCCCTTTTTCTTCATAGAAACGGATGGTCTTGCTGGTCAGCCCGGTTTTTTTCGCCACATCGCTGATATTCATGATTCCCCCTTGACCCTTCCCTTGCTGGAAGGTTTACGCTTCAGGTAGTGCTTAGAACTAATCAAAATCACGCTTGCGGTCAATGTCTTTGACGTTCGGCTGTGATCACTGAGGAATATTATTATGTCGCAAACCATACTGCTTTCATTGCAGGGATTATCCTGCGAACACTGCGTCGGCAGGGTAAAAAAAGCCCTGGAAGCCCGCCCGGATGTGGAACAGGCTGATGTATCGCTGAAATACGCCAACGTCACCGGCGAAGCCGATAGCCAGTCGCTGGTAGCGACAATCGAAGCCGCCGGCTATGAAGCCAGCCCAGCTACCGTGCCGAATATCACCTTGCAGCTCTCCGGCCTCAACTGCCAGCATTGCGTCGCATCGACCCGCAAAGCGCTGCAAGCGGTGCCAGGCGTAGCGGCGACGGACGTTACCCTACAACAGGCGGCAGTCTATGGCGATGCCGAACCACTGGCGCTGGTGCAGGCGATCGAACAAGCCGGTTTTCATGCCACGCTGGCGCAGGAGAACACCCTCCCAAAATCTGAGCCGCTGACACCCCACGCCTCCTCGCCGGACAGGCTGTCAGCGGCTTTCAACCCGGTTCCGGCAAACACCGTTCATGATGACAACGTCGCCCATGATGATGGCAACCGTATTCATGATAACGGCGGCATTCATGACATCAGCAACGTTCATGATAACGACAGCGTTCATGATAACGACAGCGTCCAACTGTTGCTGAGCGGCATGAGCTGCGCCAGTTGCGTCAGCCGGGTACAGCGGGCGCTGCAAAGCGTCCCCGGCGTTACGCAGGCGCGCGTCAATCTGGCCGAGCGCAGCGCGCTGGTCAGCGGCGACATGCCGCATCAGGCGCTGATCGATGCAGTACAAAACGCAGGCTACGGCGCAGAAATCATTCTTGATGAAGCCGAGCGGCGCGCCCGGCAGGAGCAAACGTCTCGTCAGGCTATCCGACGTTTTCGCTGGCAGGCCGCACTGGGGCTGGCGCTCGGTATCCCGCTGATGGTCTGGGGTATGATCGGCGATAACATGATGCTCACCGACGACAACCGCTCCGGGTGGTTATTGGTCGGTGGGCTGACGCTGGCGGTCATGATCGCCGCCGGCGGGCATTTCTATCGCAATGCCTGGCGTAGCCTGATAAACCGCAGCGCGACCATGGATACGCTGGTCGCGCTCGGCACCGGCGCCGCCTGGCTTTACTCCATTACCGTCAACCTGTGGCCGGCGTGGTTCCCGATGGAAGCGCGTCATCTTTATTACGAAGCCAGCGCCATGATTATCGGCCTGATCAATCTCGGCCACGCTCTGGAACAAGGTGCCCGTCAGCGTTCCTCTCAGGCGCTGGAACGCCTGCTGGATTTGACGCCGCCGACCGCGCGGCTGGTGACGCCGCAAGGCGACCGCGTTATTCCGCTGGCAGAGGTGCAAACCGGCATGGCGCTGCGGCTGACCACCGGCGACCGCATTCCGGTGGATGGCCTGCTTGAACAGGGGGAGCTGTGGATTGACGAAGCCATGCTCACCGGCGAGCCGATCCCGCAACAGAAAGCGGCCGGCGACAAGGTGCACGCCGGAACCCAGGTGCAGGACGGCAGCGCCACGTTACGTGCAGGCGCGATCGGTAATCAGACCACGCTGGCGCGCATCATTCATCTGGTGCGCCAGGCGCAGAGCAGCAAACCGGCGATAGGCCAGTTGGCCGACCGGATTTCCGCCGTCTTCGTACCGGTGGTAGTGGCGATAGCGCTGCTGAGCGGCGCCATCTGGTACGTTGTCGGCCCGGCGCCCCATATCGTGTACACGCTGGTGATTGTGACTACGGTGCTGATCATCGCCTGTCCTTGCGCGCTGGGGCTGGCGACGCCGATGTCGATTATCTCCGGCGTCGGGCGGGCTGCTGAGCTGGGCGTACTGGTGCGGGACGCCGATGCGCTGCAACAAGCCAGCCAGCTTGACGTGCTGGTATTCGATAAAACCGGAACGTTGACGGAAGGCAAACCGCGCGTAGTGGCGATCCACACCTTTGGCGATATCAGCGAATCGCAGGCGCTGCGCTGGGCCGCGTCGCTGGAACAGGGAGCCAGCCACCCGCTGGCGCTGGCGATTGTTCAGCGAGCTGATGGCGTAGAACTGGGCGACGTCACGCAATTCCGCACCCTGCCCGGTTTGGGCGTCAGCGGTCAGGTCGACGGCGCGTCGCTGCTGCTCGGCAACCCGGCGCTGCTGGCGCAGCACCAGATCCCGCTGGCTGGCGGCGAAAACTCGCCGCGCGACTGGCTGGAGAACCAGTCGGCGCTCGGCATGACGCCGGTGCTGCTGGTAGCGAACGGTCAGGTGGCGGCGCTGTTTTCAGTGCAGGACACCCTGCGTCAGGACAGCATCAGCGCATTACAACGGCTGCACCGTCAGGGCTATCAGTTGGTGATGTTGACCGGCGATAATCCGACGACGGCCCAGGCCATTGCCCGCGAAGCCGGCATCGATCAGATCATCGCCGGGGTACTGCCGGACGGCAAAGCGGACGCCATTCGCCATCTGCAATCACTGGGAAAACGGGTCGCCATGATTGGCGACGGTATCAACGACGCGCCGGCGCTGGCGCAGGCCGACGTGGGGATCGCCATGGGCGGCGGCAGCGATATCGCCGTGGAAACCGCCGCCATGACGCTGATGCGCCACAGTTTGCACGGCGTCGCCGATGCGCTGGCGCTTTCCCGCGCCACGCTGAGCAACATGAAGCAGAACCTGTTGGGGGCCTTTGTCTACAACACGCTTGGCATTCCAATCGCCGCCGGTGTGCTCTACCCGTTGACCGACACCCTGCTAAGCCCGGTGGTAGCGGGAGCGGCCATGGCGCTCTCATCCATTACCGTGGTGAGCAACGCCAACCGATTGCTGCGTTTCACCCCAGCCGACGCGCCAGCCAGACGCGACTGAGTTCGGCTTTCTACCACGGCGCGGTGTTCCCTCCTGGACATCGCGCCGCTTTCCACCGCTTACGTCCTGCGGCACTTAGCGAACGCATTCCTAATTAGCGATACAACTTGCTGGCTGAACCGTTTAGCATAGAGACCTGACGACGCGAAAACGCACGTCCTGCAACTGCGCGACGCCCGATTGCAGGATAACGTCCTGAGTCGCCACTACCGGAGACGTCGATATGAAACGGTTGATACACCAGATTGCAACGTTCCTCGGCCTTCTCTCGCCCGCGGGTTACCGTTACCCGGCGTTGGACGTCGAGCTCGTCAATCAACGCCGGTTCCATTTGGTGGGCAGTATTCACATGGGTACGGTGGATATGTTTCCTCTACCGCCTGAATTGCTGGCACGGTTGGAGCAGGCGACGGCGCTGATCGTGGAGGCCGACATTTCCGGCGGCGATTCGCCGTTTGACCCAGTAGGCGCCGAACCGCCGCTAGCGGAGCGTCTGGACGACGCCACGTTGCAGCGCTTGCAGCGGTTATGCCGTGAATTATCGTTCAACTACGACAGCCTTGATCGCGTGCCGGCCTGGCAGGCAGCGCTGATGTTACAGGCGCGTCAGGCCATGATGCTGGGTCTGCGTCCGGATTACGGCATTGATTACCAGTTGATTAACGCCGCCCGGGACAAAGGGGTGGATATCATCGAACTGGAAGGCCAGCAGGCGCAGATCGACATGCTGCTGCAACTGCCGCAGGGCGGCCTGCCGTTGTTGGAAGACACGCTGACCCACTGGCATACCAACGCGCGCCTGTTACAAACCATGGTCAGTTGGTGGCTCAGTCACAAACCGACCTGGGCGGATAACGTGCCGCCCACCTTCAGCAACGAGATAACGGAAATGCTGATGAATCACCGGAATCAACGCTGGCAGCAGCAACTGGCTGCGCTGCCGCAGGGGAATTATGTGGTGTCTGTCGGCGCACTGCATTTATACGGTGAAAACAACCTGCCCGACTTGTTACAGGCCCATACGGCTACCTTTTGAAGCAAGGACAGTACATTATGACGCCCGCAGTAAAACTGCTTGAGAAGCAAAAAGTCGCTTTTACGCTTCACAGCTACCATCATGATGCAGATGAAACCAATTTCGGCGAAGAAGCCGCCCGCAAGCTGGGGCTGGACAAACAGCAGGTCTACAAAACCCTGCTGGTATCGCTCAACGGCGATGCCAAACAGCTGGCGGTGGCGGTCACCCCGGTCGCCAGTCAGCTGGATCTGAAAAAAGTAGCCAAAGCGCTGGCCGCCAAAAAAGCCGATATGGCGGATCCGCAAATCGCCCAGCGCGTAACCGGCTATCTGGTGGGCGGCATCAGCCCGCTGGGGCAGAAAAAACTGCTGCCCACCGTGATCGACGACGGCGCGCAGCAATTCGACACGATTTTTATCTCCGGCGGCAAACGGGGGTTAGACCTTGAACTGGCCGCCGTCGACCTGGCCCGGCTGTTAAAAGCGCAGTTTGCCGATATCGCCAAGCGTGATTAACCGTAAAAATGAAGACGGCGGCAGAGGGTTCCACGGCCAGTGTTGCCCTCTGCCGCCGCTTCATAAGCGTCGTTCCGCGGGAAGTGCACTCACACTCACTTCCCGGTACGTTATCGGGTAACGTTTGCCCCTTTATCCAGCAACAACGCATCCCCTTGTTTTACGTTAAGGTTCAGCCCTTTAGTCGCCAGTTCCGCATTGCGCACCCGTAGCCCTTTTTCAGCGTCAATCCGCACCTGTTCAAAATGGAAACCGCTCAGCGGCGCTTCCGGCACGCCAATAATGTACCCGGCAGCCTTGCTGCGACCGGTTGATTCCAGATCAACGATAGTGACCTGACTGAAATGCGGCGTTTTCACCTTATCGAACGGCTGGGCCGGCTCGGTATCCGGCGGATAGATTTGTTCGCCCAGCGTGAACCCGCCCGCCTGCAACAATTTGTCCACCTCGGCCTGTACGATAGGCGCAGCCTGATAGTAGCCGGAGAACACCAGCGGCACCTCGACATCCACCATGCGGGTATGACGATAGGTGACATTCTTCACCTCGCCGCCCTTGCCGCGCAGCGACTTGATACGAATGCCGTACATCGACCCTTCAAAGCGGTTATTTTCCACCAGCACATTGTTGACGCCGCCGGAGGTTTCGCTGCCGATGGAAATGCCGCGCCCCTGCTTTAACACGTTGTTGGCGATATAAATATTGTCTACCACGCCGTTCGGGAAGCGACTGTCGGGTTTTTCCGCCTTGATGGCGATATGGTCATCGTTGCAGTCGATGACGTTGTTGGTGATACGGATATTCTGGCTATCGATCGGGTCGATAGCATCCGTGTTAGGCGCGTGCCAGGGTGCAATAATATGGGTGCCGTTCACCGTGACATCATGGGCATAGCGCATCACCACATGGAAACTGGGAGAGTTGGTCAGGGTTACGCCGTCAATCAACACCCGGTTGGAACGGGTGACGTAAATCAGCCGCGGTCGGTCGGTGCCGCCTTTCTTACCGGTGGCGCGAATCGCCGCACGCCAGCGCTCCCACCACACCGCGCCTTGTCCATCAATGGTGCCTTCGCCGGTAATGGCGACATTCTGCGCGTCGGCAATGCTGATAAACGGCAGCCAGCCATTTTCCGCTTCGGCGTAACGAGTACTGTCGGTGGCGCGGTAGGTATTTTCTCCAGTCGATGCCACCAGCGTGGCATTCTTTTCCAGATGCAGGCGAACGTTGCTTTTCAGGAATAGCGGCTCCACCAGATAGTTGCCCGCCGGTACCAGCACGGTGCCGCCGCCGGCGGCGGCGCATTCATCAATCGCTTTCTGAAAAGATTCCGTGTTCAGCGCAATCTGCAAACGATGCCCTTCGGCACCATACTGGGTCACGTTGCAGACCCGGTCCGGAAACGCCACCTTTTCAGCCGCCTGAGCCGCCACACTTGCCAGTGCGCAGGACGCCAGCAACGAAAACGCCACACCTTTGTGCATAATCACCCCATAAGTAAAACAACGTTTCATTTATGGGGAATGTATCATCGCCCGCTTCCCAAAACGGTTGTAGCGATCACGATTTTGTTTGTGAAACAAGGTTTTGGAGATCTGCCTAGTTTTATTGGCAAATAATCGGAGAATTGAACAGCCGTGTAAAAAGCGGCACTGAATCAGATTGCGTTAACGCGGCATCAGGAAATAGTGGCCTCTGATCTACCCAGAGCACCGCATACCATCCGCCGCCGGTTTTATTTTCTCGCTACTTTATTTTCCCACTACTTTACTTTCCCACTACGCCGAATGACTAATCGTCAGAGTGCCGTGACTATGGCCGGCGCCGTCAGTATTGAAATAAGCCACAGATTCTTTCAGCCGCTGAGCCTGTGCTTCCAGTTCATTTGCCGCGGCTACCGCCTGTTGAACCAGGGCGGTATTCTGTTGGGTGATCGAATCAATCTGGACAATCGACTCGTTGATATAGCTAATTCCTTTTCCTTGTTCACTCGTCGCCGTAGAGATTTCCACCATAATATCAGCCACATGCTGTACAGCACTCACCACTTCCTGGATGTTGCTGTCGGCCACTTTTATCTTCGTTGAGCCGCTATTAACGCGAGAAACCGACTCTTCTATCAGGCTTTTTATCTCTCTGGCTGCCTGCGCACTACGCAGGGCAAGGCTTCGCACCTCTCCGGCCACGACGGCGAAACCACGTCCCTGTTCACCGGCTCGCGCGGCTTCCACCGCCGCGTTCAGGGCAAGGATATTGGTTTGAAAGGCAATATTATTCACCACCTCGGTAATGTTGGCGATTTTGTCGGAGCTTTCAGAAATACCATTCATCGTGTCGTTCACTTCCTGCATCACCGCCCCGCCCCGTGAGGCTATCTCAAGGGCGGAGTGCGCCAGTCGACGGGCCTGCTCCGTATTGTCAGCATTCTGTTTAACGGTGGAGGTAATTTCCTCCATACTGGCTGACGTTTTCTCCAGAGAAGTGGCCTGTCGTTCCGTGTGTGACGACAACTCCAGGTTACCGGCAATAATTTCGCCAGTGCCGGCATTGATAACCTCGGCTCCGGAACGAATATCTTCGATAACCGTGATGAGCTGTTCCCGCATCAGGCCCATCTCATGCAGCAGGCTGACTTTATCGCCAGGCAATGTCGTGACCGGATAAGACAAATTACCTGCTGCGATGCGGGCGGCCACTTCTGCGGCGTAAGTGGGTTCACCGCCAAGGATGCGCAAAATACTGCGATTTATATAATAAGCCAGAAATAAAAGTACGGCGCTAATTAATACAAAGACAATAACATTCTGATATAAAGAATAAATAAACGCCTCATTAATGTCATCAACATAAAGGCCGGTGGTAATTATCCAGTCCCAGGGAGCGTAGGGTGAATTATATGCCACTTTAGGCTGCGCAACGGTGGAACCGGGACGAGGAAAAGCGTAAGCCGTATAACCAGACTGGTTATCTCTGGTTACCGTAACCATCTCTCTGAAAAGATAGACGCCATTCGCATCTTTGAAATCCTCACCCTGCCCAATAAGTTTTTCATTGATCGGATGCATTAAGACTCGGGCCTGAGAATTTAGTATTGTGAAATACCCTGAATCGCCATAACGCAGGTCTTTTATAGCTTTCATTGCACGCTGTTGTGCTTCACTCTGAGAAATCGCCCCGCTACTGGCTTGCTCGGCATTGGTTTTTACCACCCCCAACGCCAGTTGCGTAACATGCATTAGCTCACTTTTGCGTAGCGATATCTGATCCTGCTTGATTTTTAGCGAACCATAAAACAGCGTTCCGGCCAGACACAGCAAACTAATAATAAGCGGAAACCAAAGCCTCCTGGCGAGGGATATCTTCATGGGTTGATCACCTTTTATGAGATTATGTTATCAATTTTCTATGCCATACCCACCGCTTATGACACTATTTCGAATAAAATCAGCAATACACCATCTTTTTTAAATAGCAGAAAATATAAATCTCTCTTATATGCTTTTCGAGCACAAAAAAGATTATTCATTAATAAATCCGGTTTACTCTCAACCTGAGCCAACCGGGTCCGGTACAGTGAAGAAAAGAGGCATCATCCTTACCCCACGAGCATCAACAGTATCACAGGGTTAAGGCCGCGCTCCCACAGAACGTTATAAAATTGATGCCGACGTCACTGATTTGCAACAAGACTGGTCAACGCACACTCCCCCGTTAACATTAGCGCGCCCTTTTCTTCGTTAATAACGCGAACCTATCGCCTGATTTAAATGCATTTATGAATATTGTCTTTTGGGATAAAACCATTAGAAAAGTGGGATTATTATTTAATTCCCACTGCATGCCGGAAAATAAGCATGTCCAAACTTGAGATTCAGGCAACCAGCGCTTCATATGCGCCAGCGCGCACACTCCAGATTGAGTCAGAAGGCAACGCCTTCGGAATTGAGCTTAAAAAAGCACAGGCAGAGGCGTACATCCCCTCCAGGAATGAGACTAACGTCAGGTCGCAACCCCATCTGCCCGCAGCGGCACAGGAGCATATAAAAGAAATGGCAAGAGAAGGCCGTTACCCTTCAGCGCTCCAGGCATGATTTCCTGGCTCATAATGAAGCGGCGGTTTCCATTCTCAATAACAGAACGGAAAACCATTACGGTGCGTCACGTATGACTGATGCGCTGCGCGCGCACAGGGCCTGACGCATCATTTAAAAACCAACGCCTTGCTTAGAGCAGTGTTCATGCTTACGGGTAAGATAACTGCATGACTACAACCAACGTGCTTTAGTAGAAACGACGATGTAGTAGAAACGGCGATGTAGTAGAAACTGCGATGTAGCGCCCACACCAGAAATACTGATAGAGCGCTATTTAAAGGCTAATACCACTAATCATCTACTGATGACATGAATGTATTCAGTAGTAAAACTATAAGCCTGAATCTATCTTTAAAACTAAACCCATATCCATAATTCAAATTATCTGGGAGCGAATTAGTTTGCTTTTTGTATCAGCAACGTCGCCTGACCAATATTATCATTGCAATTATCATCGCTGATATAGGCGATAAACGGTGATGTCGTTGTATCCACAACAACCGGAGTGCTGGTAACAGAGACGCCCCAACGAGAGTTTTTAAACCCACCTTGCACCATGACGGTATCGATAGGGCAACTATTACTTGATGAACTGGTACAATTCATACTATTAGAAACAAGAGACAAAACATATCTTCCTTGTTCTAACGAAAACTTTGCCGATGTGCCCGACAGGGTATCCATTGATGGCGCTGTCAGACAATTTCTTTGAGAATCAATAGTTATGCTTGTCGCCGCTTCACTGACGAAAGGAAGAAATGTCAGCATGAATATGCCAATAGAGGTATTGCGCATAATTAAATCTCCTGAAATAAATAAGGCATTGAGAAATAGCAACACTTGATTTACTGATAAAAATCCATTCTTTAAATAACTACGAGCGGCATCATCCTAATCGATAAAATCAAAAAGTGTCAACAGACTCACCTTACGACCTGCTTCGCCATCAAAATAAAAACAGAAATCATTAGCCATTTATATCAACATAGCAAATATTGCTATAATTTTAAAATAGCCACCCTATTATATTTCCCATCAAACAAAATTTAGCACTAAAAAACGACCAGAACGGATTTATTTCCAATACACTTAAAAAACAACAGCAACAATATCGCTGTCGACAACCAGCCTGTAGCATATAATAATTATTATTTTTTCGAGATACGATAAAATACACTCTTCATATATCTCGACATAATCGACACTATTAGCATGATGCCAATAAAAAACGCTAAGCAGCCTCCAATGAGGCTATCACCCGTATTTTATGATCGAATAATACCGGGGTAGCAATGTTGTCAGGTGAATAAGAATGGGGTATTCATGGATGAGATTACAGAAGGTTTTTGCAAGAGCGTTTTCAGCGGATAAAACGGCGGTCTCTATTCTCGATAGCAGAACAGAAACCGCCATACACATTAATTATTTATAAACAATCTCGCCTTTCGGCTCGTAGTCTGCCGCCTGCAATGGAGAATGTTTTTCGACGTACTGACGCAACACTTCCGCGTCCACAAAGCCGGTATTGACGTAGCTCGGCAGGTCGCTCAGTTTCGGATAGCCGTCACCACCGGTGGCGTTAAAGCTCAGGGTGGAAATACGGTAGATCTTGTCCGCCTGCAGCGGCTCGCCCTTGATCTTCACGTTCTTCACGCCGGCGCCGTCCGCTTCCAGGCTGACATTTAGGAACTGCGCATAAGCGCCGGAATCCACCTTCTTATTGGCGACCACCGCCAGGTATTTTTCCACTTCGCTACCTTTCAGGTCGGCGTATACCAGCGTATTACCGAACGGTTGTACCTTGAGCAGGGTCTTGTAGGTGATGTCGCCGGATTCAATCGAATCCCGCACACCGCCGCCGCTCATTACCGCCAAGTCTGCTTTGGCCCGCTCCAGTTGGGCGGACAGCAGCACCCGCGACAGGTTGGTTTGCACGAAGCGAACCTTGTTGCGGTCCCCTTCCAGCCGGCCGTTCACGCTACCCACTTTTACATCCAACTGCGCCTTGCCCTTTTCCTGGAACGGCGTCAGCAGTTTCATCATGTCCGGGTTTTGGTTGATTTCCTGGGTGTAGTACACGCGTTCGCTGGTGCCGTCGGCCTTCTCGACTTTCTTCTTCAGGTTAACCGGAATCAGCTGGTAGTGCGCCAGCGTCAGTTCGCCGTTACGGAAGGTGAAATCGGCGCGACCCACGTATTTGCCCCACTCATGCGCCTGCACAATCCAGGTGCCGTTCTGGCGATCCGGCGCACAGGGCGTGCCGGGCACATAATTCACCTGTTTTTTATTCTCGCTGGCCATGCACACCGGGTCCTGCGAATGGCCGCCGACGATCATGTCGAGATATCCCGCAGGCAGGCTGCGCGCCATTTCTACGTCGCCCGGCGCGTTGGAACCGTGATCGCCGTTATCGTAGTGCCCCATGTGGGTGGCGGCGATGATGACATCCGGTTTCTCTTTTTTGCGCAGCTGTTCCACCACCTTTTTCGCCTCGTCGGCCGGTTTACGGAACTCGATGTCGTGGAAATACTCCGGATTGCCGATTTTGGCGGTGTCGTCGGTCGTCAGGCCGATAACGGCAATCTTGATCCCCTGACGGTCAAACAGCGCGTAAGGCTTGAACAACCGCTTTTTGGTGCTTTTCTGGTAGATGTTGGCGGAAAGCAGCGGGAAATGCGCCCATTTTTCCTGCTGGCGCAATACCGTGAGCGGGTTATCGAATTCATGATTGCCGATCGCCATCGCGTCGTAGCCCACCAGGTTCATGCCGCGAAAGTCCGGCTCAGCGTCCTGCAAGTCGGATTCCGGCACCCCGGTATTGATATCGCCGCCAGACAACAGCAGTACGCTGCCGCCTTTGCCTGCCACTTCCTGACGAATCTGATCCACCAGCGTTTTCTGCGCCGCCAGACCGTATTCGCCGTAATCGTTCTGCCAGAAATGGCCGTGGTGGTCATTGGTGTGCAAAATCGTGATGTTGTAGGTTTTATCTTTTTCCCATGCCAGCGCGTAAGTTGACGACAGCGCCAGTGTTACCGCCATCAGGCATCCCAGATTTTTGACAGAAAAATGCATACCCACTCCCCGTAATAAAAATCCCTTATAGAATTGTTACATTAAACCTGTTGTGACGCGCACAAATTAACACAAATCAGGGCAGGATGGTTGACGCTATGATGAATATGAGGTGCCTCGCGCTCTCGCAAATCGACCATACTATTAGTCTAATTAATCGATAAGTTGAATCACGGCAGGAATAATTACGGATGCGGCTGGCGGGATTTCTCCGCAAACAGAGATTGAATTAGCTCTATATATCAACGATAAAAGCAATAATTTAACTGAAAATATGTGTTACACTATTTAAATAGATGAAAAACACCATTTATGTCTCACTCTGCCCGTCTTCCTGACGGTTTTCCCCCTCTGACGTTGAATAGTGCCATCGATATACAGATAGGGAACGGTTTGGGCCGGCAGGGTACATAAGCATTCAGGAGCCGCAACTCACTGACGGCTCAGGAATATCCGCTCATTCTCGTTACGCATGGCAAAGGAGTCGGAATGCATGATAATACCACCCCCTTAATCTCCACGATGGCCATCGGCCTGGTGCTGGCTTTTCTGCTCGGTATTCTGGCTAACCGACTGCGTATTTCGCCGCTGGTCGGGTATTTGGTGGCCGGTGTGCTGGTAGGTCCCTTTACGCCGGGTTTTGTCGCCGATACGCAACTGGCGCCGGAAATTGCCGAACTGGGCGTGATTTTGCTGATGTTTGGCGTTGGGCTGCATTTTTCATTGCGGGATTTAATGGCGGTGAAATCGATTGCCATTCCCGGCGCCGTAGCGCAAATCGTGATGGCGACCCTGCTGGGCGCCGGACTATCGGCAGTGCTGGGTTGGAGCTTGCCGGAGGGGTTGGTGTTTGGTCTTTGTCTGTCCACCGCCAGTACCGTGGTGCTGCTACGCGCGCTGGAGGAACGTCAGTTAATCGACAGCCAGCGCGGGCAAATCGCCATTGGCTGGCTGATTGTCGAAGATCTGGCGATGGTGCTGACGCTGGTGCTGCTGCCTGCTTTCGCCGATATGCTGAAAACCGATACCACCAATACCAGTAAACTGCTGCAGGACCTGGCGATTACCCTTGGCAAAGTGGTGGCGTTCATTACGCTGATGGTGGTGGTGGGCCGGCGCGTGGTGCCGTGGGTTCTGGCGAAAAGTGCCAGTACCGGCTCGCGTGAGCTGTTTACGCTGGCAGTGCTGGCAATGGCGCTCGGCATCGCGTTCGGCGCGGTTAAACTGTTTGACGTCTCGTTTGCGCTGGGCGCGTTTTTCGCCGGTGTGGTGCTGAATGAGTCAGAGTTAAGCCAGCGCGCCGCGCACGACACCCTGCCGCTACGCGATGCGTTCGCGGTGCTGTTTTTCGTTTCCGTCGGCATGCTGTTCGACCCGATGATCCTGGTGAGCGAACCGCTGGCGGTGCTGGGCACGTTGCTGATTATCGTGATTGGCAAGTCGATGGCCGCCTTTGTGCTGGTGCATCTGTTCGGGCATTCCAAACGCACGGCGCTGACCATTTCCGTCAGTCTGGCGCAAATTGGCGAGTTCGCCTTTATTCTGGCCGGCCTTGGCATTTCACTTGGCATGCTGTCGGAAAACGGCCGCAATCTGGTGTTGGCCGGCGCGATTTTGTCGATCATGCTCAACCCACTGCTGTTCGCCCTGCTGGAACGCTATCTGGCCAAGCACGAAACCATCGAAGAGCAGATCGTCGAAGAAGCGATCGAAGAGGAAAAACAGATCCCGGTTGACCTGTGCAATCATGCGTTGCTGGTGGGTTATGGCCGCGTAGGCAGCCTGATCGGTGCCCGGTTGTATCAGGCTGGCGTACCGATGGTGGTGATTGAAACCTCGCGCGCGCGCGTCGATGCGCTGCGGGAGCAAGGCATCAAAACCGTGCTCGGCAACGCCACGCGGCCCGATATTATGGACATCGCCCGTCTCGACTGCGCCAGTTGGCTATTGCTGACCATTCCCAACGGTTACGAAGCCGGAGAAATTGTGGCGGCGGCGAGAGCGCGTCGTCCGGATTTGAAAATCATCGCCCGGGCTCACTATGACGATGAAGTGGCTTACATCACCGATCACGGCGCCGATCACGTGGTCATGGGCGAGCGGGAAATCGCCGAAACCATGATCACCATGCTGAACGTCGACGAGATGGTCGCCGCCAAAGCCTGCCCGCTCTAAATCCTCCTCTGTCAGGCGCCGCCGGCGCCTGACGTCACGTACCGTACATCAATGACTTGCCTTACGCCGGCGTATTCACCAGTTGCGCCAGCAACGCAATGTGTAGCGGGTCGTCGTTCAGTGCCGGGATATACTGGAAAGACTCCCCGCCGGCATGCAGGAAAATTTCCCGGTTCTGTTCTTTGATCTCTTCCAGCGTTTCCAGACAATCAGCGGCGAAACCGGGGCAGATAACCTGAACCCGTTTCACTCCCTGCTGCGGCAACGCCTGCATGGTTTCATCGGTGTAAGGCGTCAACCAGGCTTCACGACCGAAGCGCGACTGGAAGGTCATCATCACCTGTTCCGGCGGCAAACCAAGCGCGGCAGTCAGCGCCTGAGCCGTCGCGGCACAGCGTTCAGGATAATCATCGCCTTCGTCGGCGTAGCGCTGCGGAATGCCGTGGAATGAAATAACCAGCTTATCCGGCACGCCATGCTCCGCAAATGACTGCTCGACACGGTGCTTCAGCGCCGCGATATACGCCGGGTGCTCGGCATAATCACGGATAAAACGGATGCCCGGCACCTGACGCCGGGTACTCAGCAGCTTCGCCACACCATCCCACACGGCGGCGGTGGTGGAACAGGAGTACTGCGGGTACATCGGCAACACGGTCACCTCGGTGACGCCCTGCGCCAGCAGCGCATCCAGCGCGGATTGCAGGCTCGGCGAACCGTAGCTCATGCCCAGCTCCACTGGCATATCCGGCAGGCTCGCCGCCAGCGCCTGATGCTGTCGACGGCTGTAAACCAGCAGCGGCGACCCCTCTTCCATCCACACCGACTGATAGAGCTTCGCCACTCGCGGCGAACGGGTCGGCAGAATAATGCCGCGCAGAATAGCGCCCCACAGCAGCCGATTAAGATCCACGACGCGTTTGTCACTCAGAAATTCGGCCAGATAACGTTTTACCGCCTGCGGCGTCGGCGCATCCGGCGTGCCCAGATTCACCATCAACACACCGCGTTTTTCTTTTTTCATCAACGTTTTCCTCTGCTGCCGCTTCGGCATCATCGTTTGGACGGGAACGGAGTGTCATTGTAGCGGAAACAACGCCGTGAAAAACCGGCTGACAACGTGGTTAAGGCCGATACCAGCAATTGTCGGGAGCAATAAAACAGGAGAGAACAACGGGAGAATGTGGGAAGAAGCGCCATCAACCATGATGGCGCATCCGAAACCAAAAAACGGAATCAGCCGAGGATACGGGCCAGCTCTGCGCTGACGTCGCTGACCGGGCGGGTGCCGTCAATCTTGTGGTAGCTTGTGTGGTTGGCCGCGGCTTCCTGCTGATAGTAATTCACCAGCGGCGCGGTCTGCTGGTGGTATTCCACCAGACGTTTACGTACGGTGTCTTCCTGATCATCTTTACGGATGGTCAGCTCTTCACCGGTCGCGTCATCTTTGCCTTCCACTTTGGGCGGATTGAATTTCACGTGATACACGCGACCGGACGCCGCATGCACGCGACGGCCGATGATGCGCTCGACGATCAGCTCGTCAGGCACGTCGAACTCAATCACGTGATCAACCTTAATGCCGGCTTCTTTCATCGCGTCAGCCTGAGGAATGGTACGTGGGAAACCATCCAGCAGGAAACCATTGCGGCAGTCATCTTGTGCGATACGCTCTTTGACCAAGGCAATCACCAGTTCGTCTGTCACCAGTTTACCCGCATCCATGATTTCTTTTGCCTGCTTGCCCAGTTCACTACCGGCCTTTACCGCCGCACGCAGCATATCGCCGGTGGAAATTTGCGGAATGCCATACTTCTCCATGATGAACTGAGCCTGAGTACCTTTGCCTGCGCCCGGAGCGCCCAGCAGAATAATACGCATTGCGTAATTCCCCTTGCTATGTAGTTTTTTTAAAAAAAATTTGAAAAACGCTAAACCATACCATTCCGGAGGCGCTTCCTCAAGGAACGGGCTCGGTTCAGCGGGCGCGGTACTACTGAAATCTGTGATGGCGTATGACTTTTTCAGCCGGTTCTGAGAGTGTAGACGACGAATCGACAGGCGGGAAATGGGATTGGCCGGCGAAGAAAAACGCCCCGATCAGCCGGGGCGTTACATCACTGTCGTCAGAATATGAATCAGGCGGTCAGTAATTGGTTCATTCGACGAATAAACTGGTTAGGGTCTTCCAGCGTGCCGCGTTCGGCAAACAGCGCCTGCTCCAACAGCAGTTCCACCCACTCGCCGAACTGTGCGTCATCTTGCGTGTCCGCGGCGCGTTTCACCAGCGCGTGTTCCGGGTTCAGTTCGAAAATGTACTTCACTTCCGGCGCCTGCTGGCCCGCAGCGGCGAACAGCTTCGCCATCTGGGTGCTCATGTCGTTGGCGTCGGTGGTGACGATCGCCGGCGTGTCGGTCAGGCGGTGCGTCAGACGGACCTCTTTCACCCGTTCGCCCAGCAGCGTCTTAACGCGTTCGACAAACGGCTCCAGCGCCTTCTCCGCTTCCTTCTGCGACTCGTCCGCCTCATCCGCCAGTTTGTCCAGCGATTCATCGGCCTTGCTGACCGACTGGAAGGACTTACCGTCAAACTCGGTCAGGTAGCTCATCATCCATTCGTCGATGCGATCGGAGAGCAGCAGCACTTCGATGCCTTTCTTACGGAACAGTTCCAGGTGTGGGCTGCTCTTGGCGGCGGCATAGCTGTCGGCGGTGATGTAATAGATCTTGTCCTGACCTTCCACCATGCGGCTGATGTAGTCGTCCAGCGACACGCTCTGCTCATCGCTGTCGTTATGGGTGGTGGCGAAACGCAGCAGTTTGGCGATGGTTTCGCGGTTGCCGCCATCTTCCGCCGGGCCTTCTTTCAGCACCAGACCGAACTGGCGCCAGAAGGTCTGGTATTTTTCGCCGTCGTCTTTGGCCAGTTTTTCCAGCATCTGCAGCACACGCTTGGTCAACGCGGTGCGCAGACTCTGCGTCACGCGGTTATCCTGCAGGATTTCGCGGGATACGTTGAGCGGCAGGTCGTTGGAATCGATCAGACCGCGAACAAAACGCAGGTAGTTCGGCATGAACTGTTCGGCGTCGTCCATAATGAACACGCGCTGCACATACAGTTTCAGGCCATGTTTGTGATCGCGGTTCCACATGTCCCACGGCGCCTGGGAAGGAATGTACAGCAGGCTGGTGTACTCCTGTTTCCCTTCCACCCGGTTGTGGCTCCAGCTCAAAGGCTCGGTAAAGTCATGGGCGATGTGCTTGTAGAACTCGTGGTACTCGTCATCACTGATATCAGACTTGCTGCGGGTCCACAGCGCCTGAGCCTTGTTGATCTTCTCCCAGGTGACGGTTTCTTCCCCGCCCTCTTCCTCGCTTTCAGTGCGGGATTCAATTTCCACCGGCAACGCGATGTGATCGGAATATTTGCTGATCACCGAGCGCACGCGCCAGTTGTCGAGGAACTCATCCTCGCCTTCGCGCAGATGCAGGGTGATTTCAGTGCCGCGCTCCGCTCTGGCGATGTCGGCGATGGTGTATTCGCCTTCACCGGCGGATTCCCAGAACACGCCCTGATCGGCGCTGGCGCCCGCCACGCGGGTTTTCACCGTCACCTTATCGGCAACGATAAACGCGGAGTAGAAACCGACCCCGAACTGGCCGATCAACTGGCTGTCTTTAGCCTGATCGGAACCGAGAGACTCCAGAAACGCCTTGGTGCCGGATTTAGCGATAGTACCCAGGTTGTCAATCACGTCATCGCGGCTCATGCCGATGCCGTTATCGCTGATGGTCAGGGTCCGCTGTTCCTTATCGATCGATACACGAACGCGCAACTCACCGTCGCCTTCATACAGATCCGGCGCAGACAGTGCACGGAAGCGCAATTTATCCGCCGCATCGGATGCGTTGGAGATCAATTCGCGCAGGAACACTTCTTTATTGGAATACAGCGAATGGATCATCAGGTGCAGCAGTTGCTTCACTTCAGACTGGAAGCCGCGGGTCTCTTGGCCTTTCATACTCATTATTACTTCCCTCAATACGTATTTATTCAGGCTGATTCAACGGAGGATAAGCAACAAATGGGGATAAACCGATGGGGTTTCAAGGGGGAAACGGTAATTGGTCACACGATTGATCACACGATTGATCACACTAACGGATATCAGTGTCATGTCGGCCGCCTGTCGGCGGCCGCGAAAATCAGAATCGGATCGGGTGTCGCCCGGCCAGCGAATGAGACAGCGTGGTGCCGTCCACCATCTCCAGCTCGCCGCCAACCGGCACGCCGTGAGCGATACGGCTGGCCATGACCCCATTTTCGGCGCACAACTCGGCGATGTAATTAGCCGTTGCATCGCCTTCCACCGTCGGGTTGGTCGCCAGAATCACTTCACTGATGGTTTCCGTCGCCAGACGCTCTTCCAGCCGATCCAGCCCGATATCGCCGGGACCGATGCCATCCAGCGGCGACAGATGCCCCATCAGCACAAAGTAGCGGCCGGCGAACTGCCCGGTCTGCTCGATGGCGTGAATATCCGCCGGGCTTTCCACCACGCAAATCTGGCCGTTCTGCTGACGGCGCGGATTGGCGCAGATAGTGCAGATATCCTGCTCGGTAAAGGTCCGGCAGTCCGCGCAGTGGCCGATCTCCGACATAGCACGGGTCAGCGCCTGCGCCAGACGCATACCGCCGCTGCGATCGCGCTGTAACAGGTGAAACGCCATGCGCTGCGCCGATTTTGGCCCCACGCCGGGTAAACAGCGCAGCGCCTCCATCAGCGATTCAAGAAGCGGGCTGGTTTGCATCAGAACGGCATCTTGAAGCCGGGCGGCAGCGGAATACCGCTGGAAACCGACGCCATTTTTTCCTGCTGAACTTCGGCGATACGGCGAGCCGCATCATTGAAAGCCGCAGCAATCAGGTCTTCCAGCATCTCTTTGTCGTCTTCCATCAGACTCGGGTCGATTTCAACACGACGGCAGTTGTGGGCGCCATTAATGGTCACCTTCACCAGCCCGGCGCCCGATTCCCCGGTCACTTCCAGATTGGCAATCTCTTCCTGCGCCTTCTGCATTTTTTCCTGCATCTGCTGAGCTTGCTTCATCAGATTGCCTAAACCGCCTTTACCAAACATATCGTTCTCTCTACCACTTCGGGCTGCCGGTGGGCAGCGGGGTTAAACGGGGCGGATACTCTCTTCGTCCAGTTCCGCATCGAAGAAACGCCGTAGCGTTTGAATATTATTATCATCCATGATGGACTGGCGCGCTTGCGCCAGCTTCTCTTCATAAATGGCCTGACGCCATTCCAGCGGCGTACGGACCGCCAGCGTATCGTCTTCGGTGATCGTCAGGCTGATCGGGCGCCCGTAGTACGTCGCCAACGCTTCAGACAGCGTTTTCTGCGCCGCCGCTGAATTGAGATGGCGCTGGGAAGAGCGCAGGTGCAGGTGAATCACCCCCTCTTCCGGCATCTCTTTAAACGCATTCAGCGCCAGCTGTTGTACCAGCTTCGGCAGCGTCAGACGATCGATTTCCGCCGCCCAGGCATCGCGTTCGACGGCTTCCACCGCCAGTCGCGCCGCCAGTTCCGGCGTTTTTTCATATTCCAGCGCCGAGCGCAGCGCTTTGGGCGTGGTCACCGGCGCCGTTTCAACCGGCTCGGCTTTCTTCTGCGCTCGCCAGCGATACGCTTCCTGCTTTTTCTGCTCTTCCTGCGCCACAGCTTTGGCCGCCATTTGCTGCTGGCCGCGCTCGGTCACTGAAGCCAATCGCTCCAGCGCCGAGTTTACCGGCCGCGTTTTTCCTGACGCCGCCGGTTCAGTCTTTTTTGTTGGGGTGTTTCCCTGTCGACTCAGCAACTGGCTGCGCGCCTGCAACAACTGTGCGGTCGCATCCGGCAAATTGCTGTCCGGGGCTGACGCCGCCGGCGGTTCGTTGCCAACTGCCGGAACATGACTGACCGCCGGTTCATCGCCGGATGCGACGGGCGTCGCGCCGGGTCTGATCGATGGCGGCACGCGCGCCGGTTCGGCGGGTAACGACGCGCCCGCCGCAGGCATCGCGGATGGCGCAGGAACATTAACCGGAACCGGTTCGGCGATCGTCTGGCTGGGATGAAACGCCAGCGCCCGCAACAGGGTCATTTCCACGCCCATCCGGCGATCCGGCGCGTACGGCAACTCCTTGCGCCCCACCAGCAGCGTCTGATAATAAAGCTGTACCTCGGCGGGCGGGATCACCCGCGCCAGTTCACGCAACCGCGGCGCGACCTGATTGTATTCTTCACCCAATGCGGAAGGCAGCAGTTGCAGCATGGCAATTCGGTGCAGTAGCGTCAGGGTTTCAACCAGCAACGCTTCCCAGTCAACGCCGCGCGACGCCGCCTGCCCCATCAGCGCCATGACCCCGGCGCCATCGCCTTTTACCAGCGCTTCAATCAGCGCCAGCGGCTGTTCATCATCCAACGTGCCCAGCATCTGGCTGACGGCGGCGGCGGTGACCTGCCCTTGCCCCATGGCGATCGCCTGATCGGTCAGGCTCAGCGCGTCGCGCAGGCTGCCGTCGGCGGCGCGGGCCAGCAATTGCAGCGCACGCGGTTCCGCAGCCAGCTGTTCCTGCTCCAGCACCTGTTGCAGATGCTGACGAATCTGCTCGGCATCAAGCGCTTTGAGATGAAACTGCAAACAGCGGGACAGAATCGTCACCGGCAGCTTTTGCGGATCGGTGGTCGCCAGCAGGAATTTCACATGCGGCGGCGGCTCTTCCAGTGTTTTCAGCAACGCGTTGAAGCTGTGACGGGAGAGCATGTGCACTTCGTCGATCAGGTAAACCTTGAAGCGACCGCGAGCCGGGGCGTATTGCACGTTATCCAGCAGGTCGCGGGTGTCTTCCACTTTGGTGCGGGACGCCGCGTCAATCTCGATCAGATCGACGAATCGCCCTTGTTCGATTTCCCGACAGGTATCGCACTGACCACAGGGCGTAGCCGTTATCCCGGTTTCGCAATTCAGCCCTTTCGCCAACAAACGGGCGATAGTCGTCTTGCCTACGCCCCGGGTACCGGAAAACAGGTAAGCATGATGGATACGGCCTAACGAAAGACCATTGGCTAACGCCGTCAGGACATGTTCCTGTCCGACCACGTCAGCAAAGGTTTGGGGACGCCACTTACGGGCAAGAACCTGATAGCTCATCAATACCGCAGCAGTTGAGTTATTGAGGAGGTGATGCTAACACAGTCTCGCCGCCATCGGCGAGACTGCCGTCATCAATGGCCGGGGAAATCGACCAGGCTGTAGCAGGCGATGCCCATGCTTTCGAGGCGCTGCTGTCCACCCAGGTCAAAGAGATTGATAATGAAAGCGGCGTCGGCGACCTGACCGCCGAGACGACGAATCAGTTTGACGGTTGCTTCGATCGTGCCGCCGGTCGCCAGCAGATCGTCCACCACCAGTACCTTGTCGCTGGCGGTAATGGAATCGGCGTGAATCTCCAGCGTATCGCTGCCGTATTCCAGTTCATAGCTTTCGCTCAGCGTCGCGCGCGGCAGCTTGCCCGGCTTGCGCACCGGAACGAATCCGACGCCCAACGCCAGCGCCACCGGCGCGCCAAACAGGAAACCACGCGCTTCGGTGCCGACAACTTTGGTAATGCCGACGTCCTGATAGCGTTTAACCAGCATATCGATGCTCGCCGAATAGGCCTGCGGATTCTCCAGCAGGCTGGTCACATCACGAAACAGTATGCCCGGCTTGGGATAATCCGGAATACTCTTGATACTGTTTTTAATCAATTCTGGCTGCTGATGCTGAGTTGCGGTCATAATGTTGTGCCTGATAAAACCTTATATTCACTGAACACCGCCACGGATCTTCGCCATGCCGCCCGCAGGCGCTGGCGATAAAAAATACGGTGGCGGCTCGCACACGAAAACGCTCAAATCTAGTCAAACTGACCGGCAAATGCAACCGGCCCGCGTAGATCTGCGCGTTTTTATCGCAGGCTATTGCTTCGGATCAATAACCGGCAAACGCAGCATAAAGGTTAGCAACGCAACCAGAATCACCAACAGCAAGCCCCTGACCCAGTTAATCTCCACCAGCCACAGCGACACGGCAAACGTAGCGATAATCACCAGCACCGCCTTGGTCTTGACGCCCGGCGGCAGCGCACGATGCTGCTGCCAGTGACGCAAATAGCCGCCGAACCAGGAGCGGTACAGCAGCCAGTAATGGAAGCGCGGCGATGACCGGGCAAAACACCAGGCTGCCAGCAGCAGAAAAGGCGTGGTCGGCAACAATGGCAGCACCACGCCCAACGCCGCCAGCACCACCGCCAGCCACCCCACGCTTATCAGCACTACTCGATACATCTTGCTCCACTCCGTTTCCACACGCGCCTTCATTCCCCGAACCGGCCACAACAGACCCGATCGCAATCTACAGGAATCGTTGTATCATACCGCCACGTTAACTCAATCCGTCCGCCGTACATGTTTGATCATTCCATCCTCGACCCCATTCATGCCTTTCTTACCGTCACGACGCCAGATGAGTGGATCGACGAAGCTCGCAAACCGGAAAATCTGCCCCTATTGCTGCGCGATCATCTGCTGTGCGAACTGAAAGCCGCCCAGAGCGCGCTGTTTCTGATCCGTCGTTACGCGGTGGATCAGGCGAGCCGGCATCAATTGCAGGACTGGATTGCCCCGTACGAGAATTTTGCTTTCCGACAACTGGGCGACGTGCAGGCGCTGAAAGCTGGCGGGCAAATTACCCGTCAGATCACCGCCCGTACCGGCTGCCATTACAGTCAGGATATGATCGATAAAATGGTGATGCTGATTCGCGAAGAACTGCACCATTTCTATCAGGTGCTGGACGTCATGGAACAAAAGGGCATTCCTTACCAGAACGTCCCTGCCAGCCGTTACGCCCGCGGCATGACGCAACATATGAAAACGCATGAGCCGGATGCGCTGGTGGATAAACTGATCATCGGCGCCTTTATCGAAGCGCGTTCCTGCGAACGCTTCGCCAGACTGGCGCCGCATCTGGAAGAAGACGTGCGCAAGTTCTACATTTCATTGTTGCGTTCCGAAGCGCGTCACTATCAGGATTATCTGGCGCTGGCGGAACAGATTGCCGGTAAAGATATTACCGCGCGCGTCGCCTTTTTTGCGCAAACGGAAGCGCAGTTAATTACCAGCCCGGACCACGATTTCAAATTCCACAGCGGCAAACCGGTGTTCAGCACCCACTGAACCGGCCCGTGATTCCACATGCCGCGGTTTACGGATGCCGCGGTCGACCGACGGAGGAAACGCCATGGAAACACAGGCACTGCTGGCCGTGCTGGAACGCCAGATTGATACGCTGGCGCGGGATGTCGAGCCGATTGCCGCGCGACAGGCGCCCCGTTCGCGTTTTGATCGCCAGCTATTTAGCTGTTACGGCACCCGGCTGGGCGATTATCTCGACGAGATCCGTCATAACTACCAGCACCTGCAGCAATATGTACAGGAGCAACGTCTGGATCGGGTGGCGTTCATGGCGGAGAAATTGCTGGCGCAAATGACGGCGTTGCAGCGGGAACTGGCGACCCAACCGCTGCGGGAGCAAGAACCCGCGACGCCGGAGCCACAGGACCGCTATCAGAAACTGGCGGAATATCAGGGCTATGAGCGTCGTTTGCTGGCGATGATTCAGGATCGGGAAAGCATGCTGGCGACCCAGAGCCAACTCAGCGAACAGCAACGCCTGCAACGCGAGCTGGCGGCGCTGGAAGGCCGGCTGACTCGCTGCCGTCAGGCGCTGTCGCGGCTGGAGCGTCAGATTGAACGTCAGGAGCAGGGGTTTTGACCTTTCGTGACCCTCGTTCACTATTCTCTGCTATGTTTTAAAAAAAACAGAACAGGATCGGAGTGAGGTAGAAAAATCATGTCGCTGGAAAATGAAACGCCAGAAGTTAAGCTGGCGGTCGATCTCATCATGCTATTGGAAGACAACCAGATAGCGCCGAACGTGGTGCTGGCGGCGCTGGAAATCGTACGCCGTGACTATCAGTCGAAGACCAACGATCAGTCGAAGGCCGACGCCCCGCCCCACCAGGCGCCCGCCTGACGCCGGAGCAGGCGGGCCCGCTCCGGCGCATATTCTCCGTCACGTTATTTATCGGCTTTCCACCACATCCTGCGGCTGGGTCAGTACGCGGGATATTTCCTGTACCTCGTTGCCCTGCGCGTTATGCAGGTGTACTTCCAACTGGTTGAAGGCGATGTCGATATTGTTCTCGCGGCACAGGCGATCGATGGTGCGGTTCAGTTCATCGACGGTGTAGCTGCGATCCCGCAGTTCCCGCACGTACAGACGCAGTTCATGATCCAGTGAGCTTGGACCGAACGACAGGAAAAATACCTGTGGCTCCGGGTCGGTCATCACGCGTGGGTTATCACGCGCCGCCTGCAACAACACCTCTTTCACCTTGTCCAGATCGGAACCGTAGGCGACGCCGATACGGATCAGCACACGCGTGATGGTATCCGACAACGACCAGTTGATCAGACGTTCAGTGACAAACGCCTTGTTGGGAATGATCACTTCCTTGCGGTCAAAATCGGTAATCGTGGTGGCACGGATACGGATCTTGCTTACCGAACCGGAGAAGGTGCCGATGGTGATGGTGTCGCCGATGCGCACCGGCCGTTCGAACAGGATAATCAGGCCCGACACGAAGTTAGCGAAGATTTCCTGCAAACCAAATCCCAGCCCTACCGATAACGCCGCCACCAGCCACTGCAGCTTGTCCCAGGAAACCCCGAGCGAGCTGAGCGACGTGACCGCGCCGACGGCAGTAATCAGATAGGTCAGCACGGTGGTGATGGCATAAGAGGCGCCCTGTCGCAGTTGCAAGCGCGACAGCACTAGTACCTCCAGCAAACCGGGCAGGTTGCGGGTCATCACATAGGCCACGCCGCCAATCACCATCGCCACCAACAGGTTGCCCAGCGTCACCGGCTGCATGACGGTGCCACTGGCGCCGGCCGTGCTGTAATGCCACAGCGTGATGCTATCCAGATAGGAGAACACGGTCACCAGATCGGCCCAGATCCAGTAAAACGCGCCGGAGAACGCCAGAAACAGCACCATCGTCGTCAGACGCAAAGATTGCTGGCTGATTTGTTCCAGCGCCAGCGGCGCTTCCGGCACCGGCTCGCTGCCTTCCGCGCCTTCCTTGACCAGATTCTGGCGTCGCGCCACCGCGCGGCGATACGCCAGACGGCGGGCCGCGACGCTTAAGCCGCGAATAGTAGCGAAATAGACGATATTCCAGACGATCAACAGATACAGGCTGTCAATCCAGCGGCTGGCCAGTCGCAGCGTGGTATAGAAAAACCCATTCAACATCAGCCCGATCAGAAACAGCGGCATGGCGGCCATCATGGTCACCACAATCAACTGCACCGTGTGGCGTTCCTTTTCTCGCCAGCAGTCGCGGCATACCGGGAACACCAGAATGGTCAGCAACAGCAGATTACAGACGATAATGATCTGCCCGATAGCATCGTCCACCAGGTACAGCGGCGCTTTCTCTCCTACCACCGACCAGAACATCAGCGGCAGCAGCGCACCGCCAAGCCGCACCGTCTGACGCCGGTAATGCGCGCAGCGAGACACCGGAATATTAAAGTGACGCTCGCTCAGGCTGCCCGGCTTGAGGCTGAACCAGGCGGTGGCGAACACCATCCAGAACAACGCCAGATTTTCGCTAAGTACCCAGGCGAAGCTGCTGATCTGGCTATCCGTCCGCTTCAGCCATAGCCCCAGCGACAAAATTACCAGCACGCCCGGCAGGGTGCGCAAAATCAACAGCAGAATGGCTTTCGGCGTATGCAACTGGCTGTCGCGCTTGAGTTGCCCCACATCGTCCGCCAGCTTGCTCATATAGGCATCGATGCTTTTGCGCCGCCACAGCAACAGGCCAACCACGAGCAACGCCGGGATGGTCAGCAACAGCGAATCCATCATCCCCTGTCCCAGCTGAGCGCCTTTCAGGTTGAAATGCAGGTTTTTTATCTGCTGTTTTAGTGTCGATGGCAGATCTTTCAGCCAGTTCCAGTCCATCGGTTTATTGCTGCTGACCCAGAAGATTTGCTGAGTCAGCGTACGTTGCAGCGAGCCATTCACGCTCATCAACTGTTGACGGCTGATTTGCAGGTTAATCGCCAGCATCAGCTGATTGCCAAGCTGCTTATTAAGCTGGTCGAGCAGTTCGCGGCGCATGTCCAGAATCTGCTCCAGCGCATCGGTGACTTCGGCGTCTACCGTGGCATTGCTGTGAACGACCAGTTGCTGGATATATTCATCGCCACGGAACAACAGGTCGCGCTGCTGGTTGATATCAAACTGTTCCAGTCGCAGATCGGCGATTTGGGTGCTGATGTCGCCCATCGCATCGGCCGATGGCAAGTTTTGCTGTTGTTGATAAAGAATGCGCGACAGCAACAGACTACCTTTCAGCACCGTAATCTGTTCTTTCAGGTTGCGTTCCGACTGCGTGGCCCGATCCAGCCAGTTTTTTACCTGGATGCTCTCCTGAACCAGCGTATTACCGGCTTCGGTCGCTTTGATCAGACGCTGGCTGAGTTGACGGTTGGTTTCCATCTCCGTTTTTACCAGCGGGTTCTCCTGAATACGCTGCAACTCATCCGAATTCTGCGCTTCCTTGGCGGTTTTCTCCGATAGGTTGAGGCGTTTGTTGTTGATCACGCCTTGTAGCGTCTGCACCATGTGTTCCAGTTGGCCGATCTGCGCGGCGGTGTAATCCCGCTGCTTCTGCAACAGATCCTGCATGGTGGTGTTCACTTCCAGACTTTTGCGCTGCTGTTCCATTTGCAGCCCGACCAACGCCTGCTCCGCCTGCAACAGGATTTGCTGGCTCGGCCGCAACGGCTCCTGCGACGGATCAAGCCCACTGAGCTGGGTGCGTAGTTGCTGGCTGCGTTGCGAGGCGGCATATAACGCGCTCTGCACCCGCTCCGGCTGGGTCTGCAACGAAATCAGCTGACTATTGTAGGTAGACAGGTTTTCCTGTGCCGACTGCAAATCATCCAGCGTTTCATTCAGACGGGCCTCCAGCTGTTTTAGCGACAGCGACTCCAGCGATGTCTGAGACACCGGCACCGCGCCACCCAACGATACCAGATCTTCATTCACCTGCTTCAGCTTGGCCGGAGCCTGTGCCGCCTGCTGCTTCAGCTGGCTGGTTTCCTGCCGGACCCGGTCGATAGAATCCAACACATCCAGTGTTTGGGTTAGATCCTGCTGGGTCAGCTTGTCTACCGAAGTCAGACTTTTTTGTTTGTTGAGGGTATCAAGCCGATTCTGAATCTCAGTCCGGGTCGGCAAATCGTTACCGGCGGCAAGCGCCGACCACTGCGGCATCAATCCGAGCAGAAACGCCCAGAGATACGGCAGGCTACGGCGAACAGAATCATAAAGAAAAGAACGGAAAAGAACGGCAAACGAACCAGAAACGGCGAAACAGCGACTCATGATGCATCATCGGTTTTACAGAGATGGCGCAGTCTATCACGTCTGCCGGAAGACAAGGTATGTCGGGCTGTATTTATGCTTATCAGACCTCTGAGCTACCACTCAGGCGTAAGGCCGGGCTGGTACGCAACATATCAATAAACCCGTCAACCAGATACGGCGCTTCGCTTTTCAGGTCAAAGCTTTCCGGCAAAAACAACCAGTTCTCCATGATCCCCGACAGATAAGCGCGCATCACCACCGCTGCGCGCCGGGGATTAATGTCCGACGGCAGCATTCCCTGCCGAATACAGTTCATCAAAGAGATTTCTATTTTAACATAGCAGTCGAAATACAAATCCTTACGGGCCTTGAATGTCGGCAATAGCTCACCGACAAACTCACATTTATGGAATATGATCTCCATCATTGAGCGCCACTCGGCATCGGACTCCGTCAAGGTCAGTATATAAATCAGTAACTCTCTGAGAACATGCAGTGGATCATCAGGAAATTTTGCCTGATACTCTATTTCGAAATCAGAAATTTTGGCTTCTGATCGCGCCCATATCTCATCAAACAGTTCAGCTTTGTTTTTAAAGTGCCAGTAAATAGCACCGCGAGTCACGCCGGCGGCAGTCGCAATATCGGACAATGATGTTGAGGAAACACCATGCTCAGAAAACAGGCGCAGTGCTGCGTCCATAATCTGGAGTTTGGTTTCATGAGCCTGTTGTTTGGTTTTTCGTGCCATAGCGCCGACTTTCAAGAGAAGCGAGATTTACATACATTCACGGATGTATGTAACATAGCACGGGCCTGAATTTATCGCAGCAATGGGTTTAAAAGCTTGTGATCCATTGGTCAATTAAAAATCGGATACTTGGGGTTTATCTATGAATAAAAACAGAAGGCTTACGCCTCTGGCGGCTATGCTGATATTTTCTGGCGGCCTTGTGCTCACAGGATGTGACAACAATGCGTCTCAAGAAGGGGCTCACCAGGGAGGCGCACCGGAAGTCGGCATCGTTACGATAAAATCACAAACTCTGAATATCATCACCGAACTGCCGGGCCGCACAAGCGCCTATCGTATTGCTGAAGTACGCCCTCAGGTAAACGGTATTATTCTGAAGCGCAACTTTGTGGAAGGCAGCGACGTCAAAGCAGGCACCTCGCTGTATCAGATTGACCCGGCCACGTATCAGGCCCAGTACAACAATGCCAAAGCCGCACTGGTCCAGGCGCAGGCCAACGCCGAAATCGCACGGCTGACCGTCAACCGCTACAAACCGCTGCTCGGCACCAACTACGTCAGCAAACAGGATTACGATCAGGCGGTAGCCACCGCGCGCCAGACCGAAGCTTCTGTCGCCGCGGCGAAAGCCACCCTCGACAACGCCCAGATTAGCCTGAACTATACCCGCGTAACGGCCCCGATTACCGGCCGCGTCGGTAAATCCACCGTGACGGAAGGCGCGCTGGTGTCCAACGCACAGACGACAGCGCTGACCACGATCCAGCAGTTGGATCCGATCTATGTGGACGTTACCCAGTCCACCAACGATTTTCTGCGCCTGAAAAAGGAACTGGAAAACGGCACCCTGCAACAGACCAACGGCAAGGCCAACGTCCAACTGACGCTGGATAACGGCACCCGCTATAGCCAGCCTGGGACGCTGGAATTCTCCGACGTTACCGTGGATGAAACCACCGGCTCCATTACGCTGCGCGCCGTGTTCCCCAATCCGGATCACAACCTGCTGCCGGGGATGTTTGTCCGCGCGCAATTGGATTCCGGCGTCACTCCCAACGCGATTCTGGTGCCTCAGCAAGGCGTGAGCCGCACACCACGCGGCGACGCTACCGTGATGCTGGTCGGTGAAGGCGATAAAGTGGAAGTTCACTCGATCACCACCGGCAAGGCTATTGGCGATAAATGGCTGGTGACGTCGGGCGTCAAGCCGGGTGACCGTATCATCTTGACAGGCCTGCAGAAAATCAGACCGGGTATGCAGGTAAAAGCGCAGGAAGTGGCCGCAGGTAATGCGCAACAGCAGCAACCGCAGTCCCAACCCGCTAAGTCTTAACAGGAGCCGGTAATCCATGGCCAAGTTTTTCATAGATCGCCCGATTTTTGCCTGGGTCATCGCCATCATGGTGATGCTCACCGGGACACTGGCAATCCTGAAGTTGCCTATTGCGCAGTACCCGACCATCGCGCCGCCCGCGGTTCAGATAACCGCAAACTACCCGGGCGCGGATGCGAAAACCCTGCAGGATACCGTGACGCAGGTAATCGAACAGAACATGAACGGGATCGACAAGTTACTGTATATGTCTTCCAACAGTGACTCGTCAGGTACCGTGCAGATCACGCTGACGTTCGATGCCGACGCCAACCCGGACATTGCACAGGTGCAGGTACAGAACAAACTGCAACTGGCAATGCCGTTGCTGCCGCAGGAAGTGCAGCAGCAAGGCGTTAGCGTGCAGAAGTCCAGCAGTAGCTTCCTGATGGTGCTCGGTTTTATCAGCGATGATAACAACATGACCCAGCAGGACATCGCGGACTTCGTCGGTGCCAGCATCAAAGACCCGATCAGCCGCGTACGCGGGGTGGGTGATACCCAGTTGTTCGGCGCCCAGTACGCCATGCGTATCTGGCTCGACCCGGACAAACTGAACAATTACCAGCTCACTACCAGCGACGTAGTCTCGGCGATTCAGGTGCAGAACAACCAAATCGCCGCCGGTCAGCTTGGCGGTACGCCGCCGGTTCCCGGTCAGAAGCTGAATGCGTCGATTATTGCGCAGACCCGGCTGAATTCGCCGGAGCAGTTCGGCAATATTCTGCTCAAAGTGAATCAGGACGGTTCACAGGTTCGCCTGAATAATGTGGCCCGCATTGAGCTCGGCGGCGAAAGCTACAGTGTCATCGCCCGCTATAACGGTCGTCCGGCCGCCGGTTTGGGTATTAAGCTTGCCACCGGCGCCAACGCGCTGGATACCGCTTCAGCGGTAAAAGCGGAAATCACCAAATTGCAGTCGACCTTCCCGGCCGGGCTGAAAGTGGTTTATCCGTATGACACCACGCCGTTCGTAAAAATCTCCATTTACGAGGTGGTGAAAACCCTGCTTGAAGCGATCGTGCTGGTGTTTGTGGTGATGTATCTGTTCTTGCAGAACTTCCGTGCCACGCTGATTCCCACTATCGCGGTGCCGGTGGTGCTGCTGGGTACATTCTCCATTCTGTCCGCCTTTGGCTATTCGATTAACACACTGACCATGTTCGCCATGGTGCTGGCCATCGGCCTATTGGTGGATGACGCCATCGTCGTGGTGGAGAACGTGGAACGCGTGATGGCGGAAGAGGGATTATCGCCCAAAGAAGCCACCCGCAAGTCCATGGGGCAGATTCAGGGCGCGTTGGTCGGTATCGCTCTGGTGCTGTCTGCGGTATTCATACCGATGGCGTTTTCCGGCGGTTCGACCGGCGCAATCTACCGCCAGTTCTCCGTCACTATCGTATCTTCCATGGTGTTGTCGGTACTGGTTGCGTTGATCCTGACACCGGCGCTGTGTGCGACCATCCTGAAACCGATCACCAACCATGGCGAGAAAAAAGGCTTTTTCGGCTGGTTCAACCGTCTTTTCGACAAGAGTACCCATCACTACACCAATAGTGTCGCTAATATCCTGCGCAGCACTGGTCGTTATGTTGTGGTGTATCTGATCGTTGTTGCCGGTCTGGGTCTGATGTTTACCCGTCTGCCAAGCTCCTTCCTGCCGCAGGAAGACCAGGGCGTATTGCTGACGATGGTGCAGTTGCCGGTAGGCGCCACTCAGGAAAGCACCCAGAAAGTGCTTGATCAGGTGAATGATTACTACCTGCAACACGAAAAAGAAAACGTAAAATCGGTCTTTACCGTTAACGGCTTTGGCTTCGCCGGTCGTGGTCAGAACATGGGTATCGCCTTCGCCAGCCTCAAAGACTGGGATGAGCGCTCTGGAGCGGCCAACAAAGTTGATGCAATTATCGGTCGTGCCTTTGGCGCCTTCTCGCAAATCAAGGAGGCGCTGGTCATCCCGTTCAACATACCGGCGATCGTCGAACTAGGTACCGCCAGTGGTTTTGACTTTGAACTGATCGATCAGAACAACCTCGGCCACGATAAGCTGATGGCTGCCCGTAACCAACTGCTGGGAATGATTGCGCAGCATCCCGATACGCTGGTGCGTGTTCGTCCCAACGGGATGGAAGACATGCCGCAATACCGGCTTGAGATCGATCAGGAAAAAGCGGAATCGCTTGGAGTATCGATTGCCACCATCAACGCCACGCTGTCCACCGCGCTGGGGGGAACCTACGTCAATGACTTTATTGACCGCGGCAGGGTGAAAAAAGTGTACGTCCAGGCTGAGGCCAAATTCCGTATGTTGCCCAACGATATCCAGAAATGGTATGTCCGCGGCACCTCCGGTCAGATGGTCCCCTTCTCGGCTTTCGCTTCCGAGCGCTGGGAATACGGTTCACCACGTCTGGAACGTTACAACGGCCTGCCGGCAGTAGAATTGGTCGGTGAAGCCGCGCCCGGCAAGAGTACCGGTGAAGCTATGGCGCTGATGGAGGAACTGGCGGCGCAGTTACCGCCGGGAATCGGCTTCGACTGGACCGGTATGTCCTATCAGGAACGGTTGGCCGGTAACCAGGCGCCGGCGTTGATTATTATCTCCGCTATCGTGGTGTTCCTGTGTCTGGCCGCGTTGTATGAAAGCTGGTCAATTCCCTTCTCTGTTATGCTGGTGGTACCGCTGGGTGTATTTGGTGCGGTGATGGCCGCCGGCCTGCGCGGTCTGGAAAACGATGTCTACTTTAAGGTTGGCCTGCTGACAACCATCGGTTTATCCGCCAAGAACGCCATTCTGATCGTCGAGTTCGCCAAGGACCTGATGGAGAAAGAAGGGAAAGGACTGGTGGAAGCGACGCTGGATGCTGTGCGTATGCGTCTGCGCCCC
The DNA here is from genome assembly GCF_000406145.1 of Dickeya dadantii NCPPB 898. Taxonomy (NCBI): domain Bacteria; kingdom Pseudomonadati; phylum Pseudomonadota; class Gammaproteobacteria; order Enterobacterales; family Pectobacteriaceae; genus Dickeya; species Dickeya dadantii. The sequence continues at coordinate 1,207,589 of NZ_CM001976.1, read as the reverse complement.
ATTCTGATGACATCGCTGGCGTTCATTCTGGGCGTCGTACCGCTGGTGATCAGCACCGGCGCAGGCTCTGGCGCACAGAACGCGGTCGGTACCGGTGTAATGGGCGGGATGATCACCGCTACCGTACTGGCTATCTACTTCGTGCCGGTGTTCTTTGTGGTGGTACGCCGCCGCTTCGGCAAGAAAAAGGAAGCGGACGACTCACATAACGAGCACACCCAGACCAGCCACTAACGCATTATATCGCTTCTAAAAGGCCGCCTGTGCGGCCTTTTTCTTTTTAGGCAACAAGCATATGACGCGCGCTCCCCTCTCCCCCACCACCTCGCTATCTCCCTGTAAATCGTAACGTTGATCATAACGTCAAAAAAGCGCAGAATATAGATATGTTATAACATAACAATGAGGTCAACATGAAAGCGGGTATCCATCCCAACTACCGCACTGTGCTGTTCCACGATACCAGTGAGAATGTATTTTATAAAATCGGCTCCACGATCAAAACCGATCGAACCTATGAGCACGAAGGCGAAGTCTATCCTTACGTCACTATCGACGTTTCTTCCGCTTCTCATCCTTATTACACCGGCAAGCAGAAAGAATACGCCAAAGAAGGTAGCGCTGCGCGTTTCCAACAGCGTTTCGGCCGTTTTCTGAAATCGTAATCTGGGGAATTATCCATGCAGGTATTAAGTTCTCTTCGCAGCGCCAAAACGCGTCACAAAGATTGTATCGTGGTCAAACGGCGCGGGCGTGTCTATGTCATCTGTAAGAGCAACCCACGTTTCAACGCGGTGCAGGGTAGGAAAAAGAAAAAGCGCTAATTATTATTTGCTCAAAAATTATCAGAAGGTGCTCATCACTGCACCTTCCTTCACTACACTCATTCATTAATCCCCTTTAAAAACAAAAAGATAAAATAAATATCTTTTTGCCTCATCAAAATCTTTACAAATAAAGACAAGCCAGAAAAACTAATTAACACTGTGATTCTTGCTAACACAGAAAAAAATTAAATATACTTACTCTAGTGGTCGATAAATATATCACGGCACACCGGAAGCAGCCCGCACCGATGGCAGCTATCGTCATAAAATTGGTTCGACCACACCGTAAACGTTGGCTTTTTTGCTATAATGAATTCAGAATGATTGTTGACAGTGACGTCGAGTCATTCTCTGGCATTCACCGTGTTACCCCTGTCCGTCTTAAGATTAAGGGAAATTGAGGCATACTGAGGGGCATTCTATCTTCTGCACTTCATCACACCACCTGTCTGACCGAGTGGTGGCCCTAAGTGACACTAAATCGTAGCTTACGGAGGGATAGAAATGGATGAGTACACACCTCAACATTATGATATTGCCCAACTCAGATTCTTGTGTGAAAATCTGCACGACGAAAGTATCGCGACATTAGGTGACAGCAGTCGTGGCTGGGTGAATGATCCGACCTCTGCGGTCAACCTTCAACTAAACGAACTTATCGAACATATTGCGGCATTTGTTGTTACCTACAAAATAAAATATCCGCATGAAGCGGCGTTATGTGAACGGGTTGAGAAATATCTAGACGACACTTATATTCTTTTCAGCAATTACGGTATAAATGACACCGAGTTGCGGAAATGGCAAAAATCCAAGTCACAATTATTCAGAATGTTCTCAGAAAAGAGCATCTGTACGGTAGTAAAAACTTAAGCAATAATTTGTTTCATACTTAATTTAAATCCAGGAAAATTAACAAGGTCACTATGAAAAAAATCGACTATTTGATGCGTTTGCGTAAATGTACAACCATCGACACGCTTGAACGTGTTATAGAAAAAAACAAGTACGAGCTTTCCAACGACGAGCTTGAAATGTTCTATTCAGCTGCAGACCACCGCCTGGCAGAGCTGACGATGAATAAACTTTACGACAAAGTACCGACTGCTGTGTGGAAATACGTTCGCTAAGCATTAAAAACAGCAACTTAAATACATAAAAACACTGTGCCGATATTCTGTCGGCCTTTGTTTTTATGGACTGTAAAAAATAACGCTCCCTTTGTAACAAGAAGTATCACGCATTACTTAAATTTCCCTTTATTAATTCGTTCACTCTCGCTGGAATTAAATCGAACCTTTCTGATTAGCAACCTTTTCACCGAATTTATCGTATAAAAAACGCTGTATCTTTTATTGATAAAGTATCAGACGGGAATATTAGAATAACGTTACAGCCGGGGAAGAGAGATAAAATGGTGGAGGCCCCGCCAGCTACATCCCGGCACACACGTCGCCTGCTGCGGCTGCTTCCTTCCGGACCTGACCGGGTCCACAGGTTAGTGTTGCGGGAGAACCAACGGGGCCTCCATTGACAGCCCCACTGTTGTGGAGCGGAGGGCATTATCGGCGATGAACTGGGCAATTGCAAGTTACCACCGCCTAACCGCTGTTTTCTTACCCATCGCCAGCTTTTATACTGCTGATACCGTTCATTCCCTACCGGTTTCAACATATTGGATCCCGCCATGACTACCGAAGCGGACAATTTTCGTCAGCGTGTCATCCACGTTATCGCTGCCATTCCTTACGGCTACGTCGTTACTTATGGCGATGTCGCACGTCTTGCCGGTTCTGCCCGAGCCGCGCGACAGGTAGGAGGTATACTGCGGGGTCTCCCCGCCGGCAGCCAGCTCCCCTGGTATCGGGTGATTAATCGAAAGGGGGAGATTTCGCTTACCGGCCCGGATTTCCAGCGGCAAAAATCGGCCCTTCAATCTGAAGGAGTGGTACTAGATTCGGAAGGGAAGATCGATCTGGACAGATTTCGCTGGCGGTACGTGCAGGATTTATTGTAGGCAGGTACCGCCAGCGCGATTAACAACACTCTAATATGAGAGTGATGACGAATCTGAAACACCATCGGACGCTGCTGGCGCATTCGGCGTCAAAAACCCGCCGGGCTTCGCCGGCACTGGTACAGTCGGAACCGGTATCAGTGTCAGATCAGCGTTATTCACCCCATTGCTCACCACCGGCATCACATGCTCGGTAATCAGTGTCACCCGATGATTAATGGCAACGGCGGCGCTGAGCAGGATACGAGCGTCCGGCCGGATTTCCGCCGGGTTATAAGGCAGCACAAACCGGAATGGCGCCTGCTGCCCTTCCGTGCGGATAACCCGCTGGGAAATCACTTTTGAAGGTACATCCGGAATCGATGCATCTGATACGGTCACCGTCAGCACCGAATCCGGCGGCAACGCGATTTTTTGGCGAATATTGACTGTGCCGGTCACAGCGGGCATGCCGCTAACAGGTTGAGAAAGAGTCTGAGTCTGCTCCGTTGCCGGCGCAGTCGCTTCAGGAGCAACACCATGGTTATTCACACACCCAGAGAGCGCGATCGATACCGTGATACCACCAAAGATATGCCATAATCTCATAGGTAAGTCTCCTTAATTATTTTATCAGGATGACGGTCAGAAAAACCGCCACCTGTTAAGAAGTATGAACCAACCGTCATAACAATTATGGTGGAAAATTCCGATAGTTATTGTGTCAGCGCCTTAACATCCCGGATGCCTGCCACTATCTTCGTGTCTCAATTTGACAAAAAACGTTCTTTTAAGCGCACGATGAGCCGTTCGCGTAATCATGATTAACCCAAAGGCGGAGCTATGAGCCAGGCATTACAAAATCTTCTCGACCTGTTAAATCTGGAAAAACTTGAAGAAGGCCTGTTCCGCGGCCAGAGTCAGGATCTGGGGTTACGCCAGGTATTTGGCGGTCAGGTGGTCGGTCAGGCGTTATCAGCCGCTAAACAGACCGTGCCGGCGGAACGCTTTATTCACTCGTTTCACAGCTACTTCCTGCTTCCCGGCGACAGCCAGAAACCGATTATCTACGATGTGGAGACATTGCGGGACGGCAACAGTTTTAGCGCCAGACGCGTCAGCGCCATTCAGAATGGTCGCTCGATTTTTTACATGACGGCCTCTTTTCAAACCCGGGAAAGCGGCTTTGAGCACCAGAGCAACATGCCGCAGGTGACGCCGCCCGACGATTTACCATCAGAGCAGGATATCGCCCGCAGTATGGAACATCTGATCCCGCCGGTTATGCGCCAGATTTTTACCAATGACCGGCCGATCGAGATTCGTCCGGTAAAATTCCACAACCCGTTAAAAGGCGAAGCGGCCCCGCCGATCAGGCAGGTATGGTGCCGGGCCAACGGCGCCATGCCAGATGACGAGCGAACCCATCAATATCTGCTCGGCTATACCTCCGATTGCCATTTTCTGCTCACCGCGCTGCAACCGCATGGCGTGGGATTTCTGGAACGGGGTATGCAAGTCGCGACGATTGATCACGCTATGTGGTTCCACCGACCGTTCCGACTGGACGACTGGTTGCTTTACTCGGTCGAAAGCCCCTCGGCTTCCGGTGCCCGCGGGTTTGTTCGCGGCCAGTTCTATACCCGTGAAGGGGTGCTGGTGGCATCCAGCGTACAGGAAGGCGTCATCCGGCGTCACGGTCAGTAAACACGGTGTCAGACATAAAAAAACCACCTTTTTCAAGGTGGTTTTTTTGTTTGGTGCATGACGATAACCGTTATTATCGATTACCGAACAGGAATTACTGGTTGTACGCGTTTTCGCCGTGGCTGTTGACGTCCAGACCTTCACGCTCTTGTTCTTCCGGTACGCGCAGACCAACAGCAATATCCGCGACCTTGAAGGAGATGAACGCTGCGACGCCGGACCATACGATAGCGACGATCACACTGAACAGCTGTACCCATACCTGATGAGCCATGGTCACACCCTGCGCATAACCGGTCCCCCCCAGCGATGCGGCGGTGAACACGCCGGTCAGCAAACACCCTACGACGCCGCATACGCCGTGCACACCGAATACATCACACGGATCGTCGACGCGCAGCCATTTTTTCAGCACGGTCACGCCCCACAGACCAGCAAAGCCACCTGCAAAACCGATAACCATCGCGCCACCGATACCCACGGTGCCCGCGGCCGGCGTAATGGCAACCAGACCTGCGATACAGCCAGAACAGGCGCCCAGCAGAGACGGTTTGCCGCGAGTAATCCACTCGCCAACCACCCAGGCCAGAATCGCAGCAGCCGTCGCCACCACGGTGGTCAGGAACGCCAGACCCGCTACGTTGTTGGCGGCAGCGGCAGAACCGGCGTTGAAACCGAACCAGCCGATATACAGGATAGCCGTGCCCAAAAATACCATCGGCAGGTTATGCGGCTTGAAAGCCTCTTTGCCGAAACCGACACGTTTGCCTAACAACAACGCGCCAACCAGACCCGCCACAGCGGCGTTGATGTGTACTACGGTACCGCCGGCGAAGTCCAGCGCCCCGTCCGCCGCCAGATAACCGCCGCCCCATACCATGTGGGTCATCGGCAGATAAGACAAGGTGAACCACAATCCGGAGAAGATCAGCACAGCGGAGAAACGAATACGCTCGCCCAGCGCGCCAATCACCAGCCCCACGGTAATGCAGGCAAAGGACGCCTGATAAGCCACATGGATAAACTGGTAGAAAGTACCGCTGACAGAGTTGATATCAATACCATTCAGCATGAAATTGGTCAGGCCGCCGAAGAACGGGCTGCCCGTGCTGAATGCCACGCTGTAGCCATAAATCACCCACAGAATGCAAACCAGCGCAAAAGCCACCATAATCTGAGTCAGCATGGACAGCACGTTTTTGCTACGAATCAGGCCGCCGTAAAACAGCGCCAATCCTGGAATCGTCATGAACAGCACCAACGCGGTACAAATCATCATGAACGCATTGTCCGCTTTGTCCGCCACAGGCGCCGGCGTATCCGCCATGGCCCATGCCGGAAGCATGGCAGCCGCCCCTAAACCTAATGACAAGGAAAGTTTCTTCATTTTTTCTTCATCCCTATTTAATAAGGCTAAATCAGGTAATTGTTATAGTGCGGCTTCGTCAGTTTCGCCGGTGCGGATACGGATGACACGCTGCAGTTCCGCGACAAAGATTTTGCCGTCGCCAATCTTACCGGTGTAGGCGGCTTTGCTGATGACATCGATAACTTCATCCAACTGGTCGTCGGCAATCGCAATATCGATTTTCACCTTTGGCAAAAAGTTAACGCTGTACTCCGCGCCACGATACAGTTCCGCATGCCCTTTCTGACGCCCAAACCCTTTCACCTCAGTGACGGTGAGCCCCTGGATGCCCACAGAAGACAATGCTTCACGTACGTCTTCCAGCTTGAACGGTTTAATTACCACAGTAACCAGTTTCATCCTCATCCCCCTAACCATGTAAGTTCAGGCCCGCGCCCGTCACTCTCAAATATGTCCACGCATCACTTAAAGCAAATCGTGTGCCATAAATGTTGAACCGAAGCAAAAGCGATAAAACGCGACCCGTTAGGGACAGAACGGAAGATGACTGTATGAAGTATGGACAATGAACAGGAAAAACAGGAGCGCGCGACGCACAAAAATAGTGCGTCGCGCTTGGTTTCAGTGCAGCGCACTGCACAACAAGGCGGGCTCTGCCAAATTATGGTGCGAAACGCTGCACTGCGTTGGTTGTCATGGTGCCTGAGATATCAGTTCGGAAGAATCGTGCGGTTGCGAAAAGGCTAACTCTCTGCTCGCCTGCTGCAACTGGTACATCTGGTAATAGCGCCCTTCTCTGGTCAGCAACTGTTCGTGTGTTCCCTGCTCCACCGTTTTACCGTGGTGCAGCACCAGAATGTTGTCCGCCTCGACAATGGTTGACAGACGATGCGCGATCACCACGAGCGTGGTATGGGAACGTACCAGCCGCAACGCTCGCTGGATAGCCTGCTCGGTGCCGGAATCGATATTGGCGGTCGCCTCATCCAGAATCAGAATTCTGGGGGCCGCTACCAGCACTCTGGCCAGCGCCAGCAGCTGTTTTTGCCCAACCGACAGGTTGTTGCCCTGCTCGCCGATACGGCTATGAAGGCCTTCCGGCATGGCTCGCACCAGCGGCGCCAGTTGCACCGCTTCCAGCACCTGCCAGACGTTTTCCTCACTGATGTCGCGCCCCAGCGTGACATTGGCGTACATGGAATCAGCCAGCACCACCGGGTCCTGTTGCACCATTGCCACATGCTGACGCAGCACCTGATGCGACAACGTCGACAACGGACGGTCATCCAGACGGATTTCCCCGCTATCCGGCACGTAATACCCCATCAACAGACTTGCCAGCGTACTCTTACCGCTTCCGGTATGCCCAACCAACGCGACAAATCCTCGATCCGGCACATGCAACTCAATGTCATGCAGTACTGGCTTGCCTTTATGATAGGAAAACGTCACCTGACTGATATCGATACGCCCGCTCTCCAGCGCACGTACATCGTCGCCATAACGCTGGCGGGCGCCGTCCATCAGCTCAAAAATACGCTCTCCCGCTACGACAGCCTGCTGTAACATCGACTGCTGGGTGGTCAGTTCGATCAGCGGCTCATTCAGGCGGCCCAGATAGTTGATAAAAGCATACAATACCCCGACCCCAACAGAACCGACCGAACTGAAACCAAACTGCAGCAACAGACCGCACATCACCAGTGCCGAAAACAGGCTCAACAGCGGACGCAGCAGGAAGCCATCCAGCCGCAGCGTCTGCATGCGCGTATCATAATGCGACCAACTGGCCTCACTCAGCTTTTTGCCAAATCGTCTCTGCTGACGGAACTGTTGGATGACGCTCATGCCGCTGATGGATTCGTTGAAACCATCGTTGATTTCCGCCAGGTAGCTACGCATCCGCCGGACAATCGGCGTGCTGTAGCGCTGATAAATTACCATGACAATCGCGACCGCCGGGAAAATGGTCAACGCCACCAGCGCCATACGCCAGTCCAGGGTGAACATGGCTATCAGCATCGCCCCGATCAGCGCGGCGCTGCGCAGCACGCTGCCTACCACCATTACATACAGATCCCGAACCACTTCCGTATCGTTGGTCACGCGGGAGATCAGTTGCCCGACCGGCTGGGTATCAAACACCGCTAACGGTTGACGCAAAGCCGCATCCATCACATCAATACGCAACTGCTGCACGACGCCGACCGCTACTCGGTTGAACATCAGCGCCTGAACATAATGCAACAACGCCGCAATCCCCTGCAGCACGACATAGCCTGCCGCCAACTCGGCCGCCACCATCAGCGGAAATTCGCCTTTGCTCACCAGATGATCGATGAAATAGCTGACCAGCACAGGCCCCGCCACTTCCGCTCCCGCCGCCACCCACAGTAGCAAAACCCCAGCCCCTACCGTTTTCTTCCACGGCAGACCGTAAGCCAGCAACCGTTTCAGCGTCGGCCATAATGCGCGGGAATTACTCATTCGGTTGCTCCTCATGAGGGGAATCATCCAGCGCGGCTTCCAGTTGTTGATAACGATACATATCGCGATACCACCCGGCCTGCTGCGACAGTTGCCCATGAGCGCCGCGTTGCGCGACATACCCTTGCTGCAACACCAAAATTTCATCGGCATCCACTAGCGCCGACAGACGATGCGAACTGATGATCAGCGTTCGCCTCTGCCCCCACTGACGTAAATTGCTCAAAATCTGATGCTCCGTGCGGCCATCCACCGCTGACAACGCGTCATCCAGCACCAGCACTTCGGCCTCCAGCAACAACGCGCGGGCAATAGCAATGCGCTGTTTCTGGCCGCCAGACAGCATCACCCCTCGTTCGCCGACTTCGGTCTGATAGCCCTGCGGCAAGCGAAGAATATCGTCATGCACATTTGCCAGCCGCGCCGCTTCTTCGATCTGCTGTTGGGAAGCATCGGGGCGCCCCAGCGCAATATTGTTGGCTACCGAGTCCGAAAACAGGAACGGCGTCTGACCGACCACCGCAAACCGGCTCCGCAGTTCATCCAGTCGAATCTGGTGTAATGGCTGTTGGTGATAGGTTATCCGACCTTGTTCAACATCAAAATAACGCAGCAGCAATGCCAGCAGCGTACTCTTGCCAGAACCGGTCGGGCCGCACAGCCCTAGGGTTTTACCTGGCTCCAGCGTAAAACGGACATCATTGAGCACCGACGCCGGATGTCCCGGATAATGGAAAGCAGCGATCTCCGCCGCCAGCGTCCCCGACTCGGCAGGCAACGGCTGAGAGCCATCCACCACCACCGGAGCCTCAGACAAAAGCTGACGGATACGGCTATAGGCGGCGCTACCGCGCTCGACAATATTAAACATCCAGGCCATCGCCAGCATCGGCCAAATCATCAAGCCAAGGTACATGACGAAACTGGTCAACGCCCCCAACGTCATGGAACCGTTAATCACCATCCAACTGCCGCCCCCGACCGCCAGCAGGTTGGAGAAGGCCACCGCGATATAAATCGTCGGGTCGAAACGCGCATCTACCCGCGCCACTCGCATGTTTTTCCGACCGGCGTCGGCGGCGACGCGGGCGAAACTGCCCGACTGGTGATCTTCCAGACCAAACGCTTTAATCATGCGAATACTGGTGAGGCTCTCCTGAGCATGGTCATTGAGCGAGGAGAATGCCGCCTGCGCGTCTTTGAAACGCTGATGCAACTGCGTACCATAGCGCTTGATGATCACCGCCATCAGCGGCATCGGCGCCAGCGCCATTAGCGTCAGTTGCCAACTGAGTTGGGTGCACATCACCACCAGCACCGCACACCCCATCACCAGCGAATCCACCAGCGTCAACACCCCTTCCCCGGCGGCAAATACCACCCGATCCACGTCATTGGTCGCGCGGGCGATCAGGTCGCCGGTGCGATGGCGAAGATAAAAAGCAGGATGCTGTCGGCTCAGTTGGCGATAGAAATCTTCACGCAGCTCAACGGCCAGTTGATAGGCTGCGCCAAACAGCCAGATGCGCCAGAAATAACGCAACAGATAGGTCAATAACGCAACCAGCAGAATCCCGCCGATCCACCACAGTACCGTGGTCGTGGCCATTTGACGCTGCGTTACGCCGTCAACAATGATGCCAACCAGTCTGGGCGGCAGCAATTGCAGGATAGCAATCACAATCAATAGGATTACCGCCCCCAGATAACGCTTCCATTCACGGCGGAAATACCATCCCAGTTGAACAAAAAGTCTCACGCGATTTCAGTCCATTAGCTACAGAATTATGATGCAGTAAACAAATTATTATACATAAAGTGTATGGCGAATAAATTTTATACCTGCAAAGGCAAAGCCGTTGTCTGTTTCATGCATTCCATAGCGAAACTGGACGTGACATCAACTAACCCCGGAATGCCATTGACCAGCCGTTTGTAAAATGCGTCATAGCTTTTCATATCCGCCACCTGAACCTGCATCAGATAGTCGTATTCTCCCGCCATGCGGTAAAACGCCAGCACTTCGGGCATATCGGAGACGAAATGGGAAAACTCCTGGTACCAGGCGCTGTTGTGCTGTTGGGTTTTCAATAGTACAAATGCCGTCAGCCCCAATCCCAGTTTTTCGTTATCCAGCAAAGCGACGCGGGACTTAATGTACCCGTCATCCTCCAGTCGCTTTAGCCGTTTCCAGCAAGGGGTGGACGTCAGGTTCACCGCCTCGGCCAGCGCCTGTAACGATAGAGTACAATCCTGCTGTAGCAATGACAGCAACATACGATCAGTTTTATCCAGCATGACGATATAAAAGAGAAAAATTTTCTCCCATTACTCCTTTTTACAAACAAAAAGGCAATCTTTTTTTCTGCGAAAACCGATACGCTAAATTTGAAAACATAACTCTTATTCAGCAGGACAACATCACACATGACCAGCACCTGGGTACGCGACGCCGTCAGCGCGATTGAAGCCGATTTTCAACGCTCGGCAGACACTCACCTGATTCGCCTGACCTTGCCGGGCTACCCCGGCATCTACTTTTATCTCAAAGATGAAAGCACGCATCCGAGCGGCAGCCTGAAACATCGCCTTGCCCGCTCGCTGTTTCTGTACGGTCTGTGCAACGGTTGGATTAACGAAGGCACGCCGATTATTGAAGCCTCGTCCGGCAGTACCGCCGTGTCGGAAGCCTATTTCGCCCGTTTGCTGGGGCTGCCGTTTATTGCCGTGATGCCTGCCTGTACCGCCAGACGGAAAATCGAACAGATCACGTTCTATGGCGGGAATTGCCATTTCGTTGAACAATCCGGCCAGATTTACGCCGCCTCCGAAGCGCTGGCCAAAGAACTGCACGGCCACTACATGGATCAGTTTACTTACGCCGAACGCGCCACCGATTGGCGCGGCAACAACAACATCGCAGACAGCATCTACCGGCAAATGGAGCGCGAACCATTCCCGGTGCCGGACTATCTGGTGATGAGCGCCGGCACGGGCGGGACGTCCGCCACGCTGGGGCGTTACATCCGCTATAAAGGTCTGGATACGCAACTGGTGGTGGTAGATCCAGAAAATTCGGTGTTCTACGACTGCTATCGCCAGCAAGATCGTACACTCACCGGGAAATGCAGCAGCCGTATCGAAGGAATTGGCCGCCCGCGCGCCGAACCCTCGTTTATCCCCGGCGTTATCGACGACATGATGAAAGTGCCCGACGCCGCCAGCATCGCCACCCTTTACTGGCTGGAGCAAATTCTGGGACGCAAGGTCGGCCCGTCCACCGGCACTAATGTCTGGGGGATGCTGCAACTGGCCGGGCAGATGGTGGCGGAAGGGCGTCGCGGCGCGATCGTCACGCTGCTGTGCGACAGCGGCGAACGTTATCTCGACACTTACTACAATCAGGATTGGGTACGTACCCAGATTGGCGATATTACCCCTTATCTTCAGCAACTGACTGAAGGATATCGAGTTCCCTGATGGCATTCCGGGAGGCCGCGTTGCCCTTACGCTGAACTGCGCCAGGATTTCAGGTACCATAACCGCCAGAATATGTTTGACGGATAGCGGCCGCCTGGCGGCTCCCACGCATGAGGGTGAACGAGAATGACAAGCGCAGTTGTAGTTTTCAGCGGTGGCCAGGATTCCACCACCTGCCTGATACAGGCCCTGCAGCAGTATGATGAAGTCCATTGCGTCACATTTGATTACGGGCAACGCCATCGTGCTGAAATCGACGTCGCCGCGGAACTGGCGCAAACGTTGGGAGCCCGAGCGCACAAGGTGCTGAATGTCGGTTTGCTCAACGAGCTGGCGGTCAGTAGTCTGACCCGTGACAATATCCCGGTCCCCGAATTTGATGCCAATGCCGACGGGTTGCCCAGTACCTTTGTTCCCGGTCGAAATATTCTTTTTCTGACTCTGGCCTCGATTTACGCCTATCAGGTGGGAGCTGACACCGTCATTACCGGCGTCTGCGAAACCGACTTTTCCGGCTATCCCGACTGCCGGGACGAATTCGTCAAGGCGTTGAATCAGGCGATAACGCGGGGTCTGGCAAGAGACATTCGCTTTGTCACACCGCTGATGTGGCTCAACAAGGCGGAAACCTGGGCGCTGGCGGACTATTATCAACAGCTTGATACCGTTAAAAACCATACGCTCACTTGCTACAACGGCATTAAAGGAACCGGGTGCGGGCAGTGTGCCGCATGCCACCTGCGGGCAAAAGGGCTGGCGGAATACCAGCATAATCCATCGGCCGTGATGGCTTCCCTGAAGCACAAAACCGGTCTGAAATGAAAGTAGCGGGTACCAGACAAGCCAACGCTTGCCTGGTACTGACCTTTCACATTCGCTTTTTGCCACTGACGGGGAACAGGCGCACTTGTCAGTATCCCCGAGAATGAATCGGTTTACAGACGCAAGCGGGACTGGTTACGTTCGATCAGCGCATTGCCAATTCCCGGCACTTCCTGCAGTTGTTCAATCTGGGTAAACGGCCCATTTTGTTCACGATAGGACACTATCGCCTGCGCCTTTTTCAGCCCCACCCCATTGAGCGCCGCGGCCAGTTGTTCCGCCGTTGCGGTGTTAATACTCACTTCTTCTTCATCTGTCGCCGCCTTGGCCGCCTTTTCAGGCTTCTGCTCCGGCGAAGCGGACTTCACCACAGCAACCCCGGTTTTATCCGGCGTCGTTGCAGCCGGCGAAGCATGAAGCCATGTTGATACTCCGGCGAAACTCATCCCCACAATCAGACATAACGCTTTGATTCCTGATTTTTTCATGCTGCTTCCTCCTTGTGTTTGACAGCACGGTCACAATGCCCGAGCGTTCAAAACACGGCAAACAGCAAACTGAAAATGTGGAAAAGGCCGCGAAAGCGGCCTTTGGATGTTGCAGTGATTTGCAGAATTCTGCGAGGCTTATTGCACTTCTTGTGCCGCGCTACCGTACTTGATTTTCGCCTGGCTACGCAGGCTCGTCAGCAGGGTATCAAACAGCGCGCCGACAGAACTCTGTTCCAGTTGGGCGCCAAACTGTTTTTTCTGGTCATCCGACAAGACATGCGGCTTCACTGCGTCCAGCGCGATCAACACCACATTGCCGGCCTGATCCTGAGCCACCGCGTAAGAAGGCTTGTCTTTCTTCGGTTGCTGCATCGCAAACACGGTTTCCGCCAGCACATCGGTCTGCCCGGTCGAGGACATCTCTTTCGCGGCGCCAAAGCTCAGGCCAGCGGCTGTCATGCTGTCGGTTTTCCCCTGATAAAGATCAGCCAGAATCTTCTCAGCTTCAACTTTGGCCTGCTGCTCGGCTTTCTGGCGCTTCAGCGTCTGAACCACCTGCTCACGCACCTGATCCAGCGGCTGGGTCGTTTCCGGTTTATGCTCGGTCACGCGCAATACAAACGCCCGGTCGCCTTCAACGCTGATCACATCCGAGTTATTACCCGGCGTGCCATTCTCACCGACCAGCGAACCACCGAAAATCGCCTGAGTGACCGGCTGGAAGTTCAGTGCAGCCGGCACATTGTCACGCGTGAACCAGTCGGTTTGAACCGCTTTGATGTTGGCGACCTTCTCAGCGGAAGCCAGCGACTCGTTATCATTGCTGGCGGCTTCGCTGATCTTCTGCTGCAGAGAATAGAACGCATCCAGTGATTTCTCGCGTTTTACCTTCTCCGCCAAATCGGCACGAACTTCGTCCAGCGCCTTGACGTGCTGCGCCTGAATGTCATCCAGACGGATAATCAGGTAACCTACCGAGGATTTGATAACGTCAGACAATTGGCCTTTCTGCTTCAGACCGGCCTGTTTGATTTCATCCACGGTGGATCCGTCATCCATCCAGCCCAGGTCACCGCCATTGCGACGGGAAACGATGTCAGTGGATTTTTCTTTAGCCAGCGCGGCAAAATCAGCGCCTTTCTTCAACTGCTCCAACGCGGCCTTGGCATCGGCTTCGGTTTTCAACTGAATGACGCTGTACTTTTTACGTTCCGGCTGGGTGAACTCGCTCTTATGCTGCTCGTAATACGCCGCGATATCAGCGTTATCCACTTTGGTTTTATCCATGATGGAAGCCGCATCCAGCATGATATAGCTGACTTTGAACTGCTCAGGCGCCAGATAACGGTTCTTGTTCTGATCGTAGAAGTTTTTCACTTCCTCGTCAGAAACCGTCTGGTTCCTGGCACGGGCGCTCAGATCGATAGTCGCCGTGCGAATGGTGCGATCCTGCGATGCCATCGCCACCAGGTTATCGAGCTCCTGCTGCAATACGAAATCAGTATTGCCCAACCCGCGAATCAACTGCTGGGTTAACAGCTGCTTGCGCAGGAACTGCGCGTAAGCATCCGGCGTCAGCCCCAGCTGACGCACCTGCGCCAGGTATTTATCATTATCGAAACGGTTGTTGGTCTGGAATTCAGGCACGGAGAAAATCGCCTGCTTGACCTGCTCGTCGCTGATATTCAGCCCCAGGGTGTGGGCATACTGCACAACCAGCGTTTCATCAATCAGCTGTGACAGCACCTGCTTGCGCAACTGCTGCATATACCCCTCGTTGGCGGCCAGCGCGGAGAAGTTTTCTCCCAGCATCTCCTGCTGACGACTGCGTTCGTTCTGTACGCCCTGCTCAAGCTGAGCCCGGGTAATTTCCTGCCCATTCACCTTGGCCGCGTAGTCACCTGAACCTCGTATCAGGTAGTCCCCCACGCCGGTCAACACGAATGAACCAATAATCAAGGCAAGAATAATTTTCAGCACGACGTTATTAGCGGCCGCGCGTAAATTGTCCATCATAATGTGACAACACTCCGCTGTAGAATGGATAACACTTCCCCTGCGCAGGCCGTAGCCATGCCTCCCTGCTATTGCTATAGCCGCACTCGGCTAGGGCGCACTCAAGTATTTGCCTGATAACAGTAATCTTAATGACCTGTAAAAAAAGGCACATCATACCATGATGCGCCTTATATCTTACCCTACCCATCACGCTGAGTCAGGTAGTTGTTTGGACTGGAAAACCGTCCCACCTCAGATTTTGCTACTTATATCATCAATTCACTGAGTCTTTCAGTGCTTTGCCAGCACGGAAACCCGGCACTTTAGCGGCCGGAATACTGATTTCTTTCCCGGTTTGCGGATTACGACCGGTGCGTGCTGCACGCTCACGCACGGAGAACGTACCAAAACCGACTAAAGCAACGTCATCCCCTGCTTTCAGAGATTCAGTAACAGACCCAATAATTGCATCCAACACACGCCCTGCTGCCGCTTTGGAAATATCAGCATCTGCGGCAATTTTGTCGATCAATTGTGACTTGTTCACACTCTCATCCCCTCTGAAATACTGTTATTACGCCAGAGCGTCCAGCGCAACACGTAGCTTTATGAATTCAGTCAAGCCGCAGGTTATCTGCCAGCAGGCTCAACAGTGCTCTAACTTAGCGGCACGAAAAAAGGCTGGCAAGCATCATTTTACTTACCAGCCTTTATTTTCTCAGTGGTTTTTGCGATAGGTCACTATTTTTTGGCTACCGACTTCACCACATCCATGCCATAAGGCGAGTTCTGCAAAGCAATAGTGAGCACTTCCTCAATACGCTTGACCGGATGAATCTCCAGATCGGCGATCACATTCTGCGGAATTTCTTCCAGATCACGCTTATTCTCTTCCGGAATCAGCACGGTCTTGATCCCGCCACGATGTGCGGCCAGCAGTTTTTCTTTTAACCCGCCTATCGGCAACACCAGCCCGCGCAGGGTAATTTCACCGGTCATCGCCACGTCGGCGCGCACCGGGTTGCCGGTCAGGCAGGATACCAATGCCGTACACATGGCGATACCGGCGCTCGGGCCATCTTTCGGCGTCGCGCCTTCCGGTACATGCACATGGATATCGCGTTTTTCATAAAAGTCGGAATTGATCCCCAACTTTTCGGCTCTGGCGCGGACTACGGTCAACGCAGCCTGAATCGACTCCTGCATGACTTCGCCCAGCGAACCGGTATAGGTCAGCTTGCCTTTGCCCGGAACGCTGGCGGTTTCAATGGTCAGCAGGTCGCCGCCGACTTCCGTCCAGGCAAGACCCGTTACCTGGCCCACGCGGTTCTCTTCGTCCGCACGGCCGTAATCGTAGCGTTGAACGCCGAGATATTCCTTCAGGTTGTCGCCGGTGATCTGGATATGCTTGAGAGCTTTGTCCATCATCAGCGATTTTACCGCCTTACGGCACAGTTTGGAGATTTCGCGCTCCAGACTACGCACCCCGGCTTCGCGGGTGTAATAGCGAATGATGCCGATAATGGCGCTGTCTTCGACCGTCAGCTCGCCTTTTTTCAGGGCGTTGCGCTCAATCTGCTTCGGCAGCAAATGCTGGCGGGCGATATTGAGTTTTTCATCCTCGGTATAACCGGACAGACGAATCACTTCCATACGATCCAGCAGCGGTGCCGGAATATTCATGGAGTTGGACGTCGCCACAAACATGACGTCGGACAGATCATAATCCACTTCCAGATAGTGATCGTTAAACGCCACGTTCTGTTCCGGATCCAGCACTTCCAGCAAAGCGGAAGCCGGGTCGCCACGCATATCGGAGGACATCTTGTCGATTTCGTCCAACAGGAACAGCGGGTTTTTCACCCCCACTTTCGCCATCTTCTGGATCAGCT
Source organism: Dickeya dadantii NCPPB 898 (assembly GCF_000406145.1). Lineage (NCBI taxonomy): Bacteria > Pseudomonadati > Pseudomonadota > Gammaproteobacteria > Enterobacterales > Pectobacteriaceae > Dickeya > Dickeya dadantii. The sequence goes on along the minus strand of NZ_CM001976.1, from coordinate 1,190,520 downwards.
TGCCCGGCATGGAACCGATGTAAGTACGGCGATGGCCGCGGATTTCCGCTTCGTCACGCACGCCACCCAGCGCCATACGCACATATTTACGGCCGGTAGCTTTGGCGATCGACTGACCCAGAGAGGTTTTCCCCACCCCCGGCGGCCCAACCAGACACAGGATCGGCCCTCTGATCTTGCTGACCCGGCTCTGCACCGCCAGATATTCGAGGATGCGTTCCTTGACGCGTTCCAGACCATAGTGATCGCTGTCCAACATCTCCTGAGCTTTGACCAGATCTTTCTTCACTTTGCTGCGCGCCTGCCACGGCACCTGCACCATCCAGTCAATGTAGCTGCGCACCACGGTCGCTTCAGCCGACATCGGCGACATCATACGCAGCTTCTGCAACTCGGCTTCGGCTTTTTCGCGCGCCTCTTTCGGCATGCTGGCGGATTCGATCTTGCGTTTCAGCGCTTCCTGTTCGTCAGGCGCATCATCCATTTCTCCCAGCTCTTTCTGAATGGCCTTCATCTGCTCATTCAGGTAATACTCGCGCTGGCTTTTTTCCATCTGTTTTTTAACGCGGCTACGGATCCGTTTTTCCACCTGCAACAGGTCAATTTCGGACTCCATCATCGCCATCAGGTATTCCAGACGTTCGGTCACGTCGGACATTTCCAGCACGGACTGCTTGTCCGCCAGCTTCAGCGGCATATGCGCGGCAATGGTATCGGCAAGACGCGCCGCATCATCAATACTGTTAAGAGACGTTAATACTTCAGGGGGAATTTTCTTGTTCAGTTTGATGTAGCCTTCAAACTGATTGATGGCCGTGCGCATGAGCACTTCCTGCTCACGCTCTTCAATTGCCGGCGACTCCAGGTATTCCGCCTGAGCCGCAAAATGTTCTCCGCTATCAGAGAGTGTCGTGATGCGCGCTCGCTGCAAGCCTTCCACCAGCACCTTCACGGTGCCATCAGGCAGTTTCAGCATTTGAAGAATAGAGGCGACCGTCCCTACCGAGAAAAGATCGTTAACACCAGGCTCATCCGTTGAGGCTTCTTTCTGTGCCACCAGCATGATCTTTTTGTCGTGATCCATAGCCGCTTCAAGGCACCGAATTGATTTCTCCCGACCAACAAACAACGGAATGACCATGTGCGGATAAACCACCACATCGCGCAACGGCAATACGGGGATTTCTATGCGTTCGGAACGCTCAGGGTTCATAGAGCTCTCTCTTAGTTTCGTTTCCGCCAGGTTAAGGGAATCCGTGAAACGCGGGCATCACGGGTTTCGCCTATAGGTAATCGAGTATATGGGGATAAATATCTCACATTCAACGACTGAACGTATGTAAAAAAAAATGGGGGGCTAAAACCCCCCATTTTATCGTTTACCGTTGTTTTTTAGGCTAATTATTCGCCAGATGCCTGCTGTGCTTCAGGCTTGCCGTAAATCAGCAGCGGCTCGGTTTGCCCCGAAATGACAGAGTCGTCGATCACCACTTTATCCACGTTTTCCAGAGAAGGCAGGTCGTACATGGTTTCCAACAGCGCCGCTTCTACGATAGAACGCAAACCACGTGCGCCGGTCTTACGCGCCATAGCTTTCTTCGCAATGGCGGTCAGCGCTTCGTCACGGAATTCCAGCTCCGCGCCTTCCAGTTTGAAAAGCGCCTGATACTGTTTGGTCAACGCATTCTTCGGCTCGCGCAGGATCTGGATCAATGCTTCCTCATCCAGCTCTTTCAGCGTCGCCACCACCGGCAAGCGACCGATAAACTCGGGGATAAGGCCAAACTTGATCAAATCGCCCGGCTCCACCTGGCTCAGCAGTTCACCCTCTGTCGCCTTTTGGGACAGGCCCTTCACGGTGGCGTTGAAACCAATGCCGCGACCAGTATCGGTACGCTGTTCAATAACCTTGTCCAACCCGGCGAATGCGCCGCCACAGATAAACAGGATTTTGGAGGTATCCACCTGCAGAAACTCCTGCTGCGGGTGCTTACGCCCCCCCTGCGGTGGAACAGCGGCGATGGTGCCTTCAATCAGCTTCAGCAACGCCTGCTGCACCCCTTCGCCGGATACATCGCGGGTGATGGACGGGTTATCGGACTTACGGGAAATCTTGTCGATTTCATCGATGTAGACAATACCGCGCTGCGCTTTCTGCACGTCGTAGTCACACTTCTGCAGCAGCTTCTGGATAATGTTTTCAACGTCCTCGCCCACGTAGCCGGCTTCGGTCAGCGTGGTGGCGTCAGCCATAGTGAAAGGCACGTCCAGGAAACGAGCGAGCGTTTCCGCCAGCAATGTTTTCCCGCTACCGGTCGGACCGATCAGCAGGATGTTGCTTTTGCCCAGTTCGATACTATTATTGCTGTCGCCATTACGCAGACGTTTGTAGTGGTTGTAGACAGCAACCGCCAGCACCTTTTTCGCCTGCTCCTGACCGATCACATAATCGTCCAGATGACGGCGGATTTCGTGTGGCGTCGGCAACGCACTGCGCTCACGGTGTGGCGCTACCTCTTTGATTTCTTCGCGAATAATGTCGTTACACAAATCAACACATTCATCGCAGATATACACTGACGGCCCGGCGATCAGCTTACGAACCTCGTGTTGGCTTTTGCCGCAGAAAGAACAGTACAGCAGTTTTCCTGAACCGTCTTTGCGCTTATCTGTCATGAGTTAAACCTCTTCTCTAGTCTCTTGCCCGCAGGCCAACCACATAGCAATCGCGCCACAGCAAACGCCAGCCTGCTACCATAACGGCCGGCAACCCGCGTCATCTGGCTATTTCGCATCCATGGCATTATTCACGATGGGTAAGTACAGAATCCACTAACCCATAGTCTACTGCCTCGGCGGCAGAGAGGAAACGGTCACGCTCCGTGTCGTTTTCTATCACTTCAAGAGGCTGACCGGTATGTTTGGCCATCAACTCGTTCATCCGGGCCTTCACCTTGAGGATCTCTTTGGCGTGAATCTCGATATCCGTCGCCTGTCCCTGGAATCCGCCCAGCGGCTGATGGATCATCACCCGGGAATTCGGCAGGCAGAAACGCTTGCCCTTGGTACCCGCCGTCAGCAGGAAAGCACCCATCGACGCCGCCTGCCCCATACAGATGGTGCTGACGTCCGGTTTAATAAATTGCATGGTGTCGTAAATCGACATGCCGGCGGTAATCACGCCCCCTGGAGAGTTAATGTACAGGTAGATATCTTTTTCAGGGTTTTCGGCTTCCAGAAACAGCATCTGCGCCACAATCAGGTTAGCCATGTGATCCTCGACCTGACCGGTCAAAAAGATCACGCGTTCCTTCAGAAGTCGAGAATAGATATCGTAAGAACGCTCCCCACGCGAAGTCTGCTCAACTACCATCGGCACCAAAGCCATGTGAGGGGCCTGTTTTTCTTGTTCGCCACTGTATGACATTAACGTCTCCTAGATAAAATGCATTTGGCGCATACCGCCTGATTCTACTTGAGATGGAAAGTGATGACCATGCTCAGACACGCAGTTAGCCATCTCTCCGTCGCCGGAATCGGGCGGATTTCCCTGACGATGCAATCTACGCGGTATTAACCAATTGGGGACCGATGCATCCTTTTTCAAGCTTACACCAGCGATTCATTTTGGTTAAAGCGATATCCTGCGCTGAAAGCGGGTTTGATTGCGCCGTGAATAATCAGCTATCGATGATTAATCGCTATTAATCATAGTGCAGATTTGGCAGGACCTGGCGGCAGGCCGTTCAGTTTGTCGCATCCGGGAAGAAAAAAGCCCGCAGCAAGCCGCGGGCTTTTGAAGAAACGATTTAAGGTGAAAAATCGTGGTTAGGCAGCGGTCGTCTGATTCATCAGCTCGTTGAAGCTGACCGCTTTTTCTACTACTTTCGCCTTGGACAGCAGCGCTTCGATAGCCTGTTCTTCCAGGGCAACGTTACGCATGTTGTTCATCATTTCTTTGTTTTTCTTGTAGTACTCAACCACTTCACGCGGATCTTCGTACGCGGAGGCGATTTCGTCGATCAGCACGTTGACGCGGTCTTCATCGGCTTTCAGCTCGTTGGAAGCGATCACTTCGCCCAGCAGCAGGCCAACAACAACGCGGCGTTTAGCCTGTTCTTCGAACAGTTCACGCGGCAGTTCCAGCGCCTGTTTCTCATTGCCGCCGAAACGCTGAGCAGCCTGACGACGCAGTACGTCGACTTCGCTGTCGATCAGTGCGGCCGGCACGTCAATGTCGTTCGCCTTGACCAGGCCGTCGATAACCTGAGATTTCACGCGATTGCGGATCGCGCCTTTCAGTTCGCGCTCCATGTTCTTACGGACTTCGGCGCGCAGGCCATCCAGAGAACCGTCGTCAACGCCAAAACGCTTGATGAAATCGGCAGTCAGTTCCGGCAGTTCACGCTCTTCCACTTTCTTCAGCACGATGGCGAATTTAGCGTCCTGACCTTTCAGGTTTTCAGCGTGGTAGTCTTCCGGAAATTTCACCTCAATGGTGAACTCATCGCCCGCCTTGTGACCAACGATACCGTCTTCAAAGCCCGGGATCATACGGCCCTGGCCCATAGCCAGAACGAAATCGGAGGCTTTGCCGCCTTCGAATTCTTCACCGCCGACAGAACCGGTGAAATCGATGGTTGCGCGGTCTTCAGCCGTCGCGGCACGATCGGTTTCTTTCCAGGTTGCCTGCTGTTTGCGCAGGGTATCCAGCATGCCGTCGACGTCGGTTTCAGAAACGTCCACCAGCGGTTTTTCAACCTCGATAGTGTCCAGACCTTTCAGCTCGACTTCCGGATAAACTTCGAACTCTACGGAGTAGGTAAAATCACCACCAACCTGGTACTCGCCCGGAACATAGTTCGGCGCGCCAGCCGGATTGATTTTTTCTTTGATGATGGCATCAACGAAGTGACGCTGCATCAGATCGCCCAGCACGTCCTGACGGACGGATGCGCCGTAGCGCTGCTCAACAATTTTCGCCGGCACTTTGCCTTTGCGGAAACCATCGATACGAACTTTTTTAGCCACATTGCCCAGTTCGCTCTTAACGGCATTCTCAATGCTGTCAGCAGCAACGGTAATCGTTACGCGGCGCCCAAGGCCTTGAGTGGTTTCAACTGAAACTTGCATCTTGTTACCTCAAAAAATCACAGTGCTCGGTCAACCTCAGAGGCCGTTTTCATAAAGCGCCCTGGGGCGACCTTGCTGATCACAGTCTCACAGAACCAGGACGGCCACTTTACCGGACCAGTTCCCTATAGTCAGAAGCGTCCCGAATACATTCCGGAAAATAAGACGCGGCATTATAGCGGCATCGATAGACCGAGTCGAGGAGAGTAACCAGACTATTGGCGGAGGGCTTTCACACTTTTCATTTGCAAACACATTTTTTATCTGCAAACACATTTTTCGTCTGCAAACCCTCTGCAAATGGGTCGACCGGCGTTGCCGGCGGTTCGTCGCCGGACGGTTTAAGATCGCTCAGCGCTGTAATCCCGCGCCGCCGCAGGCCGGAGAAGAAGGCACAGCCATTTGCAGGTCCAGCCACTCTTTCGGCGTGTAGGTATGCAGCGCCAGCGCATGCACCGCCCCGGCCAGCTCATCAGCCAATACGCGGTAAATCGCGCGATGGCGGCCAATCACCCGCTCGCCGGTAAAACATTCACTGACCAGCACCACCTTGAAATGGCTTTCAGAACCGGCAGGTACGTTGTGACGGTAACTTTCATCAATGACTTCAAGGTGTTGCGGCTCAAACTCCGAACGCAATTTGGCTTCTATCGTTTCACGAATCATAGGGTTACCTTTTTCCGGCATCAGTGAAAATTGTGTCGATAAAACGGGTTTTATCACTGACTGCACGCTTATCCACTTCAATTTTAGTCATTTTTTGATTATTAATGGAAACAATTGATTATCAGGATACGCGCAGACGAGCGGATTTGTCATTCCGGCATGTCATCATCCGGTTTCGAACCTCATTCGCGCTAAGTACGATGGAAAAAAGGAATGCGGCTCATAAGGATACTGGCCACTTTCTGCTCTTTCCCTTGTCCAAGACGATGATATGATACCGAACTATGTTTATTAGCCCACCACCGTTTCATGACGAGAAGAGACGCATGTTAAAAAAATTCATTTTCCCGCTGTTCGCCGCCCTTGTGCTGGCTGGCTGTGCCAGCAAGAGCAACACGCTGGATGTCACCCCGAAAATCACCCTGCCCTCGCAGGATCCGACACTGATGGGCGTGACCATCAGCATCAACGGCGCCGACCAGCGTGCCGACCAGTCGCTGGCGCGGGTCAATCGTGACGGCCAGTTGGTGACGCTGACGCCGTCGCGCGACCTGCGTTTCCTGCTGCAGGAAGTACTGGAGAAACAAATGTCGGCCCGCGGTTACATGATCGGCACCGGCGGTCCGGTGGCGCTGCAGGTGGTGGTTAATACCCTGTACGCGGATGTCACCGAAGGCAACCTGCGCTACAACATCACCACCCGCGCGGATATCTCCATCACCGCGCAAGCCGCCAACGGCAATAAGCAGATCAAAAACTATCGCGCCAGCTATAATGTACAGGGTGCGCTTACCGCGACCAACAGCAAGATTACCGAGTCGGTCAATCAGGTGCTGAGCGATGTCATTAACGATATGGCGCAGGACACCAGCATCAGCACGTTCATCAAAACCAACTCCCGGTAATCGTTTATTCGTCTCATCCCCTTGCCCTGTCAGGGCAAGGGAAAAGGACCTCGCATGCTCAGCCGTCTTTTGTCGCTTTTCCGTGAACCCAACAGTGTCATTCTTCTGATTTTGGGTTTTGCCTCGGGTTTACCGCTGGCGCTGACCTCCGGCACGTTGCAGGCGTGGATGACGGTGGAGAATGTGGATCTGAAAACCATCGGGTTCTTTTCGCTGGTGGGGCAAGCCTACGTCTTCAAATTTCTGTGGTCGCCGTTGATGGACCGCTACACGCCGCCGTTTATGGGGCGCCGCCGCGGCTGGCTGCTGGTGACGCAGCTGGCTCTGGTCGCGGCGATTGTCGTTATCGGCACGCTGACCCCCTCGCATCATTTATGGTGGCTGGCGATGCTGGCTGTGATTATCGCGTTCTGTTCCGCATCGCAGGATATCGTGTTTGATGCATACAAAACCGATTTGCTGCCGCCCGAGGAACGCGGCAGCGGCGCGGCCATTTCGGTTCTGGGCTACCGGTTGGCCATGCTGGTTTCCGGCGGTCTGGCGTTGTGGATTGCCGACCGTTTTCTCGGCTGGCACGCCACCTACTGGCTGATGGCGGGTCTTTTGTTACTGTGTACGCTGGCGACCTGGCTGTCGCCGGAACCCGTCGTCAGAGAACCTGCGCCACGATCTCTTGAACAGGCGGTCTTCGCACCGCTGAAAGATTTTTTCAGCCGCAATAATGCCTGGCTGATTCTGATGTTGATTGTGCTGTACAAACTGGGGGACGCGTTTGCCGTCAGCCTCAGTACCACCTTTCTGATCCGAGGAGTCGGTTTTAATCCCGGCGAAGTGGGATTGGTCAACAAAACGCTGGGTCTGTTTGCCACGATTATCGGCGCGCTATACGGCGGAGTGCTGATGCAACGCTGGACACTGTTCCGGTCATTGATGCTGTTCGGCCTGCTGCAAGCCGTGTCGAATGCCGGTTACTGGCTACTGGCCGTCACGGACAAGCAGTTAGTGACCATGGCATCGGCGGTATTTCTGGAGAACTTGTGCGGCGGCATGGGAACCGCGGCCTTTGTGGCGTTATTGATGATGCTTTGTAACAAATCGTTTTCCGCCACCCAGTTCGCCCTGCTGTCCGCCCTGTCGGCAGTCGGACGGGTTTATGTCGGTCCGATTGCCGGCTGGTTTGTCGAACTGTATGGCTGGGCATGGTTTTACCTGTTTTCGATCATCGTCGCCGTCCCAGGGCTGCTCTTGCTGAAAATTTGCCGTCCATCGCTGGAACAGACGCAATCAGGAGGCGATTTCACCCGTCGCAACGCCTATCCACATTTTTATGCGCTGGCTTCCCGCCTGTTTTTTATCGGCTGCGCGCTGTTTGCCGGCGGGCTGATTGCCTGGGGAATGATGGGCCTGGGCTGGTTGGGAAAGGCCGGCGTGGAAAAGATACTGATGGCCGCCGGCGCTATACTGGCGGTACTGGCGATGCTGCTTGGTGGCATGCTGGATTATCTATCTTCACGCCGTCGGTAAATCAGCCGGTTGTAAATCAGCCGGTTGTAAATCAATAAATGGGGGCTATCGCTAAAAAACGGACCTCCATTATCTATTATCACTTTATTAAATTATTTTTCTTCTCAGGCATCAGCGAGTAGAAACATTTATTTCATTATTCTTAATAATTTCGCCTGGCCATGTTATTTAATGCAACGTTATAGAAACGAAATATTAACACCAGAGCGAAATAGTATTCAGAAATAGTTGTAATTCCTGAAAAGCGATACATACTTTTTCTGTAGTCGGTTTACCCACTGTTTTTAAAAGTAATTTTGAGAAATGTATCTCAGATGTGACAGGTCAGGCAAAAACTGTAAACAGCAGGCTGACATCTCTTTAATCATGTTTACAGTACGGTAACCTTCCCGTAAAATGCCCGCTCGCGTGAAATGACAATAGAGCCCTTGTAATTGAGGTCGCTAGATGAGACTCAGGAAATACAATAAAATTTTTGGGATGTTGTCTTTAATCGCAACCGCACTGCTCCTCAGTGGTTGTGATATGGCATTGATGAACCCCAAAGGACAAGTCGGGTTAGAGCAACGTTCGTTGATACTGACAGCACTCGGTTTGATGCTGATCGTTGTTATCCCGGTGATCATTATGACGATTGCCTTCGCCTGGAAGTTCAGAGCTTCCAACGAAAAAGCGAAGTACACGCCAAACTGGTCGCACTCCAACAAAATCGAAGCCGTTGTCTGGACGGTTCCCATCATCATTATCATCATCCTTGGGACGATCACCTGGAAAACCACCCATTCGCTTGATCCCTACAAGCCTCTGGATTCCAATGTCAAACCCATCAATGTTGAAGTGGTGTCGCTGGACTGGAAATGGCTGTTCATCTACCCGGACCTTGGCATCGCCACGGTCAATGAACTGGCGTTCCCGACCAATGTTCCGGTCAATTTCAAGATTACGTCCGATACGGTGATGAACTCCTTCTTTATTCCGCGTCTTGGTGGTCAGATCTACGCCATGGCAGGTATGCAGACCAAGTTGCATCTGATCGCCAACGAGCCGGGCAAGTACGACGGCATTTCCGGCGGTTATAGCGGCAAAGGGTTCTCCGGCATGAAATTCACCGCCATCGCGACCCCGGATCAGCAAGCGTTTGACCAATGGGTTGAGAATGTACGCAAGTCATCCAAGACGCTGAGTACGATGAATGACTTTAACAAACTGGCGCAACCGACCGAGTACCATCCGGTGGAGTACTACTCTCAGGTTCAACCTGAGCTGTTCAGCCAGATCATTACCAAATTCATTGGCAACAACATGAACATGCAGCACGGTGCCGAAGGCGAGCCTAAGAAAGAAGAAGGCATGCAGAACCACCAGGGCATGAACATGAGCGAGCACTCCTCTCATTAAAAGGAGTCGAGGGATAAACGATGTTCGGAAAATTAACTCTTGATGCGATCCCCTACCATGAGCCGATTATCATGGTCACGGTGGCGGCAATCATTGTAGGCGGATTGGCGCTGCTGGCTGCCGTTACCTATTTTGGTAAATGGAAATGGCTGTGGTCCGAGTGGTTCACCTCCGTGGACCACAAGAAAATCGGTATCATGTACATCATCGTCGGCCTGGTGATGATGCTGCGTGGTTTCGCCGATGCCATCATGATGCGTGGTCAGCAGGTGCTGGCCTCCGCCGGTGAAGCGGGTTTCCTCAACCCTCACCACTATGACCAGATCTTCACCGCGCATGGCGTGATCATGATCTTCTTCGTGGCGACGCCGTTCGTGGTCGGTCTGATGAACCTGGCGGTTCCGCTGCAGATCGGCGCACGCGATGTTGCCTTCCCCTTCCTGAACTCACTCAGCTTCTGGCTGTTTGTAGCCGGCGTGATTCTTATCAACCTGTCTCTGGGAATCGGCGAGTTCGCCCAGACCGGTTGGGTAGCCTATCCGCCTCTGTCAGGCAAGGAGTACAGTCCCGGCGTCGGTGTAGACTACTGGATCTGGAGTCTCCAGATTTCCGGTGTAGGTACCACGCTGACTGGCGTTAACTTCTTCGCCACCATCATGAAAATGCGTGCGCCTGGCATGACGCTGATGAAAATGCCGGTGTTCACCTGGACGGCGTTGTGCACCAACGTACTGATTATTGCCGCTTTCCCGATTCTGACGGTCACCATCGCCCTGCTGACGCTGGACCGTTACCTCGGCACCCATTTCTTCACCAATGATATGGGCGGCAACATGATGATGTACATCAACCTGATTTGGGCCTGGGGCCATCCGGAAGTGTACATTCTGGTGCTGCCGGTCTTCGGTATTTACTCCGAAGTGGTGGCAACCTTCTGTAAAAAGCGTCTGTTCGGTTATACCTCGCTGGTATGGGCGACCATCGCTATTACCGTCCTGTCGTTCATCGTTTGGCTGCACCACTTCTTCACCATGGGGTCGGGCGCCAACGTTAACGCCTTCTTCGGTATAGCGACGATGATTATTTCAATCCCGACCGGGGTTAAAATCTTCAACTGGCTGTTCACCATGTATCAGGGGCGCATTCAGCCGCATTCCGCCATGCTGTGGACCACCGGCTTCATTATTACCTTCTCCATCGGTGGTATGACCGGGGTACTGCTGGCCGTGCCGGGCGCCAACTTTGTACTGCACAACAGTCTGTTCCTGATCGCTCACTTCCATAACGTGATCATCGGCGGCGTGGTGTTTGGCTGCTTTGCCGGTATCACTTACTGGTTCCCGAAAGCGTTTGGCTTCAAGCTGAATGAAACCTGGGGCAAACGCGCCTTCTGGTTCTGGATCATCGGCTTCTTCGTCGCCTTTATGCCGCTGTACGTGCTGGGCTTCATGGGGATGACCCGTCGCCTGAGCCAGCAGATCAATCCGGAATTCCACCCGCTGCTGGTGGTGGCCTCTATCGGCGCCGGCCTGATTGCACTGGGCGTGCTGTGCCAGATCATCCAGTTTGCCGTCAGTATCCGCGACCGTGACCAGAACCGCGATCTGACCGGCGACCCGTGGGATGGCCGTACGCTGGAATGGGCAACATCTTCTCCGCCTCCGTTCTACAACTTTGCCATTGTGCCGCATATTCAGGAACGCGATGCATTCTGGGAAATCAAAGAAAAAGGCGATGCTTATCGCAAACCGGCCCAGTATGAAGAAATTCATATGCCGAAGAATACCGGCGCAGGCGTGATCATCTCCGCATTCAGCCTGGTATTTGGTTTCGCGATGATCTGGTACATCTGGTGGCTGGCGATTATCGGCTTTGTGGGCATGGTTGCGACCTGGATCGTGCACAGCTTTAATCAGGACGTGGATTACTACGTGCCGGTTAAAGAGGTCGAACAAATCGAAAATCAAAACTTCGATAAACTCAGCAAAGCAGGCGTGAAAAATGTCCACTGATACGTTAACTCATCACAATGCAGCCCATGCCGAGCATGGGCACCACGACACCGGCGCCAATAAGGTCTTCGGTTTCTGGATCTACCTGATGAGCGACTGCATCCTGTTCGGGATGTTGTTCGCGACCTACGCCGTTCTGGTGAACGGCACCGCTGGCGGCCCAAGCGGCAAAGAACTGTTCGATCTGAAGTTCGTGCTGGTGGAAACTTTTGCCCTGCTGTTCAGTAGTATCACCTACGGCATGGCGATGATTGCCATGAACAAAGGCAACAAGAGCCAGGTTAACGCCTGGCTGGGTTTGACCTTTCTGTTCGGGCTGGTGTTCATCGGGATGGAAATCTACGAATTCCATCACCTGATCGCCGAAGGCGCCGGTCCTGACCGCAGCGCGTTCCTGTCCGCGTTCTTTGCGCTGGTCGGCACCCACGGTATCCACGTGACCTCCGGTCTGATCTGGATTGCCATCATGATGATCCAGGTAACGAAATACGGCCTGACCAGTCGCAATAAGACCCGTCTGATGTGCCTGAGCCTGTTCTGGCACTTCCTTGACGTGGTATGGATTTGTGTCTTCACTGTTGTTTATCTGATGGGGGCGATGTAATGAGTCATTCCACACACGATCATGCCGGCGCCAGCCACGGTAGCGTGAAGTCCTATCTGATTGGTTTCGTCCTGTCCATCATCCTGACCGTTATTCCATTCGGTCTGGTGATGAACGGTTCGGCTTCCCACAGCGTCATTCTGCTGACCGTGCTGGGCTGCGCCGTTGTCCAGATTCTGGTTCATCTGGTGTACTTCCTGCATCTCAATACCTCATCAGAAGAGCGTTGGAATGTGGTAGCCATTGTGTTTACCGCCCTGATTATCGCAATCGTGGTGGTGGGATCCCTGTGGATCATGATGAATGCGCACCACAACATGATGATTCAGTAACCGAGCCTTTTACATGATGATTAAGCAATACCTGCAGGTCACCAAACCGGGCATTATTTTTGGCAACCTGATTTCCGTTATCGGTGGATTCTTGCTGGCGGCCAAAGGCACCATCAACTATCCGCTATTTGTCGCGACCCTGATCGGGGTGTCGCTGGTCGTTGCATCGGGTTGCGTCTTTAACAACGTTATCGATCGCGATATCGACAAAAAAATGGAGAGGACCAAGAATCGGGTTCTGGTGAAGGGGCTGATTCCGCTGAAAAACACGCTGATTTACGCTTCGCTGTTGGGTATTGCCGGCTTTACGTTACTGTACCTCGCGGCAAATCCGCTGGCCATGTGGCTGGCGGTGATGGGGTTTGTGGTCTATGTCGGCGTTTACAGCCTGTACATGAAACGCCATTCGGTCTACGGCACGTTGATTGGCAGTCTGTCAGGCGCCGCGCCGCCGGTAATCGGCTATTGCGCCGTCAGCAACCAGTTTGACGCCGGTGCGCTGATTCTGCTGCTGATTTTCAGCCTGTGGCAAATGCCGCACTCCTATGCCATCGCCATTTTCCGCTTTAAGGATTATCAGGCCGCCAATATTCCGGTACTGCCGGTCGTCAAAGGCATCTCAGTGGCGAAGCATCATATTACGCTGTATATCCTGGCGTTTATGATTGCGACGCTGATGCTGTCGCTGGGCGGTTACGCCGGGTACAAATACCTGGTGGTGGCGGCGGCGGTCAGCGTCTGGTGGCTCGGCATGGCGTTGTCCGGCTACAAAAACCCGAACGACGATCGCGTGTGGGCAAGAAAGCTGTTCGTGTTTTCCATCGTGGCCATCACGTCCCTGAGCGTCATGATGTCGGTGGATTCAATGGCGCCGATGCAGGAAACCCTGCTGACTTACCTGCACTGATATTCATCAGCACACGCTTACAGACAGACGGGCTTGCCCGTCTGTTTTTTATTTCATGCGATGAACGGCGCCGAATTTGGCTAATCTACGCCAAGACCAGCCACACCACTGCGAGTTTTTCCAAGCATCAGCCTGACCAAAATCACATTCACACGTCCGCTCTCCCCTCCCCCAGCAAGCCTCGCTGAGTATCGAGTAAGTCGGGAAACGCTGAAAAATCTGGTCCCCAAACGCCGGACGCTTTAGGATAAAAACCCACTTTTATTTGCCAATCGTCCGCGAGCGCTGATGGATCCTCTTTCCGATGTTTTAGCTTTATTGAAGCCAGTGAATTACATGTCTACCGGATTCGACGGCGGCGGCGACTGGGCGATTCAATTCCCCGACCAAACGGGAACCATCAAGAGTGGTGCGATAGTCACGGGTCGCTGCTGGCTAGCGGTGGAAGGGGTTGACGAGCCGCTTCAACTCGAAAGCGGCGACTGTTTTGTTCTTCCACGAGGAGAGCCATTTCACCTTGCCAGCCAAATGGGTGTTCAGCCGGTGCAAGCGGCAGAGGTGTTCACGGGAGCGGAAAGCGGCGGCATAGTTAGCTGGAACGGCGGTGGCGACGTATTTATCGTCAGTAGCCGTTTCTCCGTTTCCGAACTGCATGCCGACATGCTGTTGAAGCTTTTGCCCCACATCGTCCACATCCGTAGTACCTCGGATCAAACGACACTGCGGTGGCTGGTCGAACGGATGATGCAGGAACTGCGAGCACCGCAGCCCGGCAGCGTCCTCATCTTGCAGCATTTGGCGCACATGATCCTGGTGCAAGCGCTCAGGCTGCATCTGGATTGCCGCGGCGTCGGGCTGCTATCAGCGTTAGCCGACAAAAACGTTGGGGCGGCAATCGCCGCCATGCATGAAAAACCGGCACTGAACTGGACGGTTCAGGAACTGGGCAAACTGACGGGAATGTCACGATCCTCATTCGCACAACGTTTTAAAGAAACTGTCGGTACGTCCCCAATCGATTATCTGACGCGATGGCGTATGTTGCTCGCCAGCGATCGACTAATGAACTCAGACGATCCGATTTCCACCATCGCCTTTTCGCTTGGGTATGAATCGGAAAGCGCGTTCAGCACCGCGTTCAAGCGAATTATAGGGCGCTCGCCAAGGCAATATAGCCACTCGGTTAAACCGCGAGCATAACTTGCCTTAGCACTACTTGCCTTAGCACTACTTGCCTTAGTACTAGTTGCCTTAGCACTTACGTTCGGATGAAACCCCAAGAACGCCATATCCCTCCCTCTTAATTCAGGGTAGCATTTTGCCAAAAAAGCCGCCCCCAAATCTGGACGATAGCGAAAGATATTTGGATTTTCCGGTATAGATCGTACAGAACGGGTTCAATAGAATGCCCCAACAGCTTGAGATTGAGGAACGCAATCACCCGCAATCATCAGCCGTTATTTTCACCCGTGTTCTCCACCAGGAAATGAAAAAGGGGCTCGACCATGCGAATTTTTGTTACTGGAGCCAGCGGATTCGTCGGCTCTGCGGTTGTCCGCGAACTGATCGCTAACGGATACCAGGTTCTCGGACTTGTCCACTCGGACAAGTCCGCCGATGATTTACGGGCCATCGGCGGGTCGGCTCATCGTGGCGATATTCAGGATCTCGATAGCGTCCTCGCTGGGGCAGCGGTCTGTGACGGCATTATCCATACCGCCTTTGACAATGATTTTTCCAAATTTCAGGCCAACTGCGAAACTGATCGCCGCCTGATCGAGGCGCTAGGATCCGTTGTGGAAGGGTCTACGCGCCGGCTTGTGATTACATCAGCCATTGGCATTCTTCCCAAGAGCCAAAGAACCACCGAGGACTCCATGCCCGCGATGGGGTCTGCCGCGAATCCCCGCGCAGCAACGGAAGACGCTGCCGACAAGATAATCGCAAAGGGCGTACATACCTCAATCGTCCGGCTCGCCTCATCCGTTCACGGCGAAGGCGACCACGCGTTCGTACCTTTACTGATCGACATTGCACGCAGAACGGGGGTTTCAGCCTACATTGGAGATGGCCAAAATTGCTGGCCAGCCGTGCATCGTCTTGATGCCGCCATGTTGTATCGTCTCGCACTGGAACGAGGTACGTCGGGCGCTCGCTATCATGCCGTCGACGAGGAACGCATTCCGTTCAGGGACATCGCCATTGCTATCGGTCGTGGGTTAGGCGTGCCCATCGTTTCGAAGTCCCCGGCAGAAGCTGAAGCGCACTTCGGATGGTTCTCGCATTTTGTTTCATTTGACCTGGACGCGTCGAACAGCCTGACGCGGGAAAGGCTCGGCTGGAACCCGATTATGCCTTCGCTGCTTTCCGACCTCGAAGGAGACATGTACTTCCAGACTCCTGAGTCTTCCCGCACCTAGCGTCGACTGAACAGGTAATGTGTCCTGGAATGCAATCTGCTAAACAGGCAGTAAAAGCTCTAAGGAGGCAAACATGAAACAGATTTATCCCGATCTCTGGCAAACCCGTGTAGAGCACCCATTTTCGGGCGTAAACTCCCACGCCTACCTGCTGGTACAAGACACCGGCAACATCCTCTTTTACAACTCCGGCTCGCGGGAGGAGTATCAACACATTCAAGAACTGGGCGGGATAGCCTATCAGTTTTTGAGCCACCGGGACGAGGTAGGCGGCGCGCTCGCCGAGATCAAGACGCTTTTTGGCTCGAAACTCTGTTGCCACCGGCTGGAAGAACCGGTCGCCAGAAAGGTAACGCCGGTTGATTACCTATTCGATGACAGGGAAACCCTTCAGGGCAACATTGAGGTAATACCAACACCCGGTCACACCAAAGGCAGCGTGTGTTTTCTGGTTCGGTCAGTTCATGGGCAGACATACCTCTTTACCGGAGACACTCTGTATATGAATCACGGAATTTGGGAGACGCGTACCAATTGGTATGAAGGCGGATCGAAATCGGACCTCAAGAGCAGCCTTATGCTACTACGCGACCTCGACCCCACACGCGATCTCGACCCCATGGTAATTATTTCAAGCGCCTCGGTTGGTGCCGTGCCGTTCAAAGCGGTCTCCGCAGAAGAATGGCGGTCTGACATCGACAATGTCCTTCGCACGCTGTCCTAACGTTGCTTTAGCAGAGTATCCGGATCTCGCGCTTTCGCTTTTGGGGGCCGGAGAAAACACACGCCATATGATGGAGGGCAAACAGTGAGTTAGCATGAACTAACCTGTGCCCTCCTGCTTGCCACCGCGATGCTCCGCTGTGGCTCCCTTCACATAAAACGCCGACGCCGCGCAAAGGTTAAAACTCTGCCTAATTCATTGCGTTATTTTATATCTATCACCACTACCGGCCGTACAACGAACCTGATAGCGAACATTTTTTATCCCCCTCCCCTGTTTTGCCAAATACAGAAACAAACCTGTCGTTTACGCTTGTGTGCCCGGACACTAAAATAGCGCTAACGAAATGTCAGAGGTAGCAATGAACGATAATCGCATGACCCCTGTTGAGCAGAGGGCGACATGGGGACTGGGTCTGGTTTTTTCACTTCGCATGCTGGGCATGTTTATGGTGCTTCCGGTGCTGACCACATACGGCATGGCCCTGCAGGGTGCCAGCGAATCGCTGATTGGCGTTGCGATAGGTATTTATGGCCTGATGCAGGCGATCTTCCAAATCCCATTCGGATTGATGTCCGACCGCATTGGACGTAAGCCGCTGATTGTCGGCGGCCTGCTGATATTTGTGCTGGGTAGCGCCATCGCCGCGCTCAGCGACTCGATCTGGGGCATTATTCTCGGTCGTGCGCTGCAGGGCTCCGGCGCGATATCCGCTGCGGTCATGGCGCTGCTGTCGGATTTAACCCGTGAGCAAAACCGTACCAAAGCGATGGCGTTCATCGGCGTCAGTTTCGGCATTACCTTTGCTATCGCTATGGTGGTCGGCCCGATTGTCACCCACGCGTTAGGTCTGAATGTGCTGTTCTGGGGGATCGCGTTGCTGGCGCTGCTGGCTATCGTTATTACCCTGGCCGTCATCCCCTCGTCGTCATCCCATGTGTTGAATCGCGAGTCCGCCATCGTTCGCGGCGGCGTCAGCAAAGTGCTGGCCAACAGCCGGCTGCTGAAACTCAACTTCGGCATCATGTGCCTGCACATCCTGCTGATGTCGAGCTTTGTGGCATTACCGCGAGTGATGGAACAGGCCGGCCTGGCGCCGCAACACCATTGGAAAGTTTATCTGGTGACGATGCTGGTGTCGTTCGCCGCCGTCGTGCCGTTCGTCATCTATGCCGAGGTCAAACGGCGGATGAAGCAGGTATTTATTGCCTGCGTTATGATTCTGATTGCGGCGGAGCTGGTATTGCTACAGGCAGGCAATCATGCCTTGTGGCCGATACTCATCGGTATTCAGCTGTTCTTCCTGGGATTCAACGTGATGGAAGCGCTACTGCCATCCCTGATCAGCAAGGAGTCGCCTGCCGGTTACAAAGGCACCGCGATGGGGGTCTATTCCACCACCCAGTTTATCGGGGTGGCGATTGGCGGCAGCCTCGGCGGCGCGCTGTACGACCTGCATGGCGCATCGCTGGTGTTCAGCGCGGGTGCGCTGCTGGGGTTGGTCTGGCTACTGGTCAGCTTCACCATGCAGGAGCCGCCTTATCTGAGCAGTCTGCGCATCACCCTGCCGGATGAAGCGCTGCGGGATAATGCGCTGTCCGATAAGCTGCAACAGCATCCGGGCGTGGCGGATGTGGTGATTGTGCCGGATGAATTCAGCGCCTACGTGAAAATCGATCGCAAGAAGACCAGCCGGCAGCAGTTGGAGCAGTTGGTCAGTCAATAGGGTTCGACGGCTTGCCCAAACCGGAGCAAGCCGTATCAAAACATCCCGTTGGTATTGGCGCTCGTTTCAGGTATCGGTTGTACCACATCCCAGTGTTCCACGATTTTGCCGTTATCAACACGCAAGATATCCATCACCGCACGGCCCCGATCGGTAAGATCATTTCTTGCAAATACATGCAGATAAACCAGATCGCCGTCGGTAGCGGTGCGGATAATGCGGTGTTCGGATTGAGGATAGCGGCTAAACAGCTCACGGAAGAAGGCCACAAAGGCGTCCCGCCCGGTAGCGGCATACGGATTATGCTGAATGTAATCCGCACTCAGGTACTTATCAGCCAAATCGACGCGTCGGTTGCTGAGCACTTCGGTATAGAATTCAACGACCAGCGCCCGGTTTTTCTCTTCCTGTATCACATCACGTTGGCTCACCGGCCTGACGACTTCAGCACCATTCCCCAACGAGGAACTAGCGGCCAGAGACAATACCGGGGAAACGCCTGTCAGGCATAACGCCAGTACCGCAAACTTTTTTATCATTATCCTACTCCCGGTAAATCAAAAGAAACGGGCAGGCCGCACAGTCCACTCACCTGCAACAAACAGGCGCAAACAAGCCGCGCAAGCTTGCGCCATCTTAAATCAGGCCGGTACCGGAGCATTGGGTGCAATCAGTCCTTCACGGCGTAATGTTTCCCAAAATGCAGGAGGAATCGCCACCTTCATAGAATCCGCATTAGCCCGTACCTGCCCCGGTACGCGAGCCCCTGGGATCACGGCTGAAACGATAGTGGGAGCGGCAGCAAACTGCAGCGCTGCGGTACGAATATCAACGCCAAACCGATCGGCGATCGTCGCCAGTTGCGCACGTTTTTCGACTGCACCCGGCGGAATCTTATCGCTGAAATGGTAACGGCTACGCCCACCCAGAAAACCGTCATTCAGCGGGGTGCCGACCACAACGGAAATACCTTTCTTTTGTAGCACCGGGAAGGTTTTATTCAGTGTGTCTGCATGGTCCAGCAGCGAATACTGGCAGGCCAGCAGCACGATATCCGGTGTCGGCACGTCGGATTCGGCCGCCAGCACCGCGGCATTAGGCGTATTGATGCCAAACCCCCAGCCACGGATCAACCCTTCATCCCGCATACGTGACAGCTCCACCATCGCGCCTTTAGCCGCCTGCGTAAAATGCGTCTGCCAGGGGAGCGGTAACTCGGTGTTATCCGGTGAAAGATCGTGGATATAGACGATATCAATTTGGGGTATACCCAGCCGTTGCAGACTGTCTTCAACCGAACGACGCGTACCGGCAGCAGAGAAATCGTACTCATAACTGAATGGCGCGGGAGATGCCCACAACGCGGCGTTAGCCACAGGTTGGGTCGTTGGTCTTAGCACCCGGCCGACTTTAGTGGAAACGATGTACTCATCTGGCTGTTTGCCACGCAAAAATCGCCCAAGACGGTATTCACTCAATCCGTAGCCATAAAACGGCGACGTATCGAAATAACGCACCCCCGACGCCCAGGCGGCTTCCAGTACGTTATGCGCCTGTTCATCGCTGATAGCGGCAAAAATATTACCGATTTGTGTTCCTCCCATGCCAAAGCGATACGGCGTACGGTAACGCATGCCAGGTATCGCCTGATTCAGCGGTAGAGTAGAACGAACAATGTTTCCCCGGGTTGGCAAAATAGATCCACGCTCTTTTAGCGATGATGGAATGACTGTTGCAACTGTTGCAGAAGAACTACTGCCGCCTTGCGTTTGAGCAATAGCATTAAAAGCCATCGTGGTGATGGCACTGCCGGCAGCGACCTTAAGAAAGTGTCGACGATTCATGATGTTCTCCTGGAAACAGTTTTTTTAATAAGCTCGACACACTCAATGCACGAGACAATACGGTGCATTTCTGATCGAAATATCCGCTGAATCCTAAATGAGCATGCGTGTACTTTTTTACCGTTACCGCTTACTTTCTGTGAAGTACTTACAGTGATGTAAGCTATTGAAAATAGCGATTTAATTTTTCATCGCATTGATTTGAAATGTAATTTATTTTTTGTCAGCACAACCAGGAAAACTTTACATTACGAGGTAAAAACAGAAAGGTCACAGCCCAAAAAAGGCGCCTCAGGCGCCTCATTCACAAGCTACGCATTTCCGCCACGGATGAGCGGCAGCGGGAATAGCGTGGATCAATCGCGGAAATTATTGAACTGGAAGGGTTGCCCCAGACCGGCACCGCGCACCAGCGCGATCACGCCTTGCAGGTCATCGCGGGATTTCCCGGTAACGCGCACCTGCTCGCCCTGAATCTGCGCCTGAACCTTGAGCTTGCTGTCTTTGATCAGTTTGACGATCTTCTTCGCCAACGTGGCTTCGATGCCCTGTTTCAGCTTGGCTTCCACGCTGTAGGTTTTACCGCTGTGCTCCATTTCTTCAGGGATTTCCAGCGAGCCGCCCTCAATTCCGCGTTTTGCCAGCTTTTCCCGCAGAATTTCAATTAATTGCTTAACCTGAAAATCAGATTCGCTGGCCGCTTTGATCGTTTGTGCTTTTTCATTCAGCTCAAAGCTGGCCGGCACATTACGAAAGTCCCAGCGGGTGCCCAGCTCGCGGGTGGCGTTTTCCACCGCATTGAGGACTTCCTGCATATCGATTTCCGAAACAATATCGAAAGATGGCATAATTTTTTCTCCTGACAATAGCTGCCGAGCATGATACCCGCTCACGCCAAATAAGCAAAATTCGCCCTGCTTCCAACGACTCGCGCAACAAGCGGCGGGCGGACGGCAGCGGAATACTTTATGATAAGCCGGAGAAGCACAGGCTGGCTCCCCTCGATAAAGGAAACCGCGGATGAAAATTACTGTTCTTGGCTGTGGCGCCATCGGTCAACTCTGGCTCAATGCGTTACACCGGCAAGGGCATGATGTACAAGGCTGGCTACGTATCCCGCAAGCGTTCTGCCAGGTTAACGTTACGATGCTCTCAGGCGAGCGTTGTAACCTTAATCTAACAGCCAACAACGCCGAACACCTGGCACAGAGCGAGCTGTTGCTGGTCACGCTAAAGGCCTGGCAGGTATCCGATGCGGTTTCCGCTCTGCTGCCCCGCTTACGCCCCGACTGCACCATTTTGCTGTTGCACAATGGAATGGGAACCTGGGAAGAACTGCCGGCCATTAGTCAGCCGCTGCTGCTGGGGGTGACCACACATGCCGCACGGCGGGATCCGGCGACGGTAGTGCACATCGCGGCGGGCATCACCCATATCGGTACGCTTGACCGCTCGACACACTGGGAAGAAGAGCAAAGCCAACTGGCGGAGACGCTGCATCAGGCCCTGCCTGACGTCGCCCGGCATAACCACATTACCGCAACCTGCTGGTTAAAGCTGGCCGCCAATTGCGTCATCAATCCGCTAACTGTGTTGCACCAGTGCACCAACGGAGAATTGCAAGCCTACCCGGAGCAGGTTGAGGCACTCTGTCAGGAAGTCGCACAGGTCATGGACCGCGAAGGCTTCCATACCTCGTCGGAAAGCCTGCAGCTCTACGTAAACCAAATCATCCAGAACACGGCGGCCAATACCTCCTCGATGCGTCAGGACGTACTGGCGCAGCGCCATACGGAAATCGACTACATCACCGGTTACCTGCTGCGCCGCGCCCGCGCTCACGGGTTATTCCTGCCGGAAAACAGCCGCCTGTTCGACTATATCAAACGAAAGGAGAATGAGTATGACCACCTCGGTTCTGGTCTGTCTGGCACCTGGTAGCGAAGAAATCGAAGCCGTGACCACCATCGATCTGCTGGTCAGGGCAGGAATCCGCGTGACCACGGCCAGCGTGGCGAGCGATGGCAGCACGGAAATCACCTGCTCCCGCGGCGTCAGGCTGATTGCCGACGCGCCGCTGGTGGCCGTTGCCGATCATGACTTTGACGCGGTAGTGCTGCCCGGCGGCCTGCAAGGCGCAGAATGTTTCCGCGACAGCCCGCTGCTGGTTGAGCGCCTGCGGCAAACCCATCAGGAAGGCAAAATCGTGGCGGCGATCTGCGCGTCTCCGGCAATGGTGCTGGAGCACCATCAGTTGTTTCCGGTCGGCAATATGACCGGCTACCCAACGCTGAAAGAACGGATTTCGCCGGA
This sequence comes from Dickeya dadantii NCPPB 898, assembly GCF_000406145.1. Lineage (NCBI taxonomy): Bacteria > Pseudomonadati > Pseudomonadota > Gammaproteobacteria > Enterobacterales > Pectobacteriaceae > Dickeya > Dickeya dadantii. Next base: position 1,168,012 of record NZ_CM001976.1, on the reverse strand, counting down.
AAAATGGCTGGAAAAGCGCGTGGTGTTCGACCCGCGCGTCAATCTGCTGACCAGCCAGGGCCCCGGTACCAGTATCGACTTCGCGCTGAAGCTGATCGATCTGCTGCTGGGCAAAGATAAAGCAGCGGAAATCGCCGCGCAGCTGGTGCTGCCGCCGGGAATCTACGACTATCAGGATCCGGCCTGACGCACAGAGACAAAAAAAAGCGCCGGATGAGGCGCTTTTTTTCTGGTTCACGTCATGAACGGCCGGTTAGGGGCGATACACCTTGACGTTGTTGAACCCTTGCTCGCGCAGGTACAGCGCCTGCAAACGACTCATCACCCCGCGCTCGCAATACAGCAGGTAGGTTTTGCTCTGATCCAGATCGCCAAACTGCGTTCCCAGCTTGTAGAACGGCAGCGATTTGATTTCCACCTGTTCCAGCGCCAGCGGGCGCTCATCCTGCTCATCCGGCGAACGGATATCCAGCAGGATATCGCTCGCGGCAAACGCGCCGACCGTTTCCACTTCGGTCACATCCTGCTGAGTCTGCTCGGCAATCTCACGGATGTCGATGTTACGCGCTTCCGCCACCACCCGATCAAGAATCGAGAAATCAAACAGACTTTCTTCATGCTCGATTTTGGCCTTCACCGCCTTCACCGTCGGGCTTTTGGAGATCACACCGCAATATTCGGGCATGGTTTTGGCGAAATCCTCGGTGCCAAGCTCACGCGCCATACGGATGATATGCTCTTTATCGTGAGAAATCAGCGGACGCAGAATCAGCGTATCCGAAGCATTATCGATCAGTCGCAGGTTGGTCAGCGTCTGGCTGGAAACCTGCCCCAACGCTTCGCCGGTTACCAGCGCCTGCACGCCATAGCGTTCGGCAATGCGCGACGCCGCCCGCACCATCATGCGTTTGAGCACCACACCCATCTGGCCGTCGTCCACCTTCTCCAGGATTTCACCGACCACCGGTTCGAAATCAATGGCGACAAAACGCACCCGGTGCGAACTGCCGAAACGGTTCCACAGGTAATGCGCTACCTGACGCACGCCGATTTCGTGCGCGGCACCGCCAAGATTGAAGAAGCAGTAGTGCACCCGGCAGCCGCGGCGCATCAGCATGTAGCTGGAAACACCGGAGTCGAATCCGCCGGAGATCAGCGACAACACGTCTTCCTGCGTGCCGATCGGGAAACCGCCGATGCCTTCATAGCGCCCCTTGATCAGCAGCAGGCGATCCTGTTCGATTTCCAGATGCACCGTAACCTGCGGAGCGGTCAGATTAACGCGCGCGCTCTCGATATGTTGATTCAGTCCACCGCCGACGTAGCGTTCCACATCCTGGGAGCTGAAATCGTGCTTGCCGCGACGCTTCACCCGCACACAGAAGGTTTTTCCCTCTAGTTGCTCGCGGTAGGTGGTCAGCGTTTGTTCAAAAATATGGTGGACATCGGTGTAGTCGCACTCTTCCACGTCAAGAATATGGTGAATGCCTGGGATACGCGTCAGCGCATCCCGTATCGCGATACGTTGACTTTCGTCTTTGGCGCGAACGTCGATATGATCCCAGTGACGGACAACCGCCAGCGTTTCATCATACTGTTTTAAAACGTTACGGATGTTACCGGTAAGAATTTTTATAAAGCGCAATCGCACAGATTGGCTCTTGATGGTGATTTCCGGGAACAATTTAATGATAAACTTCATGGCGGCTATCGTTAGTTGATTCTGAAGGCGTAAAACACGGGTACGCGGACAAAACGCGGGTACCCTGAGCGCTAAAATTACGTTATCGGTAAAACCATCCTTGTCCGGGTGGCGTTACCAATAGCATCCAGGGCGCGGAGTATACCACCATATTGCGGTAAGCTGCGCAGATTAAGCGCATAATTGCGCACCATTGAGGCGCTTGCCGTGACAATCCGGTGGCGTCGGCGCCGACAGGCGCGTATAAACAAGATCCGGAAACGAATATGCCGAAAAAAACTGAACAACCCGTCAGCTTTGAAAGCTCGCTCGCCGAACTGGAACAGATCGTGTCGCGTCTGGAATCGGGCGAACTGCCGCTGGAAGAGGCGCTGAACGCCTTTGAGCAGGGTGTCCAGCTTGCCCGTCAGGGGCAATTGAAATTGCAGCAGGCCGAGCAGCGCGTTCAGATTCTGCTGAATGACGATCCCGATGCTGCCCTGACACCTTTTACGCCGGATAATGAGTCGTTATGACAGATTTTCTCAAGCAGCTCACAGCTCACCATCAACGCATCAACGCCACGCTCAACCAGTTTATTTCCACCCTGCCTTTTCAGAGTAGTCCACTGGTGGAAGCGATGGCGCACGGGGCATTGTTGGGGGGCAAGCGTCTGCGCCCTTTTCTGGTCTATACCACCGGCCAGTTGTTCGGTATCTCGCAGGATAACCTCGACGCGCCGGCCGCCGCTGTCGAATGCATTCATGCCTATTCCCTGATTCACGATGATTTACCGGCCATGGATGATGACGATCTGCGGCGCGGCCAGCCTACCTGCCATGTCAGATTCGGCGAGGATAAGGCGATTCTGGCGGGCGATGCCTTACAGACGCTGGCGTTCTCCATTCTGGCGGATGCGCCGATGCCGGAAGTCAGCGACCGCGATCGGCTGGCGATGATCTCCGAGCTAGCCAGCGCCAGCGGCGTGGCGGGCATGTGCGGCGGTCAGGCGCTGGATCTGGAAGCGGAAGGTCATCAGGTTGATCTGCTGGCGCTGGAGCGCATCCACCGTCATAAAACCGGTGCGCTGATTCGGGCCTCGGTACGGCTGGGGGCGCTGGCCGCCGGCGAACGCGGACGCCTCGCCCTGCCTTGTCTCGACCGCTATGCCAACGCTGTCGGGCTGGCCTTTCAGGTGCAGGACGATATTCTGGATGTGATTGGCGACAGCGCTACCACCGGCAAACGTCAGGGCGCCGACCAGCAACTCGGTAAAAGCACCTACCCAGCCCTGCTGGGACTTGAGCAAGCCAAAATCAAAGCCCGGGAACTGTGTCAGGAATCCCTCTCGGCGCTGAATGAACTGGAAGACACGCTGGACAACCCGGCCGCCATTGCGCCATTACGGTCGCTGGCGAACTATGTCGTTGAACGCGATAAATAATTTTAATATCAAATACCGCTTGATGAGTATCCGATGACCTTTGATATAGCGAAATACCCCACGCTGGCGCTGGTGGAAAACCCCGAGGAACTGCGCCTGCTGCCAAGGGAAAGCCTGCCCAAATTGTGCGACGAGCTGCGACAGTATCTGCTGGACAGCGTCAGCCGCTCAAGCGGGCATTTTGCCTCGGGTCTGGGTACGGTCGAGCTGACCGTAGCATTGCATTACGTCTATAACACCCCGTTCGACCATCTGGTATGGGATGTGGGCCATCAGGCCTACCCCCACAAAATCCTGACCGAACGACGCGACCGCATCGCTACCATCCGTCAGAAAGGCGGCCTGCATCCGTTTCCCTGGCGCGGCGAGAGCGAGTACGACGTGCTGAGCGTCGGCCATTCCTCGACGTCCATCAGCGCCGGCATCGGTATGGCGGTGGCCGCCGAGCGTGAAGGACAGGGCCGCCGAACTGTCTGCGTGATCGGCGACGGCGCCATCACCGCGGGCATGGCGTTTGAAGCCATGAACCACGCCGGCGACATCAAACCGGACATGCTGGTAGTGCTGAACGACAATGAAATGTCGATTTCCGAAAACGTCGGCGCGCTGAATAATCATCTGGCGCAACTGCTGTCCGGCAAGCTCTACTCCACCCTGCGCGAAGGCGGCAAAAAAGTGCTGTCCGGCCTGCCGCCCATCAAGGAACTGGTCAAACGTACCGAAGAGCACCTGAAAGGCATGGTAGTGCCCGGTACGCTGTTTGAAGAGTTGGGGTTCAACTATATTGGCCCGGTGGATGGCCATGACGTGCAGTCACTGGTACAAACGCTGAAAAATATGCGCAGCCTGAAAGGCCCGCAACTGCTGCATATAATGACCAAGAAAGGCAAAGGCTATGCGCCGGCCGAACAGGACCCGATCAGCTGGCATGCGGTGCCGAAATTCGATCCGGCCAGCGGTACGTTGCCGAAAAGCAAAGAGGCGTTGCCTACCTACTCCGCGATTTTCGGCCAGTGGCTGAAGGAAACGGCAGCGACGGATAACCGGCTGATGGCGATTACCCCGGCCATGCGTGAAGGCTCCGGCATGGTGGCGTTTTCACGTGAATACCCGCAGCAATACTTCGATGTCGCCATCGCCGAGCAACATGCGGTGACCTTTGCCGCCGGGCTGGCAATCGGCGGTTATCGCCCGGTGGTGGCGATTTACTCCACCTTCCTGCAACGCGCCTATGACCAGGTGATTCATGACGTCGCCATCCAGAACCTACCGGTGCTGTTCGCCATCGATCGCGGCGGCATCGTCGGCGCCGATGGTCAGACCCATCAGGGCGCGTTTGACCTTTCGTTCCTGCGTTGCATCCCGCAAATGGTGATCATGACGCCCAGCGACGAAAACGAGTGCCGACTGATGCTGCATACCGGTTATCACTATCAGCAAGGACCCTGTGCGGTACGCTACCCACGCGGCAACGTGCTGGGTGTAGAACTGACGCCGCTGGAAACCCTGCCCATCGGCAAAGGGGTAATAAAACGTCAGGGCGAGAAGATCGCCATTCTGAATTTCGGCACCCTGCTGTCGGAAGCGCAACAGGCGGCCGAGGCGCTCAACGCGACGCTGGCGGATATGCGATTTGTCAAACCGTTGGACGAAGCGCTAATCGCCTCGCTGGCCGCCAGCCATGACGTGCTGGTCACCCTGGAAGAGAATGCCGTTATGGGCGGCGCAGGCAGCGGCGTGAACGAATATCTGATGGCGCAACGCCTGCCGGTGCCGGTGCTCAACCTTGGCCTGCCGGACTACTTTATTCCGCAGGGCACCCAGACGGAAATCCGTGCCGATCTGGCGCTGGACGCGGCAGGCATTGAACGCCGCATCCGCGACTGGCTGGCCTGACCGGCGCCAATCGGACGGGTATAAAAAAACCGGGCTTCCCCGGTTTTTTTATAGCAGCAGTATTTTTACAGCCACAAACAAAATAGTCGCGCTGTTGCTTGCAGCCGCTATATCACATAGTGCCCGACGACGTACAAAACCGCGGCGGAAATCACCCCGGCAACGATATCGTCGACCATAATACCCATGCCGCCATGCACATTGCGATCAAACCAGCGAATCGGCCAGGGCTTGAAAATGTCCAGAACCCGGAAAATCACAAACCCGGCAGCTACCCATCCCCAGTGGCTCGAAGGCACCGCCATCAACGTGATCCACATTCCGACAAACTCGTCCCAGACGATGCTGCCGTGGTCATGCACGCCCATGTCTTTGGCAGTGCGATGACACAGATAAACGCCGATGCAGATACTGAGCATCACCAACAGCGAATAGAGCTGCAACGGCAACAGCATCAACAGATACCACACCGGGATAGCCGCCAGCGAGCCGGCGGTGCCGGGCATCCACGGCGACAGACCGCTGCCGAATCCGGTCGCCAGCAAATGCCACGGATTGCTCATCCGCAGGCGGCTTTTGGCAACTAAAGATCCTTTGTTCTCATGCGCCAAAATGGTCATACCCTTTCAGATTGATCGTCACCGGTTGCCCTGAACGGAGGAAGCTCAGCCCTTCAGAGGCCGGCCCAATCTGACCAATGCAGGTATAGCGGGCGCCCAGATGACCGATCGCCACCTCCAGCGCCCCCCGGTTCAGCTCCGGTACGGTAAAGCACAATTCATAATCTTCACCCCCGCTCAGCGCCCAGCGCATCGCCTGTTCCGGGTCGTCATGACGCAGCAACGCGTTGGAATACGGCAGCGCATCCAGATTGATGCGCGCGCCGCAATCGCTGGCCTTGAGAATATGCCCCAGATCAGACGCCAACCCGTCAGACAGGTCGATAGCCGAACTGGCCAGATCGCGCAGCGCCTGCCCGTGCAGAATACGGGGCTGAGGACGCAAATGGCGTTGCAGCAGCCATTGACGATCGTCCGCGTCAGGCACCTGCAGCCGTTCCTGCAAAACAGCTAAGCCAGCGGCGCTGTCGCCCAGCGTTCCGGTCACGTAAATCCAGTCGCCGACGCGCGCTCCGCTGCGTTTCAGCGCTCGGCCTGCCGGCACCAGCCCCTGAATAGTCAGCGTCATGCTGAGCGGCCCACGCGTGGTGTCGCCGCCGATCAGTTGCATATCGTAGTACGCCAACTGTTCAAACAGGCTGTCGCTGTAGGCGGCCAGCCAGTCGGCATCAATAGCAGGTAAAGTGAGCGCCAGTGAGACAAAGGCGGGGTCGGCGCCCATCGCGGCCAAGTCGCTCAGATTGACCGCCAGAGACTTGTACGCCAGATCGGCCGGATCGATGTCGGGTAGAAAATGAATACCGGACACCAGCGTGTCCGTGCTGACCGCCAGCAACTGTTTGTCCGGAATGTTCAGCAGGGCGCAGTCATCGCCGATCCCCAGTTCCACATCCCGCCGTGAATAGCCCACCCGGTTGAAATAGCGGGCAATCACATCAAACTCACCTTGAGCCATAATCTTTCCAGATCGTGGTAACCTAAAAAAACCAAGGCCGGAAAACCGGCCCTGACTGACTTATTTTTTGCCCGGCCGCAGATGGGGCCCGGCCTTGTCCAGCACACCGTTAACGAACTTGTGGCTGTCTTCGGCGCCAAACACTTTAGCCAGCTCAATCGCTTCGTTGATGGCAACCTTGTAAGGCACATCCTCGCGCTTGCTGAGCTCATACACCGCCAGACGCAGAATGGCTCTCTCCACCTGACCGAGTTCGTCCAGTTGACGGGAAAGATACGGCGCCATCTGGGCATCCAGCTTTTCCGCCTGGGTGGCAACGCCCGCCAGCAACTCGCGGAAATAGGCGATGTCCACGCCTTTGACATCCTGCTCGCTCAGGAACTGGAGTTCAACATCGGCAATATCGTTTTTGGACAACTGCCAGGAATAAAGCGCTTGAACCGCACATTCACGAGCGCGGCGACGAGCAGCAGGTTTCACGGAATACCCCTTACAAAATAAATCAGGCTGACTTGATTGAGTGTAATACATTGATCATTTCAAGCGCGGTCAAAGCGGCTTCCGCCCCTTTGTTCCCCGCTTTGGTACCGGCGCGCTCGATGGCCTGCTCGATACTTTCCGTAGTCAGCACACCGAAGGCGACCGGAATGTCGCTGTTCATCGCGACGTGAGACAGACCGGAGCTGCATTCGCCGGCAACAAATTCAAAATGGGCGGTACCGCCGCGAATCACCGTACCCAGCGCCACTATGGCGTCGTATTTCTGGCTGTTGGCCAGCGCGCGCACGGTCAGCGGCAGTTCATAGGCGCCCGGCACCCAAACGACGGTGACGTTTTCTTCTTTCACCTGGCCGATACGCTTGAGCGCGTCCAACGCGCCTTCCAGCAGGCTGTCATTGATGAAATGATTGAAACGGGCAATAGCAATCGCCACGCGGGCATTCGGAGCGGCAACAACACCTTCAATAATGTTCATAGCTTTCCTTTGACTGTTTTACGACCCCGCAGGGGGGCGGATTCTATCATATTCTTCCGGGCGCGTATCCGCTTTTGACCCTGTAGCGGAGATCCATCGCCCGGCACGCACAGAGGCGTGTTATTGCGGCTTCAGCGTCAGGCGGAGATCCGGCCCCACCTGACAGACGTCCGTCATCGCAAACGCGGGCGCCTGCGACAGCTGTTCCAATCCCGGCAGCACGCACAGCGGCCGGGCCGCGTCCCCCAATAATTTGGGCGCGAGATAAACAATCAGTTCATCCACCACGCCGGCCTGCAGCAACGCGCCTGCCAGACGGGGGCCCGCTTCCACCCACACCGTATTGATCTGGCGTTTGCCCAGCGTCATCATCAGCGCGACCAGATCGATGCCGCCGCCGTGCAGCGGCATATCCAGTTGCTCCACGCCGTCCGGCCATGGCTGACCATCCTGACGCGGACGCGCCAGCCAGGTTTGCCCCGGCTGGCTTATCAGACGATGCTGCGGAGTCACGCGCGACTGGCTATCGACAACCACGCGCACCGGCTGGCGCACGGCGCTTTCAGGATAGAATCGCTGGGTATCCGCATCCAGTTCCGACCAGCGTACGGTCAGCGACGGATCATCCGCCAGCACGGTGGCGCTGCTGCTGAGGATCGCCGAACTCTGCGCCCGGAAACGCTGTACATCCTGGCGTGACTGCGGCGAGGTGATCCACTGGCTTTCACCGGACGCCATCGCCGTACGGCCATCCAGTGAGGCGCCGAGTTTAAGCTGCACATAAGGGAAACCGGTGCGCATCCGTTTCAGAAAGCCGCGGTTAATTTTTTCCGCCTGTTCCATCAACACGCTGTGACGCACCTCGATGCCGGCTTGCTGCAAGCGGTGCAGGCCACGCCCCGCCACCTGCGGATTCGGGTCCTGCATCGCCGCCACGACCCGCGCCACGCCGGCCGCGAGCAGCGCATCGGCGCACGGAGGCGTGCGGCCGTGATGACTGCACGGTTCAAGCGTCACATACGCCGTGGCGCCGCGCGCCTTGTCACCCGCCATGCGCAACGCATGCACTTCCGCATGCGGTTCGCCCGCTTTCTGGTGATACCCTTCCCCCACGATCTCGTCATCTCTGACGATCACGCACCCGACGTTCGGGTTCGGCGACGTTGTGAAGCGCCCGCGGCGAGCAAGTTCCAGCGCGCGGGCCATGTAAAACTCATCAGAATATGTAGCCATCCGGTGCTTATCCTGGATTCAGAACCATATAGGGAAAGCGCGATAGGTAAAAACCGACGCGCCGTTAATCCTGCAGACGGGCGATCTCTTCGCCAAACTCGCGGATATCTTCGAAACTGCGGTATACCGACGCAAAACGGATGTAGGCCACCTTGTCGAGCTTTCTTAGCGCATCCATCACCAGATTGCCCACCATTTTGGCGGTCACTTCCCGCTCGCCGGTCGCACGCAACTGAGATTTGATGTGAGTGATGGCCATTTCCACGTCATCAGAGCTGACCGGGCGTTTCTCCAGCGCCTTCAGCATACCGCTACGCAGTTTGTCCTCATTGAACGGCTCGCGCACATCATTACTCTTGATGACGCGCGGCATCACCAGCTCCGCCACTTCAAAAGTGGTAAAGCGCTCGTTGCACACCAGACACTGCCGGCGACGACGAACCTGAGAACCCTCGCCCACCAGGCGAGAATCAATCACTTTGGTATCCACTGCGGCACAAAAAGGACAATGCATAACGTTTCCAGACCATAGCCTTATAACCTTGACCTAGTTTACCCCGAATTTCGTCTATAACCCAAATCCCGACATGACGCTGTTTTTCCCCGCCGACCTCACCGCGGTTTAGGTTCGATTGAGGTGACTTGCGCTAAAGTAACGCCGCATTCTGGTCATACTGTTTGTGAACGACGGGTGGATTGCCCACCGCCGCTTAGCATGTCCAGGCTATCAAACGGAAACCGCCCCGGTTTCGCATTTTTTCACTACCGGAGACCCCCCTCAATGGGACCTGACCCTAATCCTCACCCAGGACAAAGCGTCATTCACCGGTAAGTCAGCTTTTACGCTGTCTTGCCGGTTAACACAGGCAAGGCAGCGGCGCCCCGATCGTCCCTGCTGATTGCGTTACAAGCCACGCGCAGGCGGATTACTTCTGCGTGTTATCAGGCTGCAGCCTTTTTCTGGCCGCGGCAGGGAGATATTTATATGCGTTTTATTCAACTCACACGGCAATGGCTCTCACAACTCGGCCACCATTTACCGCGCCGCCTGTTCCAGCGCGACCCGATGCCGGATGGAAAATTGACCGGCAGCCAGACCATGAGCGACGTCATGGCGGCACGCTGTCTGCGGTTGGCCCGCCTGGACGAAGCCGCCTTGTATCAGGAATTCAGCAGTCATCCGGAAGGGTTGCTGCCGGCTGAGGCCGAGCAGGCGCGGGCGCGCCACGGCGATAACCGTATCCCCGGCGAGCAAGCTGAACCCTGGTGGCGACACTTATGGCGTTGCTATCGCAACCCGTTCAACCTGCTGCTGACGCTGCTGGGCCTGATTTCTTACGCCACGGAAGACCTGACCGCCGCGCTGGTCATTGCACTGATGGTGCTGATTTCCACCCTGCTTAATTTCATTCAGGAAGCGCGCTCCGGCAAAGCCGCCGATGCCCTTAAAGCGATGGTCAGCAACAAGGTGACCGTGTTGCGCAGCGATGTCCAAACCGGCTACAGCGACTATCAGGATATCCCGCTGGATCTACTGGTGCCGGGCGATATCGTCAAACTGGCGGCGGGCGACATGATTCCGGCCGACCTGCGTATCTTGCAGGCCCGCGATCTGTTCATCAGCCAGGCATCGCTGACCGGCGAGTCGCTGCCGGTGGAAAAAGTGGCGAACAGCCGCCAGAGCGAGCAGATGACGGCGCTGGAATGCGACACGCTCTGCTTTATGGGCACCAACGTGGTTAGCGGCACCGCGCTGGCGATGGTGATTGCCACCGGCGGTAATACCTGGTTCGGCCAACTGGCCGGTCGCGTGGTGCAGCAGCCCGGCGAAGCCAACGCCTTTCAGCAAGGCATCAGCCGCGTCAGCTGGCTGCTGATCCGTTTCATGCTGGTGATGACGCCAATTGTGTTGCTTATCAACGGCTATACCAAAGGCGACTGGTGGGAAGCCGCGCTGTTCGCCCTGTCGGTCGCCGTCGGCCTGACGCCGGAAATGCTGCCGATGATCGTCACCTCGACGCTGGCTAAAGGCGCGGTGAAGCTGTCGCGTCAGAAAGTGATCGTCAAACGGCTGGATGCTATCCAGAACTTCGGCGCCATGGATATCCTGTGCACCGATAAGACCGGCACGCTGACGCAGGATAAAATCGTACTGGAATGCCATACCGATGCGTTTGGCAATGCCAGTCAGCGGGTGCTGTGCCACGCCTGGCTAAACAGCGCCTACCAGACCGGGCTGCGCAATTTGCTGGATCAGGCGGTGCTGGAAGGCATCCCGCCGCAGGAACAACAGGCCGCCCTGTCCCGCTGGCGCAAAGTGGACGAAATCCCGTTTGATTTTGAACGCCGCCGCATGTCGGTGGTGGTAGCGGAAAACGATAACGAGCACTGGCTGATCTGCAAAGGTGCGCTGGAAGAAACCCTTGGCGCCTGCGCCCGGGTGCGTCACGGCGAGCGACTGTTGCCGCTGGACGCGCCGCTGCTGTCGCGCATCCGTCAACTGACGGATGACCTTAACCGTCAGGGGCTGCGCGTGGTGGCGGTCGCCAGCAAAGTGATGCCCGCCGATCGTCAGGATTACGGCCGGGTGGATGAATCCGACCTGATTCTGGAAGGTTATATCGCCTTTCTCGATCCACCGAAAGAGAGCACCGCGCCCGCGCTAAAAGCGCTGAAAGACAACGGCGTGACGGTGAAAATCCTCACCGGCGACAGCGAACTGGTGGCCGCCAAGGTGTGTCGCGAAGTGGATATTGAATTGACCGGTGTCTTGACCGGCCGCGACATCGACGCCCTGAGCGATGAACAACTGGCGCACGCGGCCCGCGACACCACGCTGTTTGCCCGCCTGACGCCGCTGCACAAAGAACGGATTGTGCGTCTGCTGCGTTCGGAAGGCCATGTGGTCGGTTTCATGGGCGACGGTATCAATGACGCGCCGGCGCTGCGGGCGGCGGATATCGGCATTTCGGTAGATTCGGCGGTGGATATCGCCCGCGAAGCGGCGGATATCATCCTGCTGGAAAAAAGCCTGATGGTGCTGGAAGAAGGTGTTATCGAAGGTCGTCGCACCTTCGTCAACATGCTGAAATACATCAAGATGACCGCCAGCTCCAACTTCGGTAACGTCTTCAGCGTGCTGATCGCCAGCGCCTTCCTGCCGTTCCTGCCGATGCTGCCGCTGCATCTGTTGATCCAGAACCTGATGTACGATATTTCGCAGATCGCCATCCCGTTCGACAACGTGGACGACGATCAGGTCAAAAAACCGCAGCGCTGGAATGCCGGCGATCTCGGGCGGTTTATGGTGTTCTTCGGCCCGATCAGCTCGATTTTCGACGTTCTGACCTTCGCGCTGATGTGGTGGTTCTTCCACGCCAACACGCTGGAGGCGCAAACGCTGTTCCAGTCCGGCTGGTTTATTGAAGGCCTGCTGTCGCAAACGCTGATTGTGCACATGATCCGCACCCGCCGCATCCCGTTCATCCAGAGCCGCCCGTCCTGGCCGGTAATGGTGATGACCTTGTTAATCATGGCGACCGGCATCGGGCTGGTGTTCTCGCCGCTGGCCGGCTTCCTGCAATTGCAGGCGCTGCCATTAAGCTACTTCCCGTGGCTGCTGGCGATCCTGAGCGGTTATCTGTTGCTCACCCAGACCATGAAAGGCTTCTTCGCCCGCCGCTACGGCTGGCAATAACGGCAACCGGCGCGGCGGCTGATTACCGCTGCGCCCTCGTTTTCCACTCTTGATTCAGCCTGTTCTGCTTATCTTTTTTCCCAAAACGTCATTTAATTTACGGTATACACTGACACTACATTGAATAACGATATGACCCGCTACGGGCTTAGGGAGAAACAGGATATGATTTTTCACCGCCGCGTTATCCCGATGTTATCCGTCATGGTGTTGCTCGCCGGATGTGCGCAACCGCAAACCACCCGTGTGCAGAACGAACTGGGTCAAATTAACCAGAAACTACGTGACCTCACCGACCGCGCCGTGGCGCTGGAACAGCAGAATACGTTAAACGCCAACTCCACCTCCGGCGTTTATCTGCTGCCTGCCGCCCACAATCGGGCATTGCTCGACAGCAGCATCGGCAAGTTAAGCCTGGAACTCAGCAAGGTGGAATCGGAAGCCAACGGCACGCGCGCCCTGCTCACTATCCGCACCATGAACACGCTGACGTTACCGGCCTTCCGGGCGCAACTCGACTGGGGTGCGCTTGATCCGGTCAGCGGCGAGCCGTTGACCGGCGACACGCAGACTCAGTTACTGGCTATCCCACTAACGCTAACGCCGGTTTCGGAAGTCACGGTAGAGATACGGCTTTCCGGCCTGACGCCGGAGCAGCTCGGTTTCGTGCGGGTGCATGATGTGACGGCGGACCCGACGCTACGTCGCAGCGAACCAAGTCAGTAACAGCCCTGAATTGCCCATAGCGCCAACCGTAAAAAAACCCCGCCAGATGGCGGGGTTTATGTTTGCAATTCCGGGCGGTGAAAAGCGGTTACGGCAACAGCGACGGCTGGTCCGCGCCCTCTTTTTCCACTTTCTGCACCAGCATGTGCTCGCGCTTCATACCCAGTTTGAGCGCCAGTGCCGATGCCACATAGATGGAAGATGCCGTACCAATGGTGACGCCGATCAGCATCGTCAGCGAGAACCCCTGCAACATCGCGCCGCCGAACAGATACAGCATCAGGATCACCACCAGCGTCGTACCCGACGTGATCAAGGTCCGGTGCAGCGTTTGGGTCAACGACACGTTGAAAATCTCGTAAGGCGTGCCGCGACGGATCTTACGGAAGTTTTCACGGATACGGTCAGAAACCACGATGCTATCGTTCAGCGAGTAACCGATGACCGACATCAGCGACGCCACAGTGGTCAGGTCGATTTCAATCGAGAACAGCGACAGCACGCCCATGGTGATAACCACGTCGTGCGCCAGCGCGATAACTACCCCGGCAGCCAGACGCCATTCGAAACGGAAGCCGACGTAAACCAGAATACTGATTAACGCCGCCAGCAACGCCATGGCGCCGGTCTGCGCCAGATCCGCGCCCACGCTCGGCCCAACGAACTCGATGCGTTTAACCGCGGCATTCTGGCTGGTTGCTTCGTTGATCACGCTGACGACCTTGCTGCCCAGCACCTGACCGCCGGTTTCATCGTGAGCAGGCGGCATGCGCACCATAATGTCACGGCTGCTGCCGAAGTTCTGCACCAGCGGATCGGCAAAACCGGCTTTCTCCAGCGCCCCGCGCATCTGCTCCAGCTCCGCGGATTTTTCCAGCGAAATCTCGATAACCGTACCACCGGTGAAATCCAGCCCCCAGTTGAAGCCGCGCACGCCCATCACGACGATAGACAGCAGCAACAGCAGACCGGACAAGCCGAAGGCCCAGTAGTCCCAGCGCATAAAGTCATAAACTTTACGGCCGTAGTTCAATTGTTCAACAGTATATTCCTGTGCCACAACGCACTCCTCAGATAGACAGCTTTTTGATGCGTTTGCCGCCGTACAGCAGGTTTACGATGGCACGGGTACCAACAATCGCAGTAAACATGGACGTCGCCACGCCAATACCGGTCGTAATCGCAAATCCTTTAATCGAACCGGTACCGATCGCATACAGGATAAGAACCTTAATCAGCGTCGTGACGTTCGCATCGAAGATGGAGCTGAACGCGCCCCGGTAACCTTCGTCAATCGCCTGCTGAACGGTGCGTCCGTTGCTCAGTTCTTCTTTGATACGCTCGTTAATCAGTACGTTGGCGTCCACCGCTACCGCAAGGGTTAACACGATGCCCGCAATCCCCGGCATGGTCAGTGTAGCCCCCGGCAGCAGCGACATAATGCCGACAACCAGCACCAGGTTCAACAGCAGCGCGGACGTCGCAATCATGCCGAACTTCTTATAGAAGAAGATCATGAACAGGATTGACACCACCAGGCCCCACAGGCAGGCTTCCAGCCCCTGGGTAATGTTCTGCATACCGAGGGTTGGGCCGATGGTGCGTTCTTCCACAATCTGAATCGGCGCAATCAGCGCGCCGGCGCGCAGCAGCAGCGACAGCTGACGGGCTTCGTTCGGGTTGTCGATGCCGGTAATACGGAAGCTGTTGCCCAGACGAGACTGGATAGTGGCGACGTTAATCACCTCTTCCTGTTTTTCCAGAATCGCACGGCCGTTGGCGTCTTTCTTGCCGCTATCCTTATACTCCACGAACAGGGTCGCCATCGGTTTGCCGATGTTGTCCTTGGTGAAGTTGGACATCGCGTTGCCGCCGGCGCTGTCCAGCGAGATATTGACCTGCGGACGGTTGTATTCATCGTTGCCGGAGGTGGAGTCGGTAATGTGATCGCCGGTCAGAATCACGCGCTTATACAACGCCACCGGTCCGCCATCACGCATATTCATCACTTCGGTGTCGCCCGGCACACGGCCGCTGGCCAGCGCGGCAGGATCGACATTGCTGTTGACCAGACGGAACTCCAGTGTGGCGGTCGCGCCCAGAATTTCTTTGGCGCGCGCGGTGTCCTGAATCCCCGGCAGTTCCACCACGATGCGGTCGGCGCCCTGACGCTGCACCAGCGGTTCGGCTACGCCGAGCTGGTTAACACGGTTGCGCAGGATGTTGATGTTCTGCTGCACCGCATATTCGCGAGCTTCGCGCAGACGGGCATCGCTCATCACCGCACGCAGCGTATCGCTGCCGCTGGCGCTAATCACCAGATCGCGATGGCGGGAGGTCAGGTAATTGAGCGCATCGTCACGCAGTTGGCCGTCGCGGAACAGAATGTCCACGCCATAGTTGTCCGACTTGCGAACAGAAGCATACTGGATGCCTTTCTCGCGCAGATCGCTGCGCAGGGAATCCATCGTCTGCTCCTGCAGCTTGCCTAACGCGGTGTCCATATCCACTTCCATCAGGAAGTGCACACCGCCACGCAGGTCAAGACCCAGTTTCATCGGTTCCGCTCCCAGCATTCTCAGCCAGGTTGGGGTAGCGGGCGCCAGGTTGAGCGCGACCACATATTTCTCGCCCAGCGCGTTCAGCAGAACTTCACGAGCGTGAAGCTGCACGTCCGGCGTAGAGAAGCGCGCGAGAATGGCACCGTTTTCCAGCGCAATAGACTTGCTGGCGATATTTTGTTCTTTCAAAACATTCTGGATCTGGACCAGCGTAGATTCACTGGCGGCGGTTCCTCGCGCGCCAGTGACCTGAATTGCCGGATCCTCACCATACAGGTTAGGAAGTGCGTAGAGCAGACCAATGACGATCGTCACGATCAGCATCAGGTACTTCCACAGAGGATAGCGGTTTAACACGGTAGTTCCCTTCGGGAAAGTCGAAAAATTACAGGGCCTTCATGGTACCCTTCGGCAGTACGGACGTCACGTAGTCACGCTTGATCACGACTTCGTTGGTATCGTTCAGCGCAATGGTGATAAATCCATTATCAGCCACTTTGGTCACACGACCCACCAGGCCGCCGTTGGTCAGCACTTCGTCGCCTTTGCTGATCGAATCCATCAACTTTTTGTGTTCCTTGGCGCGTTTTTGCTGAGGGCGCAGGATCATGAAGTAAAAAATCAGACCGAACACGGCCAGCATAATCACCAGAGAGTACGGGCTTCCTTGAGCCGGAGCACCTGCGGTTGCTGCCACAGCGTCGGAAATGAAAAAACTCATTTAAATGTCCTCTTTAGTTATCAAAACAACAGTTATCAACACGAAAAGTTATCAATACTAAAAACCATCAAACGAAAATCATCACGAAAAGCGATCGGTAAAACGCTCATGCCACGCAAACGTGCTTACTGCGGCGCATGACCTTCATGGTCATTTCCCGCCGCGTTGTCGACCAACGGCGGCACCGGTTTACCGATGCGCTGGTAAAACTCGGTCACAAAGCTCTCTAATCTACCTTCCTCGATAGCCTGACGTAAACCCGCCATCAGGCGCTGATAATAGCGCAAGTTGTGGATGGTATTGAGGCGCGCGCCGAGTATTTCGTTACAACGGTCCAGATGGTGCAAGTAGGCGCGACTATAATTGCGACACGTGTAGCAATCACAGTGCTCATCCAGCGGTCCGGTATCATCTTTATGTTTGGCGTTACGGATCTTGACCACGCCGTCCGTTACGAACAGATGGCCGTTACGGGCGTTGCGGGTCGGCATCACGCAATCAAACATGTCGATACCGCGGCGCACCCCTTCCACCAAATCTTCCGGTTTACCCACCCCCATCAGATAGCGGGGTTTATCCGTCGGCAACTGCGGGCAGACATGCTCCAGAATGCGATGCATATCGGCCTTCGGCTCGCCGACCGCGAGGCCGCCCACAGCGTAACCATCAAAGCCGATGTCCACCAGCCCTTTTACCGACACATCACGTAAATCTTCGTAAACACTGCCCTGAACGATGCCGAACAGTGCGTTTTTGTTGCTTAATTCGTCAAAACGCTGACGACTGCGCTTCGCCCAGCGCAGCGACATTTCCATTGAGCGCTTGGCGTAGTCCCAATCGGCCGGGTAAGGAGTGCACTCATCGAAAATCATTACGATATCGGAACCGAGATCGTACTGAATTTCCATGGATTTTTCCGGGCTGAGGAAAATAGCGTCGCCGTTGATCGGATTGCGGAAATGTACGCCTTCTTCGGTGATTTTGCGGATATCGCCCAGGCTAAACACCTGAAAACCGCCGGAATCGGTCAGGATCGGGCCATGCCACTGCATGAAGTCATGCAGGTCGCCGTGCCGTTTCATGATTTCCTGCCCTGGGCGCAGCCACAGGTGGAATGTGTTGCCCAGAATGATCTGAGCGCCGGTGTCTTTAACTTCTTCCGGCGTCATCCCCTTAACGGTGCCGTAGGTGCCGACCGGCATAAACGCCGGGGTTTCCACCATACCACGATCAAAAACCAGACGACCGCGACGCGCGCGGCCATCCGTTTGCAACAGTTCGTACTTCACTTAACCTCCAGCATCAGAAAACAGTCTGATGACGTTATTGATATACCCACAGAACCTGGCCTGCGGTATGAGAATAGTTCGGCAGTGGATTGGATTACCCCACCAGCTCCTGTTCCGCCGACGGATTACGGGTGATGAACATCGCATCCCCGTAGCTGAAAAAGCGGTATTGCTCCTCCACCGCCTGCTGGTAAGCCGTCATGGTATGGCGGTAACCGGCGAACGCCGAAACCAGCATAATCAGCGTCGATTCCGGCAGGTGGAAGTTGGTCACCAGCGCATCCACCACGCGGTAGCGATAGCCGGGATAGATAAAGATGCGGGTATCGCCGAAAAACGGCGCGATAATCTCGCCGGTACTGGCCTGAGCCGCGCTTTCCAGCGAACGTACCGACGTCGTGCCGACCGCGATAACGCGATTGCCGCGCGCCTTGCAGGCCAGTACCGCATCCACTACCGCCTGCGGCACTTCGGCATACTCGGCGTGCATGATGTGATCTTCGATGGACTCCACCCGCACCGGCTGGAATGTGCCGGCGCCGACATGCAGGGTAACGAAGGCCATTTCCACCCCTTTCTCCTTCAGGGCGGCCAGCAGCGGCTCATCAAAATGCAGACCGGCGGTCGGCGCCGCTACCGCGCCGGGGCGCTGGCTGTACACCGTCTGGTACAATTCGCGGTCCGCCGCTTCATCCGGACGGTCGATATAGGGTGGCAGCGGCATATGCCCGATGTCATTGAGAATGGTCAACACATCGCGCGTATCGTCAAACTGAATCTCGAACAACGCGTCATGACGCGCCAGCATGGTGGCTTTCACGCTCTCGTCTTCGCCAAGCAACAGTTCAGTGCCGGGCTTCGGCGCTTTGGAGGCGCGCACATGCGCCAACACGCGCTTGTCATCCAGCATGCGCTCCACCAGCACTTCCAGCTTGCCGCCGCTAACCTTGCGGCCAAACAGACGCGCCGGGATCACCCGGGTATTGTTGAACACCAGCAGATCGCCCGGCTGCAACTTATCAAGCAGATCGGTAAACACGCCGTGCGTGAGCGCACCGGTGGGGCCATCCAGCGACAACAGGCGGCAACCGCTGCGTTTTGCCTGCGGATAACGGGCAATCAGAGACTCAGGCAATTCAAACGAAAAATCGGCAACACGCATGACCATTCACTTAATTTTCGGCACAGAGGAACAAAAGAAGCGGCCTAGTCTAGAGCCCGTCGGGACCGGCTGCAAGAAATAAGCGGGACAGGGCGCCGCCTTCCTCTATACTTGCCGCATTGATTACGCCCCCTTCACCTTTCAAGGACCGCGCCGACGCCATGAATTTTCTCGCGCATCTGCACCTCGCCACGCTGGCGCAAAGCTCGCTGACCGGAAACCTGATGGCGGATTTCGTGCGCGGTAACCCCGACAGTTTGTACCCGCCTGACATCGTCGCCGGTATTCGTCTGCACCGACGCATCGACGTGTTAACCGACAGCCTGCCGGAAGTACGCGCCGCCTGCCGTCATTTCAGCGCCGACTATCGCCGGGTCGCGCCGATCGCGCTGGATGTGCTGTGGGACCATTTTCTGGCGCGCAATTGGCCGGAGCTGGAACCAGCGACGCCGCTGACGCACTTCGTCGCCGATGCCGAGCAGCAGATCGCGCCCCACCTGGCCGATAGCCCGGAGCGCTTTCGCAACCTGAATCATTACCTGTGGCCGGAACGCTGGCTGGAACGCTACGCCGAACTACCGTTTATCGCCGACGTGCTGCACCGTATGTCGGTACGCCGACCGAAGCTGGCGGCGCTTTCCGGTTCGTTCGGCGATATTGAACGTCACTACCATCAATTTGAAACATTATTCTGGCAGTTCTATCCTCGTATGATGCATCTGGCAAAAACAGGTCAGCTTGATGGCCCGGCTGACGCCGCACGGTAAAACGATGAACAGCACGCCAGGCTGTTCATCTGCCAGTGAAAAGAATTATCAATTGATTCGATAGACAAAAGCTATCTTATTGATTGGTCGCTTTCGCTTTATTCACCGGCAGGCTGTACCTATACTTACGGCGTTCATTACATCCACCTATCATTAACAGCTATTTACAGGAGTAATTATGGTCCTGGTAACTCGTCCTGCCCCCGACTTCACTACCGCTGCCGTACTGGGAAGTGGGGAAATCGTTGAGAATTTCAATCTGAAAAAGCACATCAACGGTAAACCGGCTGTGATCTTCTTCTGGCCGATGGACTTCACCTTCGTGTGCCCGTCCGAGCTGATCGCTTTCGATCACCGCTACGAAGAGTTCAAGAAGCGTGGCGTTGAAGTGGTTGGTGTGTCTTTTGACTCCGAATTCGTGCACAACGCCTGGCGTAAAACCCCGGTCGAGAACGGCGGTATCGGCGAAGTGAAATACGCGATGGTCGCTGACGTTAAACGCGAAATCCAGAAAGCCTACGGTATTGAACACCCGGAAGCCGGCGTGGCGCTGCGTGGTTCTTTCCTGATCGACAAAAACGGCATCGTGCGTCACCAGGTGGTGAACGATCTGCCGCTGGGTCGTAACATCGATGAAATGGTGCGTATGGTTGACGCGCTGCAGTTCCACGAAGAGCACGGCGAAGTGTGCCCGGCTCAGTGGGAAAAAGGCAAAGCCGGTATGGGCGCGTCTCCGGACGGCGTCGCTAAATACCTGAAAGAAAACGCCAGCAACCTGTAATCGATCCTTTCGATATCAGTAATCAGCCAGCGGCTTCGCCGCTGGCTTTTTTATGCCCGCCAGTCGACGGCGGGCGATACAGAGTTATGCGCTCAGGCGCGACGCCGACGCAGCGCGTAGCTTGCCAGCAACAACGCAATCCACACCATGCCGGCGTACAGCGCAATGCGGGTATCCGGGAAGTAGCCGATCAGGCCGATGATAAACACCAGGAACACGATACCGACCGCTGCGGTCGCCGCGCCGCCCGGCAACGGAAACGCCAGCGCTTTAGCCTGCTCGCGGCCCAGTTTGCGACGAAAGGCAATCTGCGAGCACAAAATCATGATCCACACCCATACGGTGGCAAAGGTCGCCAGCGAGGCGATCACCAGAAACACTTTCTCCGGCATGATGTAGTTGAGGTACACCGCCACCAGCAGCGCCAGCACCATCACCACCACCGTAACCCAGGGCGTGCCGCGCTGCGACAGACGGCCGAACACCTGCGGCGCATGCCCCTGTTCCGCCATGCCGTGCAGCATGCGGCCAACACCGAACACGTCACTGTTGATGGCGGAGAGCGACGCGGTAATCACTACAAAATTGAGGATACCGGCCGCCGCCGTGATGCCCATATGCTGGAAGGTCAGAACGAACGGGCTTCCGCTGGTTCCCACCTGATTCCACGGATAAATCGACATGATCACGAACAGGGTGCCGACATAGAACACCAGAATACGCCAGGGCACCGAGTTGATGGCGCGCGGAATCGATTTATGCGGCTCTTTAGCTTCGCCGGCGGTAATCCCGATGATCTCCACGCCGCCGTAGGCAAACATCACCATCTGCAACGACAGAATCATCCCCATCACGCCGTTACTGAAGAAACCGCCGTTGGTCCACAAATTATGGATGCCGGTAGGCTCGCCGCCGTTGCCGATCCCCCAGACGATGATGCCGATCCCGGCCACGATCATCACCACAATGGTCGCCACCTTGAAAAACGACAGCCAGAATTCCAGCTCGCCGAACACCTTCACGTTCATCAGGTTGATGGCGCCGATGATCAGCACCACGCTCAGCACCCAAATCCAATGCGGCACCGCCGGAAACCATACGCCCATATAGATGCCGAAGGCGGTAACGTCGGCAATCGCCACAATCAGCATCTCAAAACAGTAGGTCCAGCCGGTGATGTAGCCCGCCAATGGGCCGAGGTAGTCGCGGGCGTAGCGGGAAAAGGAGCTGGCTTGCGGGTTGTTGACGGACATCTCGCCCAGCGCGCGCATAATGATATAGGCAAACACGCCGCCAATCAGGTACGCCAGCAACACGCTGGGGCCCGCCATCTGGATGGCGCTGGCCGAACCATAAAATAGCCCGGTGCCGATGGCAGAGCCCAGCGCGATAAAACGAATATGCCGCGTACTTAAGCCGCGCTTGAGTTTGGATTGTTGTTCCATAAGTTTGGATTGTTGTTCCATAAATAAATAAGCAACCCTGTCTTTACACACGAAAAAACCACAGGCAAACGCCTGTGGTGAAAAACATCCCTCAAACCGTACTCAGGAATGTGCGGTGACTTCCTGACGACCGGTGATGCGGTCATAAATCGCCACCACCAGCAGAATGAGCAGCGACGGCGGCAACCAGGCCAACCCTTGCTCGCTCATCGGCAGGCTCTGCGTCCAGCCCGGCAGCAACGACTGGAAGGCGGATGACTTGATGCCGTCAATCAGGCCAAACAGCAGGCTGACCAGCATCACCGGCGCGATGACGTGCGTGCTGTTGTTCCACCAGCGGCGGGTGAAGCTCAACAACACCAGCACAATGCACGGCGGATAAATCGCGGTCAGCACCGGCACCGACAGTTGAATCAGGTGACTCAGCCCCAGATTGGATACCACCATGGAGAACAGCCCCAGCACAAACACCAGCGCACGGTAGGACAGCGGCAGGTACTGGGCGAAGAATTCGGCGCAGGCGCAGGTCAGGCCCACCGCCGTGACCATACAGGCGATAAAAATCAGCAGCGCCAGGAAGCTACTGCCCATGTTGCCGAAGGTGTACTGCACATAGGCGTGCAGGATCTCGGCGCCATTCTGCGCGTTCGGCACCAGCGAGCCGCTAAAGGAACCGAGGTGGAACAAACTCAGGTACACCAGCGTCAGCCCCAGCCCGGCGATCAGCCCGGCCCAAATGGTGTAACGGGTTAACAACGCCGCGTCGCTAACGCCGCGTGAACGGGCGGCGTTGACAATCACAATGCCGAACACCATCGCGCCCAGCGTATCCATGGTCAGGTAGCCGTTGACGAAACCACTGGAGAACGGCACCTGCTGGTAGGCCTCGGCCGTCGGCATCGGCGTGCCGGCTGGCCATAACAGCGCCGCGATGCCCAGCACGGTCAGCGCGATGATTTTTACCGGCGCCAGAATATGCCCAACGGTATCCAGCAAACGGCCGGGATAGAGCGAAATCGCGATCACGATGGCGAAGTAAATCAGGCTGTAAATCAACAGCGGCGAGGCGCCTTCGCCCACCAACGGCGCGATCCCTACTTCGAACGACACCGTGGCGGTGCGCGGCGTGGCGAACAACGGCCCCACCGCCAGATAGCAGACCGTCGCCAACAGCACGCCGGCTTTCTTGCCGATCGGGCTGCTCAGCGTATCGATGCCGCCGCCCACGCGGGCCAGCGCGATCACCGTCAGCACCGGCAGGCCCACCGCGGTAATCAGGAAACCGAGCGCAGCGATCCACACGTGTTCACCAGCCTGCTGGCCAACCATCGGCGGGAAAATAATGTTTCCGGCGCCGACAAACAGGGCAAAGGTCATGAAGCCCAATGCCACGATATCTTTGGAAGTTAAACGATGACTCATATGTATGTTGTTGTTGCCTGTAAAAATGGTGTTGCCGGTGAAACCGGGCGCTAAAGCGGCGCACGCGAAGAGCGAGACGTCCGTGCGATGTGCAGGATTATGGATGTGAGTTTTTATTGCACAGCGTTAATGGGGGCTAAGTAAAACGTTTATAGCAATAAAAGGCAATACGCGATCGGTAAACCAGAACATTAATCTAATATTTTGTATAAATTCAGCATCTCGATTTATCTTTTCACGATCAGACTATACATGATTTGTGCATCAAAACAGTTTTCAGCGCGAAAGATCAGCTCAAAAATCCGACAAAGAGCAATAATTATCCATATTAAAAACTTATAGAAATAAAAAACGCCGGTAATAAGCACCGGCGTTATAAAAAAAGTGTACTGACCTGCAGAATCGGCCGTTACCAGACGCGTTTGGCGATATCCACCACCAGTTTCAGTTTGGCCCACTGCTGCTCTTCCGACAGCGTGTTGCCCTCTTCGGTAGACGCAAAGCCGCACTGCGGGCTTAAGCACAGTTGGTCCAGCGCAATATATTGCGTCGCTTCGGCGATGCGCTGCTGCACGTCGTCCGCTTTTTCCAGCGCCCCGGTCTTGGTGGTAATCAGGCCCAGCACCACTTTCTGGTGACCCGGTTTGATGAAACGCAGCGGTTCGAACCCGCCCGCCCGCTCGGTGTCGTATTCGAGGAAGAACGCGTCCACATTGACTTCGCCGAACAGGGTTTCCGCCACCGGCCCATAGCCGCCTTCGGAAATCCAGGTGGAACGGAAGTTGCCGCGGCAAACATGCAGGCCCACTACCAGATCGGCAGGTTTGCCTTCCAGCGCCTTGTTCAGCACCTGCGCATAGGTGCGACGCAGATAATCCGGATCATCGCCACGTTCACGGATCTGGCGTTTCTGGTCTTCGGAGCACAGATAAGCCCATACGGTGTCGTCCAGTTGCAGATAACGGCAGCCCGCTTCATAAAACGCGTGGATCGCATCATGCCAGGTCTGCGCCAGATCGTCGAAGTAGTCGGCCAGATCCGGATAAACGGTACTGTCGATCACGCTACGGCCGCCGCGGAAGTGCAGCACGCTCGGGCTGGGGATAGTCATTTTGGCGACGGCATCGCCGGCCACGCTTTTAAGGAAACGGAAATCGTCCAGCATCGGGTGCTGCGGATTAAAACTGACCTTGCCGGTGACTTTTACGCCGCGAGCTTTGGTCTGCACGCCGTTGAACTGGATGCCCTGCTCCGCTTCATAGCGCTCCACGCCATTCAGGTTGTCAAAGAAGTCAAAATGCCACCAAGCGCGGCGAAACTCGCCGTCGGTCACCAGTTGCAGACCCGCCGCGCGCTGCAATTCCACCGCACGCTGAATTTCCTGATCTTCGACGCGGCGCAACGCAGCGGCATCAATCTCACCGGCCTGAAACTGTAAACGCGCCTGCTTGATGGCAGCCGGACGCAACAAACTGCCGACCACATCGGCACGGAACGGAGGAAGGGCTTGTGTCATGGTTTGCTCCTGCATTTCAGCTGACACGAAACAACCTGGTTTCAGGCAGTTGGTTTTCAGATGAATGGTTTTTAGATGAAACAATTACGCCGCTGAACTTTATAGCCATCCAGACGGCTAGAAGTGAAGCTATCCTGTCATGCGTTTTTCTCAACGACAATAGAAGAATTTTCACGACACATGAAATAAATTCATTTTGCTCATCAGTTTTTCGCAGGATCGCTCTCCGATGCCGGCGTCGCATCGTCAAGCCCGAGCAGTTGTCTGGCCTGTTCGCGCGTGATTTCCGGTAGCGGCAGGTAACCATCCTGGCTGACCAGCGCCTGCCCCGGCGCTGACAACACCCGGTCAAGAAACGCGGCGGTCAGCGGTTCCAGCGGTTTACCCGGCATTTTATTGACGTAAATGTAGAGATAACGCGTATAGGGATAGCGCCCGCTGCGGATGGTGTCGGCGGTCGGCAACACGTAATCGTCCTTGTCGCTGGCCGCCAGCGGCAACACCCGCACCCCGCTGGCGCGAAAACCGATGCTGGCGTAACCGATGGCGTTGACCGACGCCGCTACCGCCTGCACCACCGAGGCGGAGCCGGGCAATTCGTTGACCTGCGGCAGGAAATCGCCGCCGCACAGCGCCTGTTGTTTGAAGAAGCCATAGGTGCCGGAGGCCGAATTGCGCCCATAACGCAGCAGCGATCGTTGTTGCCAGACGCCGTTCAGCCCCAGTTCCTGCCAGCGTTGCACCGTTTTCCCGGCGCCGCAGCGTCGCGTCACGGAGAAGATGGCGTCAAGCTGGCGCACCGTCAGCCCGGTAATCGGGTTGTCCTGATTGACCAGCACCACCAGCGCGTCCAGCGCCACCGGCACCGCTGTCGGCGCATACCCGTAATGCTGTTCGAACGCTTCGATTTCGCTGCTCTTCATCGGCCGGCTCATCGGCCCCAGCTGTGCCGCCCCTGCCGCCAGCGCCGTCGGCGCCGACGACGAACCGGCCGCCTGAATCTGCAGGTTAACGCCGGGGTAATGCTGGCTGAAATCCGCCGCCCAGAAGGTCATCAGGTTTGCCAGCGTGTCGGAGCCGGCGCTGGATAGGTTGCCCGCCAGCATAGCCTGCGGCGCAGCGGCGGCGGCCTGACCGAACAGGCACAACAGCAAGGCAAGCAGGCGGCGGGTGGGTATCATCTGTGGTTTCCATCGGGGTAAGAGACAAGAACCCGCTATTTTCGGCACAGCGGCGGGGACAATCAAGCCCCGCCGCAGCTATCACAACTGTGGGTTCGCCGTGTTCTGATTCAGCACCGAACGGACAATCAGCCGGTTCGGCAACGTGAACATGAAACGGGAGCCGGCGCCTTCTTCGCTGAGAATTTCCAGCCGGGAGTCGTGGTGGCTGAGCGCATGCTTGACGATCGCCAGCCCCAGCCCGCTGCCGCCGGTCTGGCGCGAACGGGCCTTGTCGACACGATAAAAACGTTCGGTCAGGCGCGGAAGGTGTTCGGCGGCGATGCCCGGCCCGTTATCGCTGACCTGGAACTGCGCGCCCTGCGGCGTCTGCTGCCAGCACACCTCAATGCGGGTGCCCTGCGGCGTATGGTTGACGGCGTTATACACCAGGTTCGACACCGCGCTGCGCAACTGTTCTTCGTTGCCGAACACCTGCAGTTGCTCATTGACGCGAAACACAATCTCGTGACGCCCCTGACTCAGGGTATCGGCTTCACGCTTGAGCAGCCGCAGCATCAGCGGGATATCCACCTTCTCGTTGAGATCGATGGCGGCGGCGGCTTCGATGCGCGACAGCGTCAGCAATTGCCGCACCAGCCCGTCCATGCGGCGGGTTTGCTCCTGCATGGTGTGCAACGCCTTGGACTGCAACGCGCCATCCAACGATTCGTCGTTCATCATCTCCAGATAGCCCTGCAACACCGTCAACGGTGTGCGCAGCTCGTGGCTGACGTTGGCGAAAAAGTTGCGCCGCGCGCCCTCCAGTTGATGCATCTGGGTCACATCGCGGGCCACCATCAGCAGTTGGCCTTCCGAATAGGGCATCACCCGGAATTCTACGTGGTGGGCGTTTTTCAACGTCAGCGTCAGCGGGCGGCTGAAATCCTGCAGTTGCATGTACTGGGTGAATTCCGGGTAACGCAGCAGGTTGAGGATGTTCTGGCCGTTGTCTTCCGGCCAGCGAAAGCTGAGCAGGTGCTGGGCCAGCCGGTTACACCAGATGATGCCGCCCTCTTCGGTAGTGATCACCACCGCATCCGGTAATGATTCCGCCCCACTGCGAAAGCGTTTGATCAGCAGCGCCAGCTCACGCCGGCGGCGGCGGTTACGCAGTTGCATCTGATACAAGCCGTAAAACAGAGGTTCCCAGCTCCAGCGGCCGGGCGGCGGGGTCATGCTGCGGTCAACCCACAGCCAGTAAGATAAACGCAGCTGGTTATAGAAGTTCCAGCACAGCGCCGCCAGTACCGACGCCAGCAGGAACCAGGGCAGATAGCCGATAATCAGCCCCAGCAGCAGACCGGGCAAACAAAAAAAAGCCAGCTCCAGCGCCAGCTTTTTCCAGGACAAACGTTCTAGCACGTCAGATTTTCTCCGGGACTCACGCTATCAGTAACGTGTTGAGAAACGGTATCCAGTTCCCCGAACGGTCTGAACCATCTTGTCGTGTCCACTGGTTTCCAGCGCCTTGCGCAGGCGGCGGATATGGACATCCACAGTCCGATCCTCAACATAAACGTTAGTGCCCCATACATGATTCAGCAACTGCTCACGACTATATACCCGTTCCGGATGGGTCATAAAGAAGTGCAGTAGCTTGAACTCCGTCGGCCCCATATCCAGCGCGTGTTCTTCCGTAGTCACCCGATGGGACGAGGGGTCCAGGCTCAACCCGCGCATTTCAATCACTTCTTCAACCGCCATCGGCGAAATCCGGCGCATCACCGCTTTGATGCGCGCCACCAGCTCTTTGGGCGAAAACGGTTTGGTGATGTAGTCGTCGGCGCCCACTTCCAGACCGCGCACGCGATCTTCTTCTTCACCACGCGCCGTCAGCATCATGACCGGAATATCACGGGTCAGCGCTTCGCGTTTCATGTGCTTGATAAACTGCAAACCGGACCCGCCGGGTAGCATCCAGTCCAGCAGCACCAGTTCAGGATAAGGTTCGGCCAGCCGGGTAACGGCGCTGTCATAATCCTCAGCCTCAACCGGCTGATAGCCGTTCTGTTCCAGCACGAAGCACACCATCTCGCGGATCGGCGCTTCATCTTCCACCACCAAAATACGTCTTGCCATATCAATCCTGCCGTTAATCGTCACGGTTAGCGTGCGGTGTGCATTATGCGTCAGTTTTATGACAGATTTATGAAAAACGGCACCCCTGCCCGCGGCGCGTTTCCTCCCCGACGGCCGCGGCCCCCGGCCGATGCCGGAGAGCGTCGGCGCGCTAAATTTCTCATATTATCCGCCTGCAACAACGCAGCCAAACATCCCCAGGTAGCCGGGGCCATACAGATATTATGGGACATGCCCTAAACTGCACGCCTATAATCGCCGATGATAAAGACGCGGCGTTTCGCCATGACATACAGGTGCCCGCCTTATGCCCTTGTCCGCGAACACCGCCAAAACAATATATCGTTTGCACTCAATATCGTTTGCACTCACCTGCAGGGAGTCTCATGCGAATTATTCATACGTCTGACTGGCATCTCGGTCAGTACTTTTATACCCGGAGCCGTGCGCCTGAGCATCAGGCGTTTTTGCACTGGCTGGTTCAGCAGGTTGAGCAGCATCAGGCCGATGCAGTAATAGTAGCAGGTGATGTGTTCGATAACGGCGCACCGCCCAGTTATGCCCGTGAAATGTATAACCATTTTGTGGTGGCGTTGCAGCGCACCGGCTGCCAGTTGGTGGTAATGGGCGGCAACCACGATTCGGTCGCCACGCTGAATGAATCACGCGCGCTGCTGGCCTGCCTGAATACCCGGGTGATTGCCGGCTTTGACGGCGATATCAACGAGCAGGTGCTGGTGCTGAACAACCGCGCGGGCGAGCCAGGCGCGCTGCTGTGCGCCGTTCCCTTTCTGCGTCCGCGCGACGTGCTCACCAGCCAGGCCGGCCAGTCCGGCGCGCAAAAACAGCAGGCGTTGCAGGACGCCATCGCCAGCCATTATCAGCGCTGTTATCAGCTCGCCTGCGAGCAGCGAGAAACGCTGGGCCGCGAACTGCCGATTGTCCTGACGGGCCACCTCACCACGGTGGGCGTCGCCACGTCCGATTCGGTGCGCGATATCTATATCGGCACGCTGGACGCGTTCCCGGCGCAGGCATTCCCCCCGGCGGACTACATTGCGCTCGGCCATATTCATCGCCCGCAGCGAGTAGCGCAATGCGAGCACATCCGTTACAGCGGCTCGCCGATTCCGCTGAGTTTTGACGAACTGAATCATGAGAAATCAGTGTATCTGGTGCATTTCGAGCAGGGTAAACTGCACGAGGTTACCGCACTGACCATACCGACCGAGCAGCCGATGCAACTGGTCAAAGGCAATCTGCCGGAGATCGAACGCCGGCTGGCCGGATTCCGCGACTATCATGGCGACAAAGCGGTGTGGCTGGATATTGAAATCGCCACCCAGGATTATCTGAGCGACATGCAGCAACACATTCAAACGCTGACTGAACCGCTGAATGTGGAAGTGCTGCTGCTGCGCCGGGCGCGGGAACAGCAACAACAAATGCTGGTGCAACTGGAGAAGGAAACGCTGGAGGAGCTACATCCCGCCGAGGTGTTTGCCCGGCGTCTGGCGCAGGAGAACGATTTGGACGAGCCTCGTCAGCAGCGCCTGAAAGGCTTGTTCGATCGGGTTATTCAGGAAATTGACGAGCAGCGACGGGAGGCGTCCGCATGAAAATTCTTAGCCTGCGCCTGAAAAACCTCAACTCGCTACAGGGCGAGTGGAAAATCGATTTCACCCGCGAGCCGTTCGCCAGCAACAGCCTGTTTGCCATCACCGGTCCCACCGGCGCAGGCAAAACCACGTTGCTGGACGCCATCTGCCTCGCGCTGTACCACCAGACGCCGCGCCTGAAAGTCGGCCCCAGCCAGAACGAACTGATGACGCGCCACACCGCCGAATGTCTGGCGGAAGTGGAATTCGAGGTGAAGAACGTCGCTTACCGCGCCTTCTGGAGCCAGCGCCGCGCCCATAACAGCCCGGAAGGCAATCTGCAGCCGCCCAAGGTGGAACTGGCGCTGTGCGCCGACGGCAAAATCCTTACCGACAAAGTGAACGATAAGCTGACGCTGATCGCCGATATCACCGGGCTGGATTTTGAGCGTTTCACCAAATCGATGATGCTGTCCCAGGGGCAATTCGCCGCCTTCCTGAATGCCGATGCCAATCAGCGTGCCGAGTTGCTGGAAGAGCTGACCGGCACCGATATTTACGGCCAGATCTCGGAGCGGGTATTCGAGAAACACAAAGACGCCCAGAGCCAGTTGGAAACCCTGCGGGCGCAGGTCGCCACGCTGGAGCTGCTGAGCGACGAGCAGCGTCAGGCGCTGGAGCAGCAGTTGGAAGCCATCCGCCAGCAGGAACAGTCGCTGTCGCTGCACCGGGAAGAGGTGCTGGAGCATCAGCGCTGGTACGACACGCTGTTGCAGCACCAACAGGCGCAACAGCAGGCTCAGCAGCAGCACGCCGCGCAGGAACAATTGCAGCAACAGTCGCAAACGCAGTTGGATAAATTGCAGCGTAGCGAACCAGCGGAAAAACTGCGTCCGCGCTTTGATGAACGCGAGCGCGCGCTGCGGGAGAAACAGCGCCTGACCCACCAGTTGAATAGCGTTCGCCAGCAGGTCGGCCGCCAGCAGGATGCGCTCAATCTGTTGAAAGCCCAGTTGGAAAAAACGCTGTCCGCCCGCCAGCAACACGCCGAGCATCGCCAGCAGCAGGAAACGTTGATTAATGAACGTATTCTGCCGCTCGACCATCACATCGCCACCCAGCAGGCCCAGCGCGCCCAGCAGCAACAGGCGCTGGATAGTCTGCTTGAACTGCAGAAAACGCTGATCGCCAGCCTGAGCAAACTGCAGCGCCAGCAGGAACAGACGCGGCAACGGCTGGCCGACATCGAAGCCTATCGCCAGCAACATAGCCGCCACCAGCATCTGGGCAGCCATATTCCGCTATGGCAGGCGCAATTTCCCCAGCAGCAGAAATGGCAGCAGGACTTGCAGGTGCTGCAGGAAAAAGCGGCGCAGCAGCAGATTCAGGCGGAGTACCTTGACCAGCAGCGCGCTTCGCTCGCCGAAAAACAGCAGGCGCAGCAAAGCGCCTGCGAACGCGCCCGGCAACTGCTGGCCGAACATCTGCAACAGGATGAACAACTGGAGGCGGAGCAACCGCTGGCAAACCTGCGCCAGCAACTGGCCCGGCTTATGGCCGAGCGGCCGGATCGCCAGCAGTTAGCCACCAGCGCCGCCGTGTTACAGCAGTTGATGAGCCAGCGCACCTTACTGGACGCGCAACAGCTGGATACCCAGCGCCGTATTCAGGCGCTGGAAGAGCAACAGACCCAGCAGCGTCAGGACTATCAGCGTCAGGCCGATCATCTGGCCGACCTCGACAAGCGCCACGAGCTGGAGCTGCGCATCGTCAGTCTGGAACGCGAGCGTCAGCAACTGCAACCGGGCAAAGAGTGCCCGCTGTGCGGCTCCCCGCATCATCCGGCGGTGGAGCGCTATCAGGCGCTACGCCCGTCGGAAACTCAGCTCCGGCTGCATGCGCTGCGTCAGGAAGTCGAGGCGCTGAAAGCCAGCGTGGTGCAGACCGAAACCCAGCTTCAGTTGCAAAAACAGCACCGCCAGCAGCAGCAAAACGCGCTCGACGGCGTTCGCCGCGATTACGAGTCGCTGCAGTTGCAGTGCCAATCAGTCAGTGAACGCTTACTTGTTGACTTCGATCCGCTGCAACTGCCGGCCTTGCATCAGTGGATTGAAGAAGCCAACGCGCAGGAGCAGTCGCTGCAGGCGCAGATCGCCAGCCGTGAACGCAATCAGCGCCATATTCAGGAAAGTAAGGATTTACTCACCTCGGCGCAGCAACTGCTGGCGCAAACCGTCCAGCAACTGGAGTTGAATACCCAGCAGCAAACATCGCTGCACGCCTCTCGGGACGAACTACGGCTGTTGCTGGAAAAAACCGAACGCGAGTTACAACGCCTGCACGACAGCCTTAGCCAGACGATGGAAACGTTTGAACTAACGGCGCCCGCGCTGGCGCAGCAGGAAGACTGGCTGCGTCAGCGCCAGACGGAATGGCTGCGCTGGCAGGAAAACGAACACGAACAACATCAGTGTCAGCCGCAACTGGCCGCACTGGAAGCGGAAATCATCGCCAGCCAGCAGCGACAGGAAGAAACCGACGCCGCCATCAAAACTTATCAGCAGCAACTGGCCGATACCCAGCACACGCTGGAACAGGCGCAGCAACAGCGCTGGCAACTGATGGGCAATCAGGCGGTGAACGACGTGCTGAAGCAGTTGCGGCAGGTCAGCCAGACGCTGGAGCTGGAAAGCCAGCAGGCGCAGCAGCAATGGCAACAGGGCCAGTCGCAGCAAAGCCGCCTGAACGGGGAAATCGACAGTCTGGAACAGCAACACCAGCATGCCGAAACTGCATTGCAGCAGCTTCAGGCCCAGTTTGCGGAAGAATTGACCGCCGCCGGCTTCGACGATGAAGCCGCCTTCCGTCACGCCTTGCTGAACGAGGCCGAGCGCCATCAACTCCTCACGCTGAAGGAACGGCTCAGTCAGCGCCAGCAGCAGGTGGAGGCGCTGTTGCAGCAGGCGAACAGCACGCTGGAGCAGCACATGGCGACCCGGCCGGAATCGATGCCGGAAGGCATCAGCGACTGGGATATCCGTCAGTTGCTCTCCGGACTCGGGGACATGGTGAAAACCGAAGTCGAACATCAGGGCCAACTGCGCCAGCAGCTTGCCAGCGATCAGCAACGCCGCGACAAACAACGCCTGCTGCTGGAGGCAATCGCCCGCGGTCAGCAACAGTGCGACGACTGGGGCTACCTCAACCAGTTGATTGGCTCGCAGAAAGGCGACAAGTTCCGCCGCTTCGCACAGGGGCTGACGCTGGACCATCTGGTGTTTCTGGCTAACCGCCAGCTATCGCGCCTGCATGGGCGCTATCTGCTGCAACGCAAGGCATCCGACACGCTGGAATTGCAGGTGGCCGATACCTGGCAGGCCGACGCGGTGCGCGATACCCGCACGCTGTCCGGCGGCGAAAGCTTCCTGGTCAGTCTGGCGCTGGCGCTGGCGCTATCCGACCTGGTCAGCACCAAAACCCGCATCGACTCGCTGTTCCTCGACGAAGGCTTTGGCACGCTGGACGGCGAGACGCTGGATACCGCGCTGGACGTGCTGGATAACCTGAATGCGTCCGGTAAGAGCATCGGCGTCATCAGCCACGTGGAAGCGATGAAAGATCGTATCCAGGTACAAATCCGGGTCAGAAAGCGCAACGGTCTGGGCGTCAGCCAGCTCGACAGCGCGTACGCGGTGAAATAAACCCAGCGGGGGCGCATCCGGCGTCCCCGCTGAACCTTACCGCTGTTGCGGCCATAGCCAGGCGGCGCCGCGCACGCCGCTTGAGTCGCCGTGCATCGCCTGTCGAACCGGCGTATCGCACTCGCCGCCAAACACCCACTGTTTCAGCAAACCGGGCACGGTGTCATACAACCGTGTGACGTTGCTCATGCCGCCGCCCAGCACAAT
This sequence comes from Dickeya dadantii NCPPB 898, assembly GCF_000406145.1. Classification (NCBI taxonomy): domain Bacteria; kingdom Pseudomonadati; phylum Pseudomonadota; class Gammaproteobacteria; order Enterobacterales; family Pectobacteriaceae; genus Dickeya; species Dickeya dadantii. The sequence continues at coordinate 1,134,312 of NZ_CM001976.1, read as the reverse complement.
CACATCCGGATCCAGCAGATTGACGATATGCGCCAGCGATTTAGCCAGCCGCCGCTCATAGCGTTGCAATGCCTGTTCCGCCAGCGCATCGCCTTGCCCGACCCGCGCGATAATCTCATGGCCCTGACGCGTCTGGCCGCTCAGACGCTGGTAATCCGCGCCAAAGCCGGTGCCGGAGATAAACGTCTCGATGCACCCCGTGCGGCCGCAATAGCACGGCATCGCCTGCTGGTCGCGCCATTCATCGGCGTCCATCCACGGCAACGGGTTATGGCCCCACTCGCCAGCCACGCCGTTGCGCCCGATGTGCGTCTGTCCGTTCAACGCGATCCCGGCGCCGCAGCCGGTACCGATAATCACCGCGAACACCTTGTCTGCACCCGCCGCCGCGCCATCCACCGCCTCGGATACCGCAAAGCAGTTGGCATCGTTCGCCATCCGCACCGGCCGACCTAACAGCTGCGCCAGATCCTGATCCAGCGGCTGCTGATTCAGCCAGACCGAATTGGCGTTTTTTACCCGGCCGGTCACCGGCGACAGCGTGCCGGGAATACCGACGCCCACGCTGCCGCGCTGCCCGGTGGCCTGCTCCGCCATAACCACCAGATCGGCGATGGTTTGCAGGGTTTGACGATAATCGTGGCGCGGCGTCGCCACCCGGTGGCGAAAAGCCTCGCGCCCCTCGTCCGTCAGCGCAATGACTTCGATTTTGGTCCCGCCTAAATCAATACCTATTCGCACGTTGTCTCCTGTTTATCCACCGAACTCGCGTGTTCCTGATGATGACATTATCGTACCGTCCCTCAACACAATTCGTTATCATGCCCGTTGCGAATAACCCCTGCGTCCTGATACTTGCTCCACGCTATCACGTGGAACCGCACCAGAGACGCGCCAGTCTGGGAAGAAAAATGCTGTGGTTTAAAAATTTGATGATTTATCGCCTGAGCCGCGATATCAGCCTCTCTGCGGACGCCATGGAGACACAGCTGGCCTCCCTCGCCTTTACCCCCTGCGGCAGTCAGGATCCGAGCAAAACCGGCTGGGTCTCGCCGATGGGTCCGCACGGCGATGCCCTGACCCACGTGGTCAACGGCCAGATTCTGATCTGCGCCCGCAAAGAAGAGAAGATCCTGCCTGCGCCGGTCATCAAGCAGGCGTTGCAAGCCAGGATCGATAAGCTGGAAGGCGAACAGCACCGCAAGCTGAAGAAAACCGAAAAAGACTCGCTGAAAGACGAGGTGCTGCACAGCCTGCTGCCCCGCGCGTTCAGCCGTTTTAGCCAGATTTCGCTGTGGATCGACACCGTCAACCATTTGATCATGGTGGATGCCGCCAGCGCCAAGAAGGCCGAAGACACGCTGGCGCTGCTGCGTAAAACGCTGGGGTCGCTGCCGGTGGTGCCGCTGACCATGGAAAATCCGATCGAGCTGACGCTGACCGAATGGGTACGCTCCGGCCAGACGCCCGCCGGTTTTGCGCTGCAGGACGAAGCCGAGCTGAAAGCGGTACTGGAAGACGGCGGCGTCATTCGCTGCAAGAAGCAGGAACTGGTCAGCGACGAAATCGCCACCCACATCGAAGCGGGTAAAGTGGTGACCAAACTGGCGCTGGACTGGCAGGAGCGTATCCAGTTGGTGCTGGCGGACGACGGCTCGCTCAAGCGTCTGAAATTCGCCGATACCCTGCGCGAGCAGAACGACGACATCGACCGGGAAGACGTGGCTCAGCGATTTGACGCCGACTTTACGCTGATGACCGGTGAAGTGGCGGCGCTGATCGCCAGCCTGACGGACGCGTTGGGGGGCGAGGCGCAGCGGTAATTCCGCCGGTCGCGTTGGGCTGTTGACAAATCAGCCGGTTTGTTTTGCAAATGGTGATGTCTGTCCGACCTGTGAGTGATTTCGTGCGGAATAAACGATGGAATATCCTTGCTATTTCATCGCACGCACGACAAGAAGAGGTTTGTCGGTAATCATAGGGCGCCGGTTCACCCGGCGCCCTATCGTTTTACAACTTGAAGTGACTGATCGAGGAGTGCAATTCCTCAGACTGCGACTGCAACGAGGCGAAGGCGGACGCGGCTTCCTGCACCATCGCCGCGTTCTGCTGCACCATCGAATCCAGCTGCGCCACCGCTTTGTTGATCTCCTGAATCCCGCGCATCTGCTCCCCCGACGCATGGGTGATTTCCGACATCACCGTACTCACGGAAGACACGCCGCCGACAATCTCATTCATGGTGTTGCCGGCCTGACGTACCTGCCGTGAACCGGCATTCACACTCAACACGGTGGATTCAATCAACGTCTTAATCTCTTTCGCCGCCTGCGCGCTGCGTTGCGCCAGCGAGCGTACTTCACCCGCCACCACCGCGAAGCCGCGCCCTTGCTCACCGGCGCGAGCGGCTTCCACCGCGGCGTTCAGCGCCAGAATATTGGTCTGGAAGGCGATGCCGTCGATCACACCGATGATGTCGCCAATCTTGCCGGACGCGACTTCGATCTCTTCCATGGTGGTGATCACTTCAGACACCACTTTGCCGCCGGCGCTGGCATCGGTCGCCAGCGAGTGGGTACGATCGTTCACCTGCTGGGCGGAACCGGCCGACTGGGTAACGGTGGCGGAAATCTGCTCCAGCGCCGCCGCCGTCTGTTGCAGGCTGGCCGCCGCCGCTTCGGTACGAGACGCCAGATCGTTGTTGCCGGTCGCCACTTCGTCGGTCGCAGTTTGCAGCGATGCGCTGATGTCGCGAATCTGCAACATAATCATGCTGAGTTTGTCGACAAAGGTGTTGAACGAGCGGGCGATCTGCGCCACTTCATCATGACCGTCATCCGGCAGACGCAGGGTCAGGTCGTTGGTGCCGTGGCTGATGTCGTCCATCGCATCGCGAATCTGCAGCAGACGTTTGAGCGAGGCGTTGATCAGCAACCCCAGCACCACCGAGCCCAGAATACTGATGATCACCAGCGCGATCACCGATGTCCACAACAGCGAGCCCATACCGGCGGTGGCTTCCGCCTTGTCCAGCGCGACCAGTACATACCAGTCGGTGCCGGTCACCGGCTGGGTTCTTACCAGCATGTCGCGCCCGCTGATGTTAAGTTGCACCGGATGGTCGGATTTCAGCACCTGTCCCAGATTCACCTGCGGGGCAATCTCGGTCAATTTTTTCAGCGTCAGCTTGGCGTCCGGATGGGCGATGATAGTGCCATCGGCCTGAATCAGAATGCCGTAGCTGGCGGGCGTCGGGTGGATGGCCTTGACGTTGGCGATGACGCTGTCCATGGTCACGTCGCTGCCCAGCACACCCTTGACGCTGCCGCCATCCAGCACCGGCGCCACAAACGACACCACAATGGTATTGGTCGCCATATCCAGATACGGCGCGGTCGCAATGGCTTTGCCCTCTCTCACCGCCTGCTGATACCAGGGGCGAACGGTAGGGTCATAATTAGCCGGAATGCCGCCGGGGTCGGAGAATTTGGCGGTGTGGTTGGCATATCCCATATACACGTTGATAAAGCTGCCTGCCGCCGCCATCTGTTTGAATACCACAATCGGATCGTCGTTGGTCAGTACCACGGTATTGAGTGACGTAATGATTTGTTTTTTGGCGGCCACCCAGTCGCTGATGGCCAGGCTGTGACCAGCGGTCACGGCGGTAAGCAGGTTATTGATGGATTCATCATTATATTTATCAGTCACCCGGTAATTCAAAAAAGTATTAATTATCAGAGCAACCACAATGATAGCCGTGCACACGGCCAGAATACGAGCACGAGTTGTTTTAAGCATAGTGACCACGTAATTATTGAAAGGCTTTTTTTAGATAACCACAACGATCGCCTCATTAGTTACGAGGCATTCCATTCGAGAAAATAAAACTGTCTGCCAGAAACATCTCCTCCCATCACGCGGACTAACGCACCGCAGCCAAAAGAAAGGCCCTGTCACAGGAAAATACAATGGCCGCTATCAGATTTACAGATTTATCTGAAATTTTTCTTATAAGAAAAGAATATGATTTTTCTAATTAATAACAAATCAACAATATAGATAAATATATATTTTCAAATCACCATCGTTTCGCCTGATAATTACCAAACGTCATTATCACTATAAGACGATATAGCAAAGCGTATCGACAATCATATGACGGCAGAATGACAGGCAGATTGCACTGGCGGTATGATTCATGCGGGGATCACAACCTGATAACAAAAAGCGACAACTTAATATCAGAAAACGGCTGCCGGTATTGCTGACAGCCGATTATCACGAAAGGAAAATAGTGCGGAAATTACAGATAGCGGCACAGATAGGACGACGGTTCGGACACTTTCAGTTTGAACTCGCTTTTTTCCGGCACGTTGAAAACCGCACCGGCTTCGAACAGCTGCCACTCCTGCGCGCCCGGTAGCAGCACGTTCAGCGCGCCGCTGACTACCGTCATTTCTTCCGCCTGCCCGGTGCCAAAGGTATATTCGCCGGCTTCCATCACCCCGACGCTGGCGCGGCCGATACGGCTGCCGTCAAAACCGATGGATTTTACTTTCCCTTCAAAATACTCATTTACATTCAGCATAATGCCCAACCTTTCTGTTAAAAAATCGATTGACCGTCAGGCCGCCGGCAGACTCAGCGTCTGCACCAGTTCCGAAACAATCACGGCCGGCGCCTGGGTGGCGTCCACCACGTAGTGCGCCACATCCTGATACAGCGCTTCACGCTCTCTGAGCACCGCTTCCATCTCCTCGGCGATCGGCCGCCCGGTCAACGTCGGCCGCTGATGCGCCTGCGGACTGGCCTGCAACCGCTGCGCCAGCGCCTGCGCCGGCGCGTGTAGGTAGATAACGATCCCCTGAGCGCGCATAAACCGACGATTCTGTTCCAGCAGCACCATACCGCCGCCGGTCGCCACAATCCGGTTCGGCGCCGTTACCGCGTGCAGCGCCTCGCTTTCCCGGCGGCGAAATCCCGGCCACCCTTCGGCGGCGACCACATCCGCCACGGTCAGGCCGCTGGTGTGCTGCATAAAAATATCCGTATCGACAAACTCATAGCCAAGCGCCCGCGCCAGCTCATCGCCAACCGTGGTTTTTCCGCACCCTCTGGCACCGACCATAAAAATGGGTTGTGTCATGTCACGACCAGTCCTTATTTTTCTCAGGCCTGCCAGCCGCAGCGGGGAGTGCTGTCAGCCGGCGCCTGTCGTACCAAGAGCAGAATCATACAGGCAATAATCCTCATTAAGAAAGCCTCCGCGCCGCGCCGGCATGGGGAAAGCCACTTCACGCCAGCTTTCCGGTTAAATTCAGCACAACACGCCATCATGTTTACCAAATACGGCAAGTTACGCCGTAAAAACCGGCCTGATGCCGCCGGTCGCGTCACAAACAGTCAGGCCGCCGGTCGGCGGCCTGTTCGTACGGCAAAAGCGCCGATCAATAGGTGTGGAAATAGTCCTGGATCACCGCCGGATCGCTGGTGCGGGTCAATGCCAGCATCAACAGGATTCGGGCATGCGCCGGGTTGAGCGAATCCGCGACCAGGCCCGGCAGCGCTTCATCCGGCGGCACGATGCCGTTGCCGGTGCGGGAAGAGCGCATCACCACCACGCCTTTATCCTGCGCCTTGCGCATTCCGGCTATGCCACGCACCGATACCGAACCCGCGCCCATACCGGCATAAACGATGCCTTTCACTCCGTGGCTGATGGCGGCGTCGTACAGGTATTCCGAGTCATCCTGATACCCATAAAGAATATCGACTTTCGGCAGCGAGGCCAGGCCGCGCACATCGAATACCGAACGGTTGGTATGCAGTTTGTCGAGGCGATTCTGATAATAGATATGGTTACCGATCACCACGCCCAGATAACCTTCTTCATTCGCCCGGAAACTGTCCAGCGTCGAGGCATTGCTCTTGGTGATATAACGGGCGGAACCGATACGGTCGTTGAGCACTACCAGCACGCCGCGGCCGCGAGACTGTTTGTCGCTCGCCACGCGAACCGCTTCCAGCAGGTTCATCGGGCCGTCGGCGCTGATGGCCGTGGCCGGGCGCATCGCCGCCGCAAACACCACCGGCTTGTCGCTTTTCACCGTCAGGTGGAGGAAATAGGCCGACTCCTCCAGCGTGTCCGTACCGTGAGTAATCACCACGCCGTCCACATCGTCACGCGCCAGCAGCGCGTTCACGCGCTGGCTCAGTTTCAGCACCACATCGCCGGTCATGTTTTCGCTGGCCATGTTGGCGAATTGCTCGCCTTTTACGTTCGCCAGTTTTTTCACCTCGGGCACGGCGTTGATCAGCGTATCCACGCCAAGCGCGCCGGCCTTGTAACCGGTAGTCTGGGTACCCGTCGCCGCCGAACCGGCAATAGTACCGCCGGTCGCCAGAATGACGATGTTTGGCAGTTTATCTGCCGCATTGGCCGTAGAAACAAAGAGGAAAGCAATAATAAACAGAGATTTAAACCATCGTTCCATAACAGATTCTCTTTAATAGCTCAGAGGACGATCGGGCTGTTCCTGCCCGAAAACCGGCATCAGCCGATCGTTTTTTTATCGAAAAAATCCTTATCTGCCAGCCGTAAGGCTGGCATCGGCGCTTATGTTGCAGCGCCCCCCAAAGGCTGTATAGCGTCAGATGACCAACAGGAGAGCCAGATCACTGAATAAGCGACCTATTTTCAGCGGCATTCACTTCAGCGAGGCTGATGCGGGCGACCGCATCGCGGCTTGCCTCGCGACGGGCGTCGCCAACCAGCTCCACCAGCGCGCCGGCGCGCATTTCCAGCAACCGGTCCGCCTGTTCGAAATAGTGGTCGTCATGGCTGATGGCGATAACGGTTTTCCCCTCCGCGCGCAGCTGCGGCAATAACACCTGATAAAACACCCGGCGGAATTGCGGGTCCTGATCGGCGGCCCACTCGTCCAGCAGCAGAATATCGCGCTGCTCCGCCACCGCCAGCAGCAGCGCCACCCGCTTGCGCTGCCCTTGCGAGAGCGACAGATTCAGGATGCGCTGTTCCGTGATGTGCAGTTTCTGGCGCATATTGAGCCGGTCGAGCCAGTCGGATACCAGCGATGCGTCCGGCGCGCCGCCCTGCGGCCCCATCAGGCGATCGAACAGGTGGAAATCGGTAAACACCGCCGAAAACAGCGTCTGATACTGCTCCAGCGGCACCGGCCGGTCATCCAGCGTCAGCTCGCCCGACACCGGCGTATATAATCCGGTCAACAGCATCGCCAGCGTTGACTTGCCGCTGCCGTTGCCGCCGATCAGAAACACCAGCTCGCCGCGCCGCAACGTAAGATTGATCGGCCCGACTTCAAACCCGCCGTCGTCGTAGCGAAAGCAGACATCACGCAGCGTCAGGATTTGCCACTGACCGGGGGCGGGCGCCGACGAAAAACCCGCCTGATAATCGACCAGCCTCAACTGGCGCAGCTTATCAAACGCCACCTGAGCGCTGACCAGCGTAGGAAACGCGCCCACCGCCTGCAGCAGCGGCGTGCGCAAAAACAGCAAAATCAGGGAATAGGTGGCGGCCACCGCGTTATCGGCCCAGCCCAGACTGTTGGCCATAAAGAACACCGCGCCGATCGCGCCCAGCATCATGATATTCGACCAGTTGATGGCGCTCAGATGGTAGGTATCCGCCCGGATAATATGGTGACGGTAGTCGTCGGCATGGCGCTGAAAGTCCTGCTCGTATAGCTGGCGCGCCCGGTCACGGTTCAGCGACAGCTCTTTACAGCCGTCGATCACCCGTTGGTAATCTTCGTGCAGCCGGTTTTCCTCTTCGCGCACCCGGCTGAAATGGCGATACACGCGGGAAACCAGCCAGTAACCGCCCCAGATGGTGAGCGCCACCCACAACGCCGTCACCAGCATCATGCGGGGGGAAAGCCAGGCCAGATAGGCGGCGCAGCCGAACGTCAGAATGATGCCCTGCACCAGTTCCGGCAGGCGTACAAACGCCATCGTGATGGTGCGGATATCGCTGGCAAGGCTGGCCTGCAACTGCGCGGGACCAATCTGCCGCAGCCGCTCCAGCCCGGTGTCGAGAATACGTTTGATCAGTTGCCCGCGCAGGCGGCAGACAAAATGGTGGCCCAGCACGGTCAGCGCCAGTTGCGAAGCCAGCGTCACCGCCATCAGCAATATCAGCAAGCCGATGAACCCCGGTAACACCTGCAAAGTCGGACTAACGGCCTCAATCAGTTGCCGGTTAATGAAGGCGATCAAACCGATCCCCAACGCCGCGCTGGCAAGGCTAAGCAAGATGACGGTCAGGAACGGCCAGCGATACTGCCGGTAGACCAGGCGAAGTAACTCCATAATATCCACTTTTCTGTAACAACGAGCGCAGCCAGTTTAATCAGCGCCAAAGCGATATCAAGAATTACTATCATCACCAATATTCAATCTTTCAGCAGGTTACTCCGGCAGTGTCCAGATCTCGCGGGCAATATTCACCATATGCCGCAGTTTGGCCCACTGTTGATCTTCCGTGATGCCGTCTTTGCCGCAGTGTCCGAAGCCGCACTTCGGGCTGATGGCTAGCTGTTGCAGCGGTATATACAACGACGCGGTATTGATCGCCATCTTGACCGAATCCGGCGTTTCCAGGCACGGCGCTGCGGGCATCCATCACGCCCAGCACCACTTTCTGGCAACTCACCTGACGCAACGGCTCCAGCCCGACCGGACGCCGGTCATCGTACTCGATGAACAGACTGTCCACCGCCAGATTCGCCATCGCGTACCCCATCACTTCCCGCCCGCTGCCATGCACCCAGTTAGGAGAAAAACGCCGGCAGCACATATGCAGGCTGATGAACATATCGGGCGGGCGTTGCGCCAGCGCCTGATTCAGCGTTCGGGTACAACGCTCCAGCAGATCGCGCAATTCGAACCCGGCGGCGTTTTCCCGTTCCATTACCCGGCCGTCGCACAGGCGCGCCCAGAACAGGTCGTCCAACTGGAGATAACGGCATCCCTGAAGGTAAAACGCCTGGATCACTTTGCGGTATACCGCGGCCAGATCATCGCAAAACGCGTCCAGCGACGGGTAAACGTCGTTGTTGCGGATAGCCGGATACATCAGCATGTTCGGGCTGGGAAGCGTCTGTTTCGCCAGAATCTCCCCGTCGTCGCCCACCGCCTGATGCAAAAAGCGGTAATAGGTCAGAAAAGGGTGCGCGTCGTCAAAATCGAGTTTACCTACCACCCGCAACCGGCAAGGCGTATCGCCGTCCGGCAGAGCGGCGTCATCGACGTCAATGCCCGTCAGGCAGGAGAAAAAATCGGTGGTCCCGTCACGAACACGCAGCTCGCCATCGGTAATCGCGCTCAGGCCGCAAGCCTTCTGGCGCTCGACCACGTTCAGCACTTCTTCGTTTTCGATTTCCGTCAGACGATCGTGGGTCATGACCCCTCGCCGCCATGCCTGCCGGGCCTGCTTTAAGCGGTGCGGCAATAAAAAACTGCCTACATGCTCGGCGTGAAACGGCGGATAAGGTTTTTTCACTGTGCGCATCTCACGCGTCCTTTTGTTTTACTCGACACTGTTGGTTTAAATGACACTGTCGGCGCTTCAATGCGCGTCTGTTTACTCGGGTTATCGTTCAGGCGGCGGACTGTTACCGATCCGTTCACCGATGTCAATCAACGGGCGGTGATTGTCGCACCGATTACTCCCCATCGACAAATAACAAATTTTAACTATTTCAATGCTATTTATTTACCCCATTCCGCAGCGCCGAATTTGTCTGCTGTCGCAGGTTTTCCAGCGCATTTTTTTACACAAAGGGAAATTGTCTCCACAGGCCGCCATCGTTATGATTCAACGAACGATTTCCGTCAACCAGCACGGTCATATCGTCTTATTATTGTGCGCGTTCACTCGTAAGGATGGCTTTATGGAATGCACGATCCTTTCTGTCTGGCGCCGGTTGTTAACGGCAAAAACGCTGGCGCTGTTGCTGGCATTCGGGCTACCAACGCTCACGGCGTGCGGCCGTTCCACCACGCCCCCGCTGGGGCAATCCTCCTTCGCCGACTATCAGCAGCAAACCGAACAATGGGTACGGCAACACCGGGCGTTTCAGTCCGGCGATACCCGGCAGGAGCTGAGCTGGAACACACCGCAGGAAACTCGCCCCGCCGGTCAACCCCGTAAAGGCATCCTGCTGGTGCACGGGCTGGGCGATGCGCCCGGCACGTTTAGCGATGTCGCCCCGGTGTTGGCGCAGCAAGGATACCTTGTCCGCACGGTGCTACTGGCCGGACATGGCACCCGGCCGGAGGACATGATCCCGGTGTCGATCGACGACTGGCGGCAGGTGGTCGCCGAGCAGGCCAGGCTGCTGCAACGCGATGTGGATGAGGTGTACCTGGGCGGATTCTCCACCGGCGCCAACCTGGCGCTGGAGTATGCGCTGGAACATCCTGAAATCCGCGGGCTGGCGCTGTTCTCTCCCGCCATCCGCTCCAATGAAACCTTTGACTTTCTGACGCCGCTGGTTGCCCCGTTCAGGGACTGGCTACGAACGCCTCGTCCCGGCTCGCCCGCACAGTTGACGACCCGCTACCTGCGGGTGCCCACCAACGGGTTAGCCCAGTATTATCGCTCCAGCCTGGCGGTACGACGTCTGCTGTGGCGCCACGAGTACGATCGTCCGGTGCTGATGGTGGTGGCCGAACACGACTCGGTGCTGGATGCGCGCTACCTGCGACAGCTATTCCGTACCCACTTCCCCAACCCCGCCAGCCGTCTGATCTGGTACGGTCAGCCGGACAGCGCCGTGACCAGCCGGGAGCGCGTGCGTGCCGATCGCCTGCCGGAATGGCGCATCAGCCAGTTCTCGCACATGTCGGTGCTGTTCTCGCCGGATAACCCGCTGTATGGCAACAACGGCTCGGTGATACTCTGTGGCAACGGCCCAACGTCACCCACGGGCGATCAATGTCGCGATCGCAGTCGGCTGTGGTATTCAGACTGGGGTTATCAGGAAGAGGGTAAAACCCATGTACGCCTGACCTTCAACCCATACTTCAACTGGCAGAATGGTATCATGCGGGAGGTTCTGGCGGCGTCCGACCAGACACCACCGCGCTGACGCGCGACTGTCATCATTGGCCGATACACTGGTACGCGGCGGTTATGCGCCCGCCGCACCATCCGCCGCGACCGCCTGATACCCGTTTTTCACTTCCGGAGGACCCCAATGGATTTAGCCCTGTTTGATCTGGACGAAACCCTGATCTGCGCTGACAGCACCGGCCTGTGGCTGCGCTGGCTGGAATCGCAGGGATTTGCCGGCGCGGAACTGTTACAGCGGGAACAGCACCTGATGCAGAGTTACTATCAGGGCACGCTGGCGATCGAGGATTACATGTATCTTTCGCTGTCGCCGCTGATTGGGCTGAGCGCCGAAACGGTTTCCGCCTGGGTGGACCGCTTTATCCGGCGCGACATCCTGCCCCGGCTCTACCCGGCGGCGCGCGAGCGAATGGAGTGGCACCGCCAGCGCGGCGATACCTTGATCATTATTTCCGCCAGCGGCGAGCATCTGGTGCAGCCGATCGCCCATCATCTGGGGGCTAATCATGCGCTGGCGATCGGCGTTACGCTGGAGGACGGGCGCTTCACCGGCGACATCCACGGCGTGCCGACCTATCAGCACGGTAAAGTGATCCGCATCCGCGAATGGCTGGCCCAGCGCGACGGCGAACCGTTCAGCCAACTGCACGGCTACAGCGACTCACTCAACGACCGGGCGATGCTGGAATTCGTCGATCAAGCTTACGCCGTCAACCCGGCCCCCGAACTGGCGGCGCTGGCGCAGGAAAACGGCTGGCGCATCTGCCGCTGGCAGCGCTAGCCAGGCGTTTAACAACTAACGGAACGTCATCTAACGGAACGTCATCGGTTCCAGCCCGATCTCCGCCGCCAGACGCGCGTGCTCACGATCCAGCTCGTCGATGATAAAGGTGATGAAATGGCTTAACGCGGCGGAGCGATGCTTACCCGCCAGCGTCTGCACCTGCAGGCTGCGCTGGGTCAGCGGCTCGCTGCGCACCGGTTTGAGCAGCAACCCGTCCTCCCGCGCCCGGTACAGCACCGAGAAATGGCTGCAGGCGGTGACGGCGTCCGGCGTTTGCTGCATGAAATAGTACAGCGCGGAGAAGTTGTTGCAACTGAGCGCCGGCTCCAGAAAGGTGCCGCTCATCCGGCAGGAGAGATCGAACAATTGGCGGATGGTGGTGCCCTGCTGCGGCAGTACCAGCGGAAAGCCGTGCAGATCCGCCAGTTGGATGGCTTTGTCCACCAGCGGGTGATCCGGCCGCATCAGCAGCAGCACCGGCGCCGGGTAAGACGCCATCACCTCGACGCCGCGCTCCGGCGACAGGCTGAACTGAAATGCCACATCACATTCGCCGTTGCGCACCATTTCCGACACCTGTAGCGCGGTGCCGACCTGCAGGAAAAACGTCACCGCCGGGTTATCCTGCCGGAAACGGGCAAACAGCCCCGGCAACAGGTCAAACGCCATACCGTCAGTACAGGCGACCCGCACAAACGTTCGCCGCACCGCCTTCAGCCCCTGAATCTCGGCGATGGCGTATTCCATGTCCATCATGCTTTTGCGCACGTGGTTTTCCAGAATTTGCCCGGCGTCGGTCAACACCATGCCACGGGCATGACGTTCAAACAGCGGCGCGCCGATGCGTTCTTCCAGTTTGTGGATCTGTCGGCTGATGGCCGACACCGCCACAAACAGCTGCTGGCTGGCGGCGCTCAGGGAGCCGGTATTGGCGACCGCCAGAAAATACCTGATTTCATTGCTATGCATCGCCCCTCCGCCTGCCTCGTTTTTGTGCAATAAAGCTTTATATTAAAAGCAAAGCTTGCTTGCAATTATTATTATTGTGGCAATGCTGGCGATGATTTAGAACGTGGTTAACACCATGACATAAGCAATACGCATAACAAGCACGACATAAAAACATCACCACAGACAGGTACAACATGACAACACCACAGGTTATCCAACAGGCGCTGGCGTATTTCGACAGCGGCCGCTTCCAGGAAGTGCTGGCGCGCCGCGTCGCTATCGCCAGCGAAAGCCAGCGCCCCGACCGGGACGCGGCATTACAACAGTACCTCACCGAAGAAATCATGCCCGCCCTGCAAGCGCTGGGTTTCGAATTACGGCAAATTGATAACCCGGCCGCGGCCAACCGCCCGTTTTTGATAGCCTCCCGCATCGAAGACGCCGCACTGCCCACCGTGCTGTGTTACGGCCACGGCGATGTGGTATTCGGCGACGACGAGCACTGGAGCGACGGGCTTTCTCCGTGGCAGTTGGTGGAACAGGCAGGCCGCTGGTACGGTCGCGGCAGCGCCGACAACAAAGGCCAACACTCGATCAATATTGCGGCGCTGGAGCAGGTGTTTCAGGCCCGTCAGGGGCGACTCGGTTTTAACTGCAAATGGCTGTTCGAAATGGGCGAAGAGATCAGTTCGCCGGGCCTGGCCGAGGTGTGCCGCCAGCACGCGCAGGCGCTGCAAGCCGACCTGTTCATCGCCTCGGACGGCCCGCGCCTCAACGCCGAACGCCCGACGCTGTTCCTCGGCTCGCGCGGCTGCGTCAACTTCCGCCTGACCATTAGTGCCCGCGAGCGGGATTACCACTCCGGTAACTGGGGCGGTCTGCTGAGCAACCCCGGCACCCAACTGGCCAACGCCATCGCCAGCCTGGTCAACCAACACGGACAGATGCAGGTGGAAGCGCTGAAACCGCCGCGCCTGACCCCGGCGCTGCGCACGATCCTGGCGGATATCGCGCCCGGCGGGCAGGCGACGGATCCGGCCATCGATCCACTGTGGGGCGAAGCGGGGCTGAGCCCGTCCGAACGGCTGTTCGGCTGGAACACGCTGGAGGTGCTGTCATTCCTGACCGGCAACCCGCAACGGCCGATGAACGCCATTCCCGGTCACGCCACCGCGGTATGCCAGTTGCGCTTTGTCGTCGGCACCGACTGGCAGCAACTGGCGCAGCATCTGCGCCGTCACCTCGACGAGCACGGCTTCACGATGGTGGAGATCAGCGACGTACGCGGTACGCCGGCGACCCGTCTTGACCCGACCGACCCGCTGGTGGACTGGACGCTCGACCTGATGCGCCAGACCAGCGATAAAAAGCCGGCGTTGCTGCCCAACCTCGGCGGCTCGTTGCCCAACGAAGTGTTTGCCGAGATTCTCGGCCTGCCGACGCTGTGGATCCCGCACTCTTACCCGGCCTGCGGTCAGCACGCCGTGGATGAGCACATGCTGGTCAGCGTTGCCCGCGAAGGCTTGCAGATCATGACCCGCCTGTTCTGGGAACTGGGGGAACAGGGCCACGCCGTTCTGGCGCAACACCGCGCACACCGTACCGCCCACGAGCGCAGCTGAGGTGACCCATGACGACGACTTCCGTTTCTCACACCCCGGCCGCGCGCCCCAGCCTGTACAAAACGCTGTTCGCCACCTGCATCGGCAACGCGCTGGAATGGTTTGACATCGCGGTATACGGCTTCTTCGCCAATTACATCGCCCATGCGTTCTTCCCCACGCAGGATCCGGCGGTATCGTTGTTGCTGGCCTTCGGCAGCTTCGGCGTCTCTTTCCTGATCCGACCGCTGGGCGCCGTCGTGCTGGGCGCTTACGCCGACCGCGCCGGGCGCAAAGCGTCGCTGCTGCTGTCCATCAGCCTGATGCTGCTGGGCGGCGCGATGATTACCTTTATGCCCACCTACGCCAGCATCGGGTTAGCCGCGCCGATCCTGATTATGCTGGCGCGCCTGATTCAGGGCTTTTCCGCCGGCGGCGAGTTCGGCAGTTCCACCGCTTTTCTGGTGGAACACTTCCCGGAACGCCGCGCGTTTATCGCCAGCTGGCAGTTCGCCACCCAGGGCGCCAGCACCCTACTGGCTTCGGCGTTCGGCCTTGGGTTATCGCAGTCGCTGAGCGAAGCCCAGATTCAGGAGTGGGGCTGGCGTATCCCGTTCGCCTTCGGTCTGCTGATCGGGCCGGTGGGCTTGTATATCCGCCGCCACGTGCATGAACCGGCAGGCTTCGAACAGGCCGAGAAAAGCCATGCGCCGATCAAAATCCTGTTTACCCGGCAGAAAGCGCTGTTTCTGATTGCGGTCGGCCTGATGGTGATTTCCACCGCCATCAACTACATGCTGAACTATGTTCCTACTTACGCCACCAAGACGCTGCACCTGCCGTCCGGCACCGCCTTCAGCGCCACGCTGATCGCCGGCATCATCCTGACGGTGGTCACGCCGCTGGTCGGGCTGTGGGCGGAAAAAGTCGGCCGATTGCCGCTGATGTGGGGGTCGCTGCTGTTGCTGGCGGTCACCATCTACCCGGCGTTCTGGCTGATGACGCAGTATCTGTCGGCCACGTCGCTGATTGTGGTGGTGGGCTGGATGGCGCTGTTGAAGTCGGTGTACTTCTCCACCGTGCCGTCGATGATGGCCGATCTGTTCCCGATCTCCACCCGCGCCAGCGGCATGGCGATCAGCTACAACGTGGCGGTGACGGTGTTCGGCGGCTTCGCGCCGTTCATCTGTACGTTGCTGATCAGCGCCACCGGCAGCAGCCTGGCGCCGAGTTACTACCTGATGATCACGGCGCTGCTGAGCGTGCTGGCGCTGTGGCAGGCACAGCAACGCCAGCGCTAACTGCACGTTTCCCGTCAGGGCGTAACGCTTACGCCCTGACGGAGACGCCCGCGAAATCAGTCATCGGGTAACGGAACCGCTTGCGCCGTACGCTGGCGCGTCAGATAGAGCAACAACGCGGTCAGGGTGATCAGACAGGCTACGCCGAAAGAAAACATCAGAACGCCCCGATCGCCGATCGATATCCTGAGCGCCGCATAGACCGACGGCGCCGCGGCGGAAAAAAAGAACCCCGGCGTCAGCAACAGCCCGATCCGGGAGGAGTAACGCGCCCGGCCGAACAATTCCAGCGGCAATGCCGCCTTCACCAGCGTACTGAGTCCATTCGCCGCGCCATATCCGGTGACAAACAGCACCACGGCTATCAGCGATTGCTCTCCCAACAGCGCCAGCAGAAAACAAACCGGCAACCCCGCCCCCAGAAACAGACTCAGTTTCAACGCCGGAATACGCCCGCCCATCAGCACATCGCCCACCCGGGCGCACACCTGCCCCACGCCCCACAGCGCGCCCAGCGAAGCCGATACGCCAAATCCGGTCAGTATCGCCAGCAGGTGCGCGGAAATACCGGCGGACAGAAAACTAAACAACGCCATCAGCAACGCATACAGCACCGCGGGAAGGACGGCCTGCGTTCCCGCGCTCGGCGAGGTTTGGGCCTGTTCCTCTGTCCGGGGCGACAACCGCGACGCCGGTTGCGGCAACGCCCGCAACCACAGCAGGCCCGATAACACGATCACGCCGTAAATCGCCACGCCCCAGCGCCAGCCCAATCTGTTCAACAACGTCATGCCCAACGGCCAGAACAAGGACGATGAAATGCCGCCAAACAACGTGACCAACGAAATGGCGCGCCGGGCCTCGCCGCCATACAGCGCGACCAGCGTGGCGAAGGCCGCTTCATACAGCGACAGCCGCATCCCGACGCCCAGCATGACCCAGGCGATAAAATAATCCGCCATACCGGTGCTGGCGGCCATCAGCAGACAACCGGCGGCGCTGCTGGCCGCGCCCAGCGTCATCACGCGCCGGCCGCCCACCCGGTCGAGCAACCAGCCGGCGTAAGGCGACAGGCACCCCATCACTACCAGCGCCAGCGTGGCACCGGAAAACGCCAGCGTCGGGCTCCAGCCACGATCCGCCGCGATGGCGGCGCAAAACACGCCGGGCAGGTAGAACGCGGTTCCCCAGTTAATCAACTGAGTCATGCCGATGCAGACGGTGACCCGGCGACGTTCGGCGGATTCAGACAGGCGGCAACGAGGCATCACCTTCCCCCAGCGCTCGTTGCAGCAATGCGGTATCCACCCAACGCCCGTGCTTCATTCCTACCGAACGCAACATCCCTACCTGCGCAAATCCCAGCGACAAATGTAATTGCAGCGAGGCCTGATTGCCGCTGTCAGCAACGACCGACACCACCTGGCGATGCCCTTGTTGTTCCGCCTGTAACAATGCGGCGGATAACAAACGCTTGCCGACGCCTTTCCCCAGATGATCCGGATGCAGATAAATCGAATCCTCCAGTGTGAAACGGTAAGCATAACGGGCACGATAAAACCCCAGATAGCAGTACCCCAGCACCTGTTTGTTTTCTGTCGCCACCAGCCAGGGCAAGCCGGCATCGCGGATTTTCTGCCAACGGTCGCGCATTTCCGCTTCATCGGGCGGCTCAGTTTCAAAGGTGGCGAGACTATGCAGGACATGGTGAGCATAAATATCCCTGATGGCGGCGATATGTTCCGCCCCGGCATCCTCAATTACAATGGCGCTCATTGGTGTATCCTTGTCAGAACAGCGAGTTAGCGATTAGGCGGCGCCTCGTTGCCGCACAAACCCACGCGTGCGGCAACGGGACTCCAGCCAGCATAACCAGCATACGATATCGGCAACAGACACAAACACTTATGCTCGTCATAAAGGAAAGTTTGATATGGCAAGGTTGAATCTGGAACTGCTGGAAACCTTTACCACGGTGATGCGGGAGGGTAGTTTTTCCGCGGCGGCTAACCGGCTCAATCTGAGTCAGCCTGCCGTCAGCCAGCAATTCCGCCAGCTGGAGCACTATTTTGGCGTACGGCTGGCCGAACGCAGCGGTAAAAACCTGCGGCCAACGCCGGCGGGCGCTACGCTGTTAATCAAAGCGGAACAGATTCGCCAGTTGGTGGGCGAAACTCGTCAGGCCATCGCCGAATATACCGAAGAGGTGATGGGGCATGTGATTCTGGGCACCGGCGCCACGGCCTGTATTCACCTAATGCCGCCGTTACTGCGCCAGTTGCGACAGGACTACCCCCGGCTAACGGTGGGGGTGCGCACCGGCAATACCCGCGACATCATTCAGGCGGTGATTGACAACCGCATCGATGTTGGGCTGGTGACCCTGCCCATCCCCAGCGCCAACGTCGCGGTTACGCCGGTGATGGAAGACGAACTGGTCGCCATCAGCAACGACCCCACCTTCCCCGAAAGCATCTCGCCGGCGTTTCTGCATACCCGGCCGCTTATTCTATTCGAGCGCGGCAGCAGCACCCGCACGTTGATTGACCGCTGGTTCAACGATGCAGGCACACAACCGCAACCGGTAATGGAGTTGGGTAGTATCGAAGCACTCAAAGAAATGGTACTGGCCGGGCTGGGATACAGCATCATACCGAAAATGTCGGTGGGTTCTGACATGCCGGCGTCAATGTTTCATATCCGACCGCTGAATCCGACGTTGAGCCGAACACTGGCTATTGTTATGCGACAGGATAAACCACTGAATAAGGCGCTACGCCTGGTGCTGGAAAGACTGAAAAAAGGGAAGACATAAAAGAAAAACATAAAAGGAAAAGCATAAAAATAATTAACTACCTGATAATTTATCAGGCCGTTGATATTTTTTTAAATAACAAAAATAGCGTCGATTATTTTTTTACACATCAACTTGATTGCGGCAATTCACTTCCGCTGCCCGGCAGCATCGTCCAGGAAGCCTCGCCGGAATGCGCGCCCATCAACTGCTGTATTTTCTCGTAAACTTCGGCCGCCGACATACCGCTATATAAGCCCTGGCTATAATAACCAAACTCGGCATTGCCGGCTTGCGTACGGGAGCCAATCAGGCTCGCATCAGTGGACGTAATACGTTTACCGGTAAATACGTTATAACTTTCGCTTTGGCCATCCGGATATTTCACCACGGAAACCAGCACACCGCCATAAAGCGGGATACCGGTCATCCGCAGTGAGCGCTCAACGGAAGATTCGCTCTGCTGTTTCTGAAGTTTTTCTTTAGTCAGTCTATCATCCAGCGATTTAGTACGATCGCCCACATCAATAGTATCGCCGGAATTGTTATCCGCGAATTGATTATTTAGCGAATCATTCATTTTGCCGGTTTTAAGGGAACCGGATTTATTGGTTCCAACAGCATCACCGCCGGCGTTATCCCCAAGACCAAGACTGCTATTGGCGACATAAGTCGACTGAGGATAAGAAGACGTAATGTTTTGACTCTGAATACCTGATATGGCCACGATGTCACTCCTTTTTATTTTTTAACGATAGCATGCCTCTAAGGGCACTGATTTATTACGACGCACCAACACCTGCACACCGGAAGAAAAACAGCACACCCGCCAAAGCGAGTATGAAGCAGGACGGCTAAACAAATTCATGCCATCCAAAGCTATCAGGAAATAGAAGAGTGGTTGACGAACCACACGGTGCAGTCTCATTTTTCGCACAGCATTCACGGAATAGAAAAGACAGACCTACCTCTAAAATATATCGGCCAATTTATTTTTTTATTAATACGAAAAAGGCATAAAAACGCTCATGAAACGACCACGTCAGCAATATTTAGTCATGAGTGTAAAGATAAACCTGACAATTCCTTAGCATTTCAGCGACCTGTCATGTTTTCGTCATCTATCGCTGTTACCGTGGCGGTAGCTTATTTTCCCAGAAAGACAAGACAATGAGTGCCTTACCGCCACAGGAACATCGGTTACGCTGCGTTTCTTTCCCAAGTGCACGCGACTTGTGTATCACCACGCCGGATGTGTCTCCCACCACTGATAACGCCACCGTATTGCACCTGTTCAGCCGCCACAAAGATCTGGTTAGCCTGCCGGTAGTGGAAGACGGACGGCCGTTCGGCCTGATCAACCGTCACAGTTTCCTGTCGCAAATGGCCCGCCCTTACTACCGCGAACTGTATGACCGAAAAAGCTGTATCGCTTTCATGGATAAAACCCCGCTGATCGTCGAAGCCGGCGCCTCGTTGAGCGATGTGGCGGACAAGGCGGTAATCAGCGGCGACCGCTTTCTGGCCGATGGCTTCATTATTACCGAAAACGGCCGTTACCTCGGCATCGGCCTGGGTATCGATCTGTTCCGCATCGTGTCGGACACCCACGTCCGCCAGCATCAGCACATCGTACAAAGTATAGAATATGCCAGCGTGATTCAGGGGGCGATGCTCACGCCGTTCCGGCAAACGCTGGCCGACACGCTGAAAGACTGGTGCCTGGTCTGGGAACCGCGCGACTGCGTCGGGGGCGACTGCTATGCCTTCAGGCGCTATGAACACGGCTGGCTGGCGGTGCTCGCCGACTGTACCGGTCATGGCGTGCCCGGCGCCTTCATGACGCTGATTTTCAACTCGGCGCTGGAGCAGGCGCTGACGCAACACCGCCCGGACCAGCCGGGGCGATTACTCAGCGGCATCAATCGTTATATCAAGGACACGCTGGGCCAAAAGAGCAGCTATCCAGGGCAAACCACGGCCTCCGACGACGGCTGCGACGCGCTGGTGGTGTACGTGAATACCGCCGAGCAGACCCTCAACTGGGCCAGCGCCCGTATGACGGCGTTTCTGATCGATGCGCAAAGCGGCGAGTTGCTGACGCTCGACAGCGACCGCATGGGCGTGGGTTATACCAACACACCATACGATTACAGCTGGCCGGCCTTTCAGCGCCCGCTGTCGCCGCAAGACCTGTTCTTTTCCACCACCGATGGTCTGCTCGATCAGATCGGCGGCGAGCGACAAATCAAATTCGGCAAACGCCGCCTGCAAAACCTGCTGCAACGCGTCAGGGAATTACCCATGAGCGCGCTGGCAAACCAACTATTACAACACCATCACACCTGGCAGGGATCCCAGGGAAGACGGGACGATCTTACATTTTGGGGCTTCAGGCACCCGTGAACATTATCAACCAGGTAAAACCGGAACATGTCCGAAACGAAGTACGCTGAATTCTTTGACCTCACCCAACAGCAAAATATCGCGCTGTACTACGTGGGGTACTTTTCGCAAAACATCATCTGCTCGCTGGCGGAAACGGTGCGGCTGCAACTGGAAAAAAGCCGGGTGCCGCCCAATGTGCGCCGCAAGCTGTTTTCCAGCTTTGTGGAAATGGTGCAGAACATCATCCATTACTCCGCCTCGGCGCTCACGTCGGAAGAGCAGAAAAATGAAATCCGTCACGGTTCGGTGTGTATCGGTTTTGAGGCGGGAAAATACTTTTTGTTGAGCGCCAATCGGATCTATCCGGCGGATGCGGAAAAACTGCGTCAGCGGCTGGAGCCGCTGTGCGCGATGACGCTTGATGAAATCCGGCTTGCCTATAAGGCCTCGCTGCGTGAAGACGTTCCGACTTCCAGCAAAGGCGCGGATATCGGCCTGTTGACCGTGGCCCGCGACGCCAGCGAGCCACTGCAATTCACCTTTCGTAGCGATGCCACCACCGGGCTCTCCACGTTTTATCTGAAGGCGGTGATTTAACCATGACAGACATAATAACAACGGACAATCTCTATCTCGCCGGCACGGCCAGCACGCCGACTGTGGATTTTCGCTTTGACACACATCAGCTTTCGCTGTCCGGGGAGTCTTATCCGGAAAACGCGGCGGCATTTTACGGCCCTCTGATTGAGCGGATTCAGCGCTATCTGCAGGCTCGCCTCGCCACCACGGCAACGCCGTCGGCACGCATTGATGTGCATGTGTCGCTGCCCTACTTCAACAGCTCCAGCACCAAAATGCTGTTCAGCCTGTTTAATATTCTCGATCAGGCCGCGCAGCAGCAGCTTCCCATCGCGCTGCACTGGTATTACGACCAGGAAGACGACATCGCCGAGGAGTTCGGGCAGGAGCTGCATATCGATTTTTCGGCGCTCGAATTCCACCCTCACATTCTGGAGTAACGGCATGAGTAGCTATGAACTGTTCACCCCCGAATACGACATCCTGCTGTCGGCCCGCAACATCGCCGCACAGGCCGATATGCCGGCGGAGGTGTACCGGGAAAGCCTGATTATGCTGGCGGAACACTATCAGCGGCTGGTGCGGGAAACTCACCGGTTGATTACCCGCAGCGACCGCGCGGAACGGGAACTGACCCGCCTTAATACCCAATTACATCAGTTAGCGGTGGAACTGGAGTACAAAGCCACCCACGACCCGCTGACCGATGTATTCAACCGCAGCGCGATCATCGACCTGGTCGACCATGCGCTGGAGCAGGATCAGGCGGCGCTGATTGTGCTGGATATCGACCACTTCAAGCAGGTCAACGATGCCTACGGTCATCCGACCGGCGATGCGGTGATCTGCTCGCTGATCGCCCGTATCCGCGACGTCTTGCAGGGAAAAGGCAGTATTGGCCGCGTCGGCGGCGAGGAATTCACCATCCTGCTGGATGGCTACACCTTGATGGCGGCGGTGGACGTCGCCGAGCACATCCACGCCAGTCTGAATGGCGCCGCGCTGGAAGCGCTGCCTCAGCAGAAGGTGACCGCCAGCTTCGGCGTCAGTTGGGCGCCGCCGCGCACCGGATTCGACACCCTGTACAGTACAGCCGACACCGCGCTGTACCGGGCCAAGCATCAGGGCCGCAATCGGGTGGAATACATGCCGATCGACGCGGTCAGCTAAAAAACAGCGCCGCCCAGAGCAATCCGGGCAGCGCGATACATTAATTGCTAATTGCTAATTGCTAATTGCTAATTGCTAATTGCTAATCGCTAGCGTTCAGGTCAGTTTTTCTTCACAAATTCAGATTTCAGCTTCATCGCGCCAAAACCGTCGATCTTGCAATCGATATTGTGATCGCCTTCCACCAGACGAATCCCCTTCACGCGGGTGCCGATTTTCAGCGTCGACGAGCTGCCTTTGACTTTCAGATCCTTGACGACGGTAACGGTATCGCCGTCCGCCAGCAGGTTGCCGTTGGCGTCGCGCACCACCAGCCCTTCTTCCTGCGCGCCGCTGTCGCCCTGCGCCGACCACACGTGCCCGCATTCCGGGCAGTTAAGCATGGCATCATCCTGCCAGGTGTATTCAGACTGACATTTCGGGCAAGCGGGCAACTGTTGCATACAAATCCTCATTAAAACCAAATAAGTTAGATAAAATTTAAAGATATCAATGGATAAAAAATCCTGTATTTCTTATTTTATCGCCTTTCCCCGTGCGCCGACAGCGAAAAGAGCCGGACAAATCAATATTCCTAACCTTTAGCCATCAAAGCCACTCAATTCATTCACTTTTCTTTTCATCACCACGTTATCTTAACGGCCACCACGTGCCGTAGGTTTTCAATACGCTCTAGCGCACATCATCCGTTATTTTTTACTTACATCTGTGGAGAAAACTTCAGTTTAATAAAACAACAGCTTGGGTAAACTGAACACTTTTCATTACAACCGCCGTCGTGGATAACAACCTGTGGAAACCGCTTCCCCACTTAAAAACCCCACTTTTCTGTGTTTCTGGCTTGGACAAATCGCCTCTTCCTTCGCATTTCAGATGCTGGTGGTCGGGATTGGCTGGCAGATGTATGACCTGACCAACAGCGCCCTGAATCTGGGACTGGTCGGATTGGCGCAGTTTCTGCCACAGCTGGCGCTGACGCTGGTTGCCGGCCACACCGTGGATCAGTACAACCGCCGCGTGATTATCCTGTGCTGCCGCCTGCTGATGGCCGCCACCATACTGGTGCTGGTAATCGGCAACGTCACCCATACCATCAGCGCCGCCATGATTTACGCCTGCTCGGCGCTGCTGGGCGCGACGCGGGCATTTGAAATGCCGGCCACGCAGGCGCTGCTGCCGAACCTGATCGCGCCCGCTCTGCTGTCCCGCGCCGTGGCGCTGATGGCGTCCGCCCGCGAAGCCACGGTCATCGTCGGCCCGGCGCTCGGCGGCCTGATTTACCTGATCGGCGCCACCACGCTTTACGCCACCAGCGTAGCCTGCTTTCTGCTGTCGTTTCTGGTGTTGCTCAACCTGCGCTATGAATACAAGGCGCTGGCCCGCACGCCGGTGAGCCTGGAAAGTCTGTTTGGCGGCATGAACTTCATTCGCCGCAATCCGGTGATTCTGGGGTCCATCTCGCTGGATATGTTCGCCGTGCTGCTCGGCGGCGCCACCGCGCTGTTGCCCATCGTCGCCAAAGATATCCTGCACACCGGCCCGTGGGGACTGGGGCTGCTGCGCTGCGCGCCCGCGCTCGGCGCGGTACTGATGTCTGTTTATCTGGGCCGGCGTCCGCTCACCCGCAACGTCGGTAAAATCATGTTCTCGGCGGTCGCGATGTTCGGTGTCGCCACCATCGCGTTTGGCCTGTCCACCAATCTGTTTCTGTCGTTGTTCGCGTTGCTGTTTCTGGGCGCGTCCGACATGGTCAGCGTGGTGATCCGTTCAACGCTGGTGCAACTGGAAACGCCGGATGACATGCGCGGCCGGGTCAGCGCCGCCAACTCCATCTTCATCGGCACTTCCAATCAACTGGGGGAATTTGAATCCGGCGTGACCGCCGCCTGGCTGGGGGTCGTGCCGGCCATCGTTCTGGGGGGCGCCGGCACCCTGCTGGTGGTGGCGCTGTGGATGAAATACTTCCCGACGCTGACCCAGCGCCAGACGCTGGAGGCGGGAGAAAACACGTAGGACTTGCCGGTATGGATAACGGGGCGGATTCGCCCCGTTCATACTGCGCATCGTACCGTGACGATTAAAACACCTGCACCCGCCACAGCTCACGACCGCGCGATGCTTCGGTCATCGACAGCCGGCCGTGCAGCGTCTGCCAGTTATCGATGATCAGCAGGTCGCCCTGATCCCAGTCATGGGCAATCATGCAGCGCTCATCGTACACCAGTCGGTCAAGTTCCTCGATGAAGGCCTGGCTTTCCTGCCCGGAAACGCCTTCCACCTCAACGGTAAACTTCTGCAGCTCGGAGTCGCTGCCCTCCTGATAGCGGAACGCCTTTTTACCGGTTTTCGGGTGCGCGTACACCAGCGGATAAGTACGAGGTTTGCCGCCGAAATAGGTCATCGGGGTGTTATAGGTGATGTGAACGTCTTCCCATTTTTTCACCACGTCCGGGCCGACCATATCCATCACGATACGGCCATCCACCACCGTGGTGCTGCCTTCGCCTTTCTTCGGCGGGGTTTTGCAGTACAGCATGAAGCGCTCCGCGGTAAACCAGGGGTTGCCGCCGACCTGCTCGTGATCCAGCCGGATCATGCTTAGGTCCCAGTGTATCGGCGTTTTCTCCAGCGAATGTACGAATCCGCTTGGTTTTTCCTCCGGTTTCACCACATGCACCGCGCCGAACTGCCACTGGAAAATCTCGCCGAACGGCTGGCAAAAACTTTCCAACTGCTCGCTGCGCTCAAACTGCACGCCCTTGATACACACGAAGCCAAACTGGGCGGACAGGAACGCCAGAAACGCCGGCGACAGCGCCTCAACCCCCAGCCCCTGCGGATCGTCAATCTTCAGGCCGAACAACGGTTGCTTGAGTAACTCGTAATCAAACTTCCTGGCGCTGGCGTCCCCGGTTTCCACATACACCCAGGGATGTCCCTGATAGGTCACCAGCACATGGTGGTCTTTATCAACGCTGGCATGGCCCAGCAGGGAAACATTTCCCGACGCCGACAGCACCGGCACGCTGTGCCACGGTTGGCGCACGGTGGCGAGGCCGTCGGCAAAACCAAAGGTAAATTTCGGGCCGTCGTTGTCATACTGATGAACCGACAGGCGAATCGCGTCAGGGAAGGCTCGCTCCACCAGCGCGCTCAAGGCCTGGCCGCGGTACATCATCTGATAGGCTTTTTCCGCCACACTGTTCAGGTAGTCTTCATTAGACTGCTGAGGCTGCCGGTTCAGCCGCACATCGTTATACAAATAACTGCAGACTTTATCGTGCGTCGCCGCCAGCTCCTCATGATTCCCGACGCGCTTGATAAAATCAGCGATTCCTTTGTACGGTAATCCGGCTGATTTAATCAGCGCTTTACGAGTGTCATCGTCCGAGCGCGTTTCCGGGAGGAAATCTCCGAGCGCTTTCCATTCAATATAAGGTGACTGAATCAACGCGCGTAGCTGCTGGTTATATTCTTTACGGGTCGTATCCGGAACCTCGACAATATCATTAAAGGTTGTGCCATCGCTCAGAATGGTTACCTGACAGCCGGGTTCATATAACGCCTGAATCGCTTTCGCCAGTAATTCCAGACGATTGATGGAAATCACGTCGCCATAATCCGGCAAAACGCCGAACGTCTTATCGACAATATTGGGGGATTTGCAGGGGAAACCTGGCAGCACAAACCTGACGGGCTCACCAGCGCTCAGGAAGGCGCTGATTTGTTTTTCCAAAAATACACGTCCTTCCGGCTCAAAGCGATCATCCTGTGTCTGAACCAGATAGGATTTTACGATATCGGCTATCTTGTTAGCCGTCTCATTCAAATTATCGTGCATAATTCTACTCCATTAATATTGGGTATTTTCCATTGTTTCCGCTCAGGGTAAAAACTTGTTTCCACTCAAATGAAAAACAATGCATCGAATTTTCCTTGCACTCATAGCTAATAGATAGGCACGCCATTTCACACTGAAACAGCGCCGTATCCAGAAAAATAAAAATATAAATTAAAATATAAAGACAACGAATTATTAATAATATCCGACGCCACCGGCATCATTGCTGATGAATATCAATCAGAAAAAGTACGCTTTCCCGCTTTTCAGCGAGAGGTAACAAGCGCCTGTAATGTCAGGTGCTGACGCAGGCAGGTATTTAATTCCACCACGTCATGGCAAACAGAATTCGGCTGCCAGTCGGCCATGTTATCGCCATATCCCCACGTCACGTAAGCGACGTAAACGCCGGCGCGATTTGCCGTTTGTACGTCAATCGACGTATCGCCCACATACAGACACTGCTCGCTCGTCGTCTCCAGTGCGGTCATCACCTGCTGCAAACCGCTAATATCCGGCTTGAGCGGTCGATCGGACCGGGCGCCATATACCAACTCAAAAGTATCTGGCGGAAATAACGCCTGCAGGATGCGGTTGGACAGCACGTCATCTTTATTGGTCAATACCGCCAGCCGGACGCCCTGCGCTTTTAGCTCGGCAACCAGTTCCTTCACGCCGGCATAGCAGACGGTATCGTGCAGACAATGCGCCTGATACAGCGCATGGTAGCGTTGCGACAGCGCCGCCGTATCCCCAATACCATGATGTCTGGCGGCGGCGGCCAGCATGTTCCCCGACCCGCCGCCGATATGCGCCCTGACAATGAACGCCGGGTCCGGCGTTACGCCTAATCCGCTCAGCGCCTGACGCAACGCAAACGCGATGCCGGGCAAGGTATCGACCAGCGTACCGTCCAGATCGAAAATCGCCGCTTTATTTACCGACATAGATTACTCCGCCTTTATTTGAGTACTGGCGTCGTTTATTTGGGTACTGACGCTATTTATTTGAGTATTGGTATTTTTTATTTGACTATTGGTATTGTTTATTTGAGTACTAACATAGTGAAAAGGACGTCCCGATTTGAAGATCAGGTGATAATGGCGTTCATCCACATTGCTGCGCTTTTCCAGATAAATATCAGCGCCCCGCTTCACCGCCACCGAATGCCACGGCGTCCGCCAGCGATCTTTTACCGGAGCCAGCCTGATGCCGATTTTTTTGGAAATACGAAATTGCGGGTGAATCGACAGGCGCACCGCCTGCGGGAATCTCTCTTCCAGATGTTTGCTCCAGGCTTCACTGCGCTGAATCACGCGGTAGGCCGCCACGCGGGCCACTTTCTGGATTTGCGCGTTGCTGACGCCGGCAAACTCATCCATGCCGCCGTAATCCTCGCACAGAAAACGCGTCACGCCTTTATACATGGAGGCGGCCTCAGGTTCTTCTTTTACCCTATTCTTCAGCGCCAATAACGACGTGCCGTACTGAATCATCAATTCTTCCCGCAGGGAATCGAGATGCTTGATTTCCGGATAGGTATTAATCAGGTCATACATAAAAAACATACCCGGATATTTTTTCGTGCAATAGTCGCCGATAATATCCGTGTAATCTTTTACCTGACTGTCGGGGATTTTGACCACATCGGAAAATACATAGCCGTCAGAACAAATACCGATAACGGCGCCAGGCTGATAAACGCGGCGAATCTCCTGACATAACTCATGCAAATTATCCAGTGCATAAAGTTCGGCATAATCAGGAAGATGCCCCAGCGTTTTCTTGCGATTCGGCGACTTTCCCGGAAAGGCGGGAAGAATCATGACTATCGGTTGCTGCTGACTGACCGCTTGCATCACCGTATCGAGATGCGGCGCGACTTCATCTTCATAACGGTAATTTTCCTGACCGCTCCCTTCCACCAGACAACGGCGTGCGAATATCTTTTCAATAATCGCCAACGCGATTTCTTTCACGCCGGTCTCCATCAGAAAATCATTGGCACCATTCAGCCAGCTTTCTTTTCTCTGAATATTCATCTGAATAACCTTAATATATGTTTTATACCCGTCATACATCAGATGACAGGTACCGCGGCGGCGTTATACCCGCCATACTTCACGTTGCAGGTGTGTTGGCTGCATTCAAATCGACTTACGCCGATTTGTCGCTCACCCAAATCACTTACCTGAGTAAGCTCATCGGGATTCACGCGCTTCCTATTTTCCTGCAATTTGTTTCCTGCAATTTGCATTGTTTAGGGTATAACACCCGTTACTAATCAAGTTATTTGATTAAGAATCCGGTTTTTTCTCAAAAAATGAGAGCATGAAAAAATATCTTATCTGCGGGAAATTTCGCTGTGAGCTTAAGTCGATATTTTTAGGTCGTCAATAGAACTTATTGAATATAAAACCCACCTTTTTTGAATAATGGAAAATGCTCTACTGCAACTATTTACACGCGAAATTTATAATAAAAAAATCAATAGAATTACAATATGACTATTACTTTCCATAAAAGATACACGCGACCGGTCGCAAAGCTATTTTCTTAACCAGAAAATAATAAGAAAATAATTTCCATCCCGTCTCTCCATCCACATGCTTATCCGGCAACTAAAACGATTCATGAACGAAGAAAAACCAGCCAAAACGCTGTCGCCACAAAAATAACTGATGGATAACAGCCAGAAAAACAGCCATTTTTCATCACATCATTCGCATTCAGATATTTAACACGTTTATTGTCGCCTTTATTTCCCGCCAATTACCCTATGATTACTGACTACTCGTCACCAGGCTCATAGAGTGTAATTTCCTTTTCCGTATACAGAACATCGTTTTCGTATACAGAACATTGTTCGGATATCGCCTGCATTGAAAATAATTCATTTCATCTGATGCTAATCATTTCCCGTGAATTTAATATTTCACCACCACATATTTGTAACAATATATTTACCCATCATCAACGCAACGGTTCAGCGCTTCCGGTAGCAAGCGGCTCGCCATCGGCGAAAGCGTCAGGATAGAATTAGCGAACCAATGATGAAGGGAAGAGTGGTATGAAAAAAGGGTATCGCAATATTATTCTGCTGTTCATCGGGCAAGGGTTAACCGGCTCCATCGTTTCTTTACTGACGTTGACCTCTACCCTGGCGGGCAAAAGTCTGTCCCCGGTTCCCTCTCTCGCCACCTTACCCGTCACCGCCACCGTATGCGGCTCCACGCTGATGGTCTATTTCGTCTCTTCGCTGATGAGCCAATACGGCAGAAGAACGGCATTTTTGATCGGCGGCCTCATCGGGCTTATCGGCAGCGTGCTGGCCGCGATTGCACTGTATTACCGCTCTTTTACCTTATTTACCTTGTCCACGTTGATTCTGGGAGGCGCCACGGTATTCAACCAGTATTATCGTTTCGCCGCCGCCGAAGTGTCGGACAATGACGCCAGGAATAAAAAAGCGACCTCGCTGGTGATTGGCAGCGGCGTCATCGGCGGTTTTTTAGGTCCCTTCGTCGCCGGGCACGGCATCATGATGTTTGACCGCTATCCGTATCTGGGCGCCTTTCTTATCGCCGCCGTCATTTTTTTACTGGTGCTGGCGACGCAAAATTTTATCAATCTGCCGCATACCACGCCCTCGCCCGCGATGCGGACCGGCGCGCCGGGTAACACGCATTACCCGGCAGCGCTGCGATCGCCGGCCTTTATAACCGGCACCGTCAGCTGCGCGGTCGGATTCGCCATCATGACCCTGATCATGAATTCGACGCCGCTGGCGATGTCTCATCATCATTTTGATATCCATGCGAGCGCAACGGTGCTGCAATGGCATTTCTTCGCCATGTACGCGCCGGCGCTGTGTTTACCGTTGCTGATGAATATCCTGAGCACACCGGTGACGATCGTTATCGGCGCCTTGTTTTTCATCGCCGGCACCGGCACCGCGTTAATCAATACGGACATGACCGGTTACGTCCTCTCGTTGATGTTGGTGGGACTGGGCTGGTCTTTTATGTTCAGTGGCGGCACGTTCCTGATTAACGGCATAAAAGAGGAAACGCTCAAACATAAACTGCAGGGGATCAATTCACTGGCGACCTATTCCTTCAACCTGATCGCGGCATTGGGGGCAGGCTTGTTCATGAGCGGGGAAGGCGGCTGGCGCGTGGTGAATATCGTCTCGCTGGCGATTATGGCGTTCTTCGTCCTCTATTTGTGTCTGACCAGCAAATTCTGTCCGACCAATAAACCAAAGGACAAAGCGATATAGCCTGATGCGTTTGAATCGCGCACCGGCCTAGACAATGATTCCGCGTACGTATCGCTACGCGCGCCAGGGGACCGGAGCCAGTAACGCTTTCAGTATTTCAACGAACCGCTCCATACGGGCCGCGCGCCCGGCACGAGGCCCGAGCAGAGCGACGACATCCGCGTTTGGCAGGCGCCAGTCAGGCATCACCTCGACCAGACGCCCGGCTTTCAGGTCGTCGGCGATCGCCCATTCGGAGCGCTGAATCAGGCAAAGCCCGGCGACGGCCCAGTTCCTGACTACCTCACCGTCATTGCTGGTAAAGACGGGCCTGATACGCACGGTCTTTGTCTCGCCATCGTCGCGACGAGCGAATCCCCACAACGACGCATCCGCCCGGTCTTCCCGCAGCACGCCGCACACATGGCGGGGAAGATCCATCGGATGCGTGGGCATACCGTGTTGCGCCAGATAATCCGGCGCGGCGCACAGAATACGGCGGTTGGGCGCCAGCGGCCGCAGCGCCAGGCTGGAATCGGTCAACGGACCGACATGAATCAACACATCCCAGTCATCAATATCCAGCGTACCAATCGGCGCATCCGACAGCATCAGCGAGGGTTCGATGGTTGGAAACTGTCGACACATGCGCGTCACCGCCTCCGCCACATAGGCGCGCCCAAACCCCAGCGGCGCCAGCACCCTCAACGGGCCGATCACCTCATTTCGCCGCTCGGCAAGCAAGGCCGCGATCCCCTCGATTTGATCCAAAACATCGGCGCCCTTCTCCGCCAGCAAGGCGCCTTCCGCCGTCAGGTGGTAGCGATGGCTGGAACGATCGACAAGTTGCACCCCCAGACGCTGTTCCAGCGCCTGCAGGCGTTGCGTCACGGCCGGCGCCGTCACATCCAGCGCTCGCGCGGCCGCAGCCAGCGAAGAAGCGCCGGCAAGAACGGAAAAGAAATGCAGGTCCCGGGAGGTGATCATTAATGTCAGTCTTAATAACAGATGCAGTTTTGGTAAATTCCATTCTAAATGGCGGCAGGGTAAAAATCTCATACCGACAGAGCAAAAATGAGAACCACGCCATGACATTGACCGATCGGCTATCGGCTTTACCCACTCCCTCGCTCGTACTCGACGAAAAAATCATGCTGGCCAATATCGCGCGCCTGCGTGACCGCCCGGAACTCGCCGGCATCACCTTACGCCCCCACCTGAAAACGGCAAAGTCGGTGGATGTCGCCCGTCGGCTGCTCACCGGCGGCACCGGGCCGGCGACCGTTTCGACGCTGCGTGAGGCGGAAGTGTTCTTCGAATCCGGCATCAGAGACATCCTGTACGCGGTGGGCATTGCGCCGCAGAAGCTGGCCCGCGTCATCGATTTGATAAAAGCCGGTTGCGACCTGACCGTACTGCTGGACTCGATGGAGCAGGCACAAGCGGTTGTCGATGCGTCTCGCGCCTCCGGCGTCAGCATCCCAGCGCTGCTTGAGGTCGACAGTGACGGCCACCGCAGCGGTCTGCCGCCGGCATCGCCGTCGCTGATTGCGATCGGTCGCGTGCTGCACGACGGCGGCGGATTGCTGCGGGGCGTACTGACACATGCGGGAGAAAGCTACGGCGTGGCCGGCGCCGGCGCCCACGCGGCGTTCGCCGAACAGGAGCGTAGCGCGGCGGTGACCGCGGCCGACAACCTGCGTCAGGCCGGCTTGCCTTGCCCCATCGTCAGCGTCGGTTCAACGCCCACCGCACACGCCGCCCGCAATCTGGCCGGCGTGACCGAAGTGCGGGCTGGCGTCTACGTCTTTTTCGATCTGGTGATGGCCGGGATCGGCGTATGCCGAACCGACGATATCGCCCTGTCCGTGCTGACCACCGTTATTGGTCATCAGGCCGCGCGCGGCTGGATCATGGTCGATGCCGGCTGGATGGCGCTCTCGCGCGATCGCGGCACCGCGAATCAGGCGGTCGATCAGGGATACGGCCTCGTCTGCGATGACCACGGCAAGATCATCCCCGATCTTATCGTCACCGCGGTCAATCAGGAGCACGGCATTATTGCATTGCGCCCCGGCAGCGACAGACCGTTGCCGGATCTGCCGGTCGGCACGCGGCTGCGCGTTCTGCCGAATCACGCCTGCGCGACGGCAGGCCAGTTCGGCGCCTATCAGGTTATTCCTGCGCAAGCGGACGCGCCGCTGTCGCAATGGTCACGTTTCGGTGGATGGTGAGGTAGCAATCATGTTTTTAATCAATGAGAAAGACAGTGCAACATTAGCCAGTCACGCGATGGCCTATGAGGCGGTGCGTGCCGCGCTGATCGATGCGGTGCATCCCGCCACCGCCAACTTCCCCGTCGTCCACGGTCATGGTTCCGATCCCGGCAACCGGTTTACCGTGAAGTCAGGCGCCACGCCGGAGCTGGCAGGGCTGAAAGTAGGTTCTTACTGGCCGGGAAACCTGGCCGACGGGCTGCCGTGCCATAACTCGATCATTTTTCTTTTCGACCAGTCGAGAGGAGTTATCGACTCAGCGGTAGAAGCTGGAACGCTTAACGCCTATCGCACCGCAGCCGCCGATGCGGTTGCCACCGATGTGCTGGCGCGTGCCGACGCCTCGGTGCTGGCGGTTTTCGGCACCGGTCATCAGGCACGCTACGAGGTTGAAGCGGTAGCGCGCATCCGCCCGATTAAAGAGATTCTCGTGGTCGGCCGTTCCGACGCCGCCACCCAAAATATGGTGGACGCTCTGCGCGCCAACGCGCTGCCGGCGCGGGCGTGTCAGGCGGAAGCGGCCTGTCGGGCGGCGGACATTATCATTACCGCCACCACCGCCAGAGCGCCGCTCTTTGATGCCGCCTGGGTCCGCCCCGGCACGCACGTCTCCTCAATGGGGTCGGACGCCGCCGGCAAACAAGAGCTGCCTGTCGAATTGCTGGCGGCCGGCAAATTGTTCTGCGATCTGCCGGCGCAATCCCGCCGTATTGGCGAATTCCAGCACGCGGGCGACGATAAAGCCGTTTTCGCCATTGGCGATGTGCTTTCCGGCAACATCACCGGCCGTGAAGCGGCGTCTGACATCACCGTTTTCGACAGTTCCGGCCTGGCGATTCAGGACCTGTATGTGGCGAAAGCCGTGATTGAGGCCTGGCGACGTCAGCACGCTTAAGCCGCACAACGTAACGATAAAACCGAACACCGTCCCATCAGGCACAGGGCTTGATGAATGACGGTGTTTGATGCGAAAAGTCGATAAATATCAGGCGGTGTGACAGGAAAATCGCTCTCCGCTGCGCGGCGGAGAGCGCCAAGAGCAGCGACCAACCTCTCAAACGGTTACTGCGCCGGACGGCCGTAGTAAGCGGTGAAACTGGCTTTAGCCAGCGTATTGGCATTAATCATGTAGCCGCCAAGCGCCGGATTGGCCTCTTTAGCAACATCCAGCGTTTTGGTCTTCAGCGCGTAGACGGTAAAGATGTAGCGGTGCGGTTTGTCGCCCGCCGGCGGACAAACGCCGCCCCAGGCCTCTACCCCGTAGTCGATACGCGCCTGACGCGCGCCGGCTGGCAGGCGTTTACCGCCAATTTCGCCGGCGTTAGCGGCAAGGCCGTTCACATTCGCCGGAATATTGAACACCATCCAGTGCCACCAACCGGAACCGGTCGGCGCATCCGGATCATAAACGGTAACGGCAAAACTCTGGGTACCCGTCGGCGCGCCACGCCAGTTAAGAGCAGGAGACTGATTCAAGCCGTTACAGCCGAAACCGTTGAACTCAAAGCTGGCTGGCAGCGTGCTATTGGGGGCGATAGTCGGGCTGGAGAGCGTCAGGGTCTCCGCGTGCGCCGCAACGTTCATAAATAAACCGGCGAACAGCGGCGCGCAGACGCGAATCAGGGGTAAACCCGTTTTCATAGTAGTATTCCTGTGACTCATGGTAGGCTTGGCTGGCCATCCATCGCCATGCCGCGCATGACGGCGATAGCGGGGATGAATGTCAGAACACAGACTGAACTGTGCTGCCAATGGTAGCGCGCCGGCGCCCTTCCCACTGTTCCGCCTCGCGCAACCTCTGTTCCATTTTCACCACGGATGCCGGATGACACTTACCGACCTCAACCTGCCCCTGACGCATTCGGCCGAGCCGATACCCCGTCATACGCCTGCGGGCCCGTCGCTTGCCCATCAGATTATCGCCCGCAGTCAGTATACGCTGCGTACGGTGGTGATGCGTACCGACCTGATTGGTCTGGTCGTTTCCGGAACCAAGCAGTTGCTGACGCCGGCAGGCAGCAGCGTTTTTACCTCCGGCGAACTGTTCATCCTGCCGCGCGGCACCCAATGGGATGTGATCAACGACCCGGCGCCGCAGGGGCGCTATGTGGCGCGGATTCTAAACCTGCAACCTGAAACGATAGCGCGCTTTTACCAGTCGTTTGGTCAGTTCGCCGCGCTGGAACCGGTGCGAAACGTGGCCAAAGTAACGGACGGCCGCACGATAGGAGCCGCGTTTTTGCGCGCCGCCGATGCGCTAAGTGATGCCGCTTGTTCAGCGGCGCTCGGCGAGCATCGGGTGCTGGAAGTGTTGCTCTTGCTGGCGGAGCAGTCCGGCGTTGTGCTGACGCCGCCGGGCGCGCTGAACTGGAGCGAACGGGTGCGGCGGCTGGTAGCGCAGCGTCCGTATGACCACTGGTCGGCGGACCGGGTAGCGCAAGCGCTGTCCACCACCGCCAGCACCCTGAACCGCCGGCTGGCGCTGGAAGGCAACACCATCGCCGCCTGCGTACGGGAAACCCGGCTGGAAGCGGCGATGGTACTACTGCAATCATCCGATCGACCGGTCGCCGCCATCGCCCTTGATGTCGGCTATGAATCCCACAGCAAATTCACCGCGGCTTTCCGCCGCCGCTTCGGCGTAGTGCCGTCGGCGTTGCGCGGTTGATGCGCGCGGCCTACGCCCAGGCGCCCCATCCCGGCATGGCGTACCGGGCAACATTCTCAAGCTCAGCACGGCTGGTGCCATGCCGACTTGTACCGCCAGCACATAACGTGCAAGCCCGTTAATATTCACCGAAGCCGCGAGTTCCCCCGCGCTGGCCGCTTGCAAAAACCGGTCCTCCAGCTTTCGAAGCGCCCGTGCTCGCCCGTCTCACACTCGTTCGCCAAGAGTGGGTTCGCCAAGAGTGGGGTTGCCCTCTTCGCCGACGGCCGGCAAAGCGCGTTGGGGTCTTTCTGGTTGATCCAATGCCCTACGCTTTTTTCTGCTCAATATTCACATCGGAAACATTCACATCGGAAACGCCGGGGATGATGAATCTTAACGGCCAATGAACCTGGCTCTTTCAGGCTATCGCACAAATTACCTATAGCAGATATTTTATTCAGCCGGTTAGGCCTGCTATCATTTATCTATTGCACTAGATTATCACTCAACAGATTTTTTCTATGAACAATAAACATCGCCGGGAAATCGGCACCGAACTCTCCTTTGCGTTATACGGCGCAGCCAACCGGATGAACCGGATGCACAAGATCTTCCTCGATCCGCTCGGGCTGACCTTTCCGCAGTACCTTGTGATGCTTGAACTGTTTAACCGGACACCACGAACCGTAGGCGAACTGGGCAACAAACTGGGGATGGATACGGGCACCATCACACCGCTTCTGAAACGGCTTGAAACCGCCGGTAGGGTACAACGCACACGCGATACGAGCGACGAGCGACGCGTGCTGATAACACTCACCGAAGCCGGCGAGGCACTTCATGACGAGCTCTGGAGCATTACCGGAAAAATAAAGTCGGTCTGTCAGCTTACTGAAGAAGAGCTGACTCAGCTTCGCGACACGCTTAACGCTTTTGCTCACCCCGCTTCTGAATAACGACGGCGCATTCTCACAGAAGGAAACCTCATGATTATTAGCATCATTGGCGCAGGCAATATTGGCGCATCACTGGCCAGAAAGCTTTCTGCCAGCGGGCATATCGTAAAAATCACCAACTCCAGAGGGCCCGACACTATTCGTGACATCGCCCGCGACGCTGGCGCCAGGGCGGTTACACACGAGGAAGCCATCCGTGATGTTGACGTGATTATCCTTGCCATTCCTTTCGGGAAGCACAGTGAACTCGCGACCTTGCTAAGCAAGGCACCGGCAAATGCGACCGTCATCGATACGTCGAATTACTATCCGTTTCGCGACGGTTCGATTGCCGATGTTGAGCATGGAAAACCTGAAAGCGTCTGGGCCGGCGAGCAAGTCGGGCGGCCACTCATCAAGGCGTGGAATGCCGTGCTGGCCGCCACCCTGTCAGACAAAGGCCTGCCAGCCGGTGCCGCCGGAAGAATCGCCCTCCCTGTTGCCGGCGACGACGAAAAAGCAAAATCCATCACGATGGCATTAGTGAGTGAAACGGGGTTTGAACCCGTAGACGCAGGCTCGCTGACCGAATCCTGGCGTCAGCAACCTGGCACGCCGGCGTACTGCACTGAATTGTCTCCTGCTGAACTAAAAACAGCGCTGCTGGATGCAGACAAAGCCCGTGCGCCAAAAAACAGAGATGCTCTGATGGATGAGTTTATGTCTGCCGGAGAAGCCCTTACCCACGATCACATTGTGGCTCGTAACAGAGCAGTTTCGGCTTGATTCCAGAGAATTAAGCCCGCTACAGGAGGTACAAATGAACAGCACGATACTTACCCAACCGCAGTCCCCCCTTCATGACGCACAGTCCTTTAGCAAAACAGTAAGGCTTCGTCGTTCTTACCGGGGTTTTCTTCCGACTCCTGTTCCGGAGGAAATATTGCGCAATGTATTAGAAGACGCCCAGCACGCTCCTTCTAACTGCAATACCCAGTCGTGGAATGTACATATCGTTTCAGGCAACAAGCTGACGGAACTGGCGAAAATACTCCATGAGAAGAATAATGCCGGGGCGTTTACTCCCGATTTTACCTTCGATATGGACCATTTTTATGGCGTATACGGCGAACGTAAAAATGCACAGGGCAAGGCTTATTATGAAGCCATGAATATTGCCCGTGAGGACAAAGAGGGGCGCCACCGGGCTGTCGCCTATAATTACTCTTTTTTTTAACGCTCCGCATGTTGCACTGCTCTTCATGCCGACGTTTGGTGACAATGTCCGCGTAGCAGGCGATATCGGCATGTACGGCCAGACTTTTCTGCTGTCTCTTGCTGCGCACGGGCTGGGCGGCATCCCGCAAACCTCTCTCGGATTTTTTGCCGATCCTATACGTCACTTCCTCGGTATCCCCGATAATTTGAAGCTATTGTTTGGCATCTCCTTTGGTTATCCCGATGAAGCCGCACCGGGTAACCGCATGAGAATGGATCGCGTAAATATCAGCGAATCAGTGACCTTCCATAACTAATCATTAATAGCGGTACCGGATATCGCGCCACGTTAGCCAGCCCATGCTTATTTCCGGGTGATGGGCTGGTCAACGCCACAAAAACGCCACAAAGTAGTGCGTTTTTCCACAACTACCCTATTGAACCGCCTGGGTGATTGCGCATTCAGCACCCGACTTTACCTGGTCAGTTACGTTCTTCGATATCCCCTTGGTTAAAAGCCCCCCTTGCCGCCGCCAG
The DNA here is from genome assembly GCF_000406145.1 of Dickeya dadantii NCPPB 898. NCBI lineage: Bacteria > Pseudomonadati > Pseudomonadota > Gammaproteobacteria > Enterobacterales > Pectobacteriaceae > Dickeya > Dickeya dadantii. The sequence goes on along the minus strand of NZ_CM001976.1, from coordinate 1,095,904 downwards.
AACAAGGCACCACTAAAAAAGCGCGTCGAAAGCAGGCCGCCCTCATTATTTGGCTACTACTAAATGCCATTGTTTCGAGCACGCTCGAAGAATACGGCCGCCCCTCTTATTTTCCTGCCTTAAAGACTCCGTTATCATGCAGCCTGCATACCAATGAAAGCCATGCTGGTCGAACATTCCCCCTCTTCCGGGGTAATAACCAGACCGGCCAGCAGTAAAGCACAGGATTTCATGAGAGCTAATGAGCATCGCCAGTATCGTTAACTCATTAAAATTTAAGAAGATGGACATCACAACGCGATGAGTACACCAGAGAGTTTAGACGCCCACACCCCCATGATGCAGCAGTACCTGAAGCTGAAAGCCCAGCATCCCGATATTTTGCTGTTTTACCGCATGGGCGACTTCTATGAACTGTTTTACGGCGATGCCAAACGCGCCTCGCAATTGCTGGATATCTCGCTGACCAAACGCGGCGCTTCCGCCGGCGAACCGATTCCGATGGCCGGTGTCCCTCATCATGCAGTAGAAAACTATCTGGCCAAACTGGTGCAGTTGGGTGAATCGGTCGCAATTTGTGAACAGATTGGCGACCCGGCCACCAGCAAAGGGCCGGTAGAACGCAAAGTGGTGCGCATCGTCACCCCCGGCACCATCAGTGATGAAGCGCTGTTACAGGAAAAGCAGGATAACCTGCTGGCCGCCGTCTGGCAGGAAGGCCGGGGATTCGGCTACGCCACGCTGGATATCAGTTCCGGCCGTTTCCGGCTGGTGGAGCCAGTTGACCGGGAAACCATGGCGGCGGAATTGCAGCGCACCAATCCGGCGGAATTGCTCTATCCGGAAACCTTTGAGGCGATGTCCCTGATTGAACATCGCCACGGGCTGCGCCGCCGTCCGCTGTGGGAGTTCGAACTGGACACCGCCCGCCAGCAGTTAAATCTACAATTCGGCACCCGCGACCTGACCGGTTTCGGCGTAGAACAGGCGCACATGGGGCTGCGTGCCGCCGGTTGTCTGTTGCAATACGCCAAAGATACCCAACGAACCTCGCTGCCGCATATCCGCAGCATCACCGTGGAACGCCAGCAAGACGGCATCATCATGGATGCGGCGACGCGCCGTAATCTGGAACTGACCCAGAACCTGTCCGGCAGCGGTGAAAATACCCTGGCTTCAGTACTGGACCGTACCGTGACGCCAATGGGCAGCCGTATGCTTAAGCGCTGGCTGCACGCGCCGATTCGTGACGCTCAGGCGCTGCTGCGGCGCCAGCAGGCCATCGGCGCACTGCGGGATGTGGCAGCCGAGCTGCAGCCGTATCTGCGTCAGGTGGGCGATCTGGAGCGAATTCTGGCGCGTCTGGCGCTGCGTTCGGCGCGTCCGCGCGATCTAGCCAGAATGCGTCATGCCTTTCAGCAACTGCCGGATATTCACGTGTTGCTGGAAACAGTCGGCGCTGAAGCGGTACAACAACTGCGCACCCAGGTCGGGCAGTTTGATGAGCTGCGCGACCTGCTGGAACGCGCAGTGGTGGAAGCGCCGCCGGTGTTGGTGCGCGATGGCGGCGTCATCGCCGGCGGCTACAACGACGAGCTGGATGAGTGGCGTATGCTGGCCGACGGCGCCAGCGACTATCTGGAAAAACTGGAAATCCGCGAACGCGACCGGCTCGGTATCGATACCCTGAAAGTCGGGTTCAACGGCGTGCACGGTTACTACATTCAGGTCAGCCGCGGGCAGAGCCATCTGGTGCCGATGAATTATGTACGCCGCCAGACGCTGAAAAACGCCGAGCGCTACATCATACCCGAACTGAAAGAATACGAAGACAAGGTACTGACCTCAAAAGGCAAGGCGCTGGCGCTGGAAAAAGCCCTGTACGAAGAATTGTTCGACCTGCTGCTGCCGCATCTGGCGGACCTACAGCAAAGCGCCGGCGCGCTGGCGGAACTGGATGTCCTGACCAATCTGGCCGAGCGCGCCGACACGCTGAACTACGTCTGCCCCACCCTCAGCGACAAACCGGGGATCAGGATTACCGGCGGCCGCCACCCGGTGGTGGAACAGGTACTGAGCGAACCCTTTATCGCCAACCCGCTGTCGCTGTCGCCTCAGCGCCGGCTGCTGATCATCACCGGCCCCAATATGGGCGGGAAAAGCACCTACATGCGCCAGGCGGCGCTGATTGTATTGATGGCGCATATCGGCAGCTACGTCCCGGCCGAGCAGGCGGTGATTGGCCCGGTGGACCGGATCTTTACCCGTGTCGGCGCAGCCGATGACCTGGCCTCCGGTCGCTCAACCTTCATGGTGGAAATGACGGAAACCGCCAATATTCTGCATAACGCCACCGAACAGAGTCTGGTGTTGATGGACGAAATCGGACGCGGCACCTCGACTTACGACGGTCTGTCGCTGGCCTGGGCCTGCGCTGAAGCGCTGGCGAACAAAATCAAGGCCATGACCCTGTTCGCCACGCACTATTTCGAGCTCACCAACCTGCCGGAAAAAATGGAAGGCGTGATCAACATCCATCTCGACGCACTGGAGCATGGCGACACCATCGCCTTTATGCACAGCGTGCAGGACGGCGCGGCCAGCAAGAGTTACGGGCTGGCCGTAGCGGCGCTGGCCGGCGTGCCGAAAGAAGTTATCAAGCGGGCAAGACAAAAGCTGAAAGAACTGGAGTCACTGGCAGGCCACGCTTCGGCCAGCCATGTCGACGGCTCGCAGCTCGCGTTGCTCGCGCCGGAAGAACCGTCGCCGGCGCTGGACGCGCTGGAAGCCATCGACCCGGATGCGCTAACGCCGCGTCAGGCGCTGGACTGGCTGTATAAGCTGAAAGGAATGATGTAAAACCGTCGAGCGGAGAACAACGGTTTTTCGGTTCTCCGCTCACGCTATCTCAGCCCGCTCGTCGCTCCCGGGCTGTGTCACAGGGCCACAGGATAGGCGACCACGCGGGAATAAGAGTAATAGCTCACACGCACGGTAGCGATCTCCGGTTCCATCGTAACGGAAAACACATGCCCATCCGGTCGATTCGTCATATAACGCTCAACAGCGGCCGTTATCGCGCGCATATCACGGCCGGAAAGCTGGCTCAGACAGGCGGGCGCGACTGGTTTCTCCTGTTTATCCACGGCAAACAGACGGTAACGCTGAGTGGCGGCTTCCAACGGCTGACCGTCATCGCCCAAGGCTTCAAGGTCATTATTTAACGGGCGGAAATAACGCTTCTCGCCATCGTTATCGGTCAGCACCAGCCGTTCAGCGGTACGGCTCCAGCGGCCCGATTCGGCAACGGTCGCGTTGCCGTCAGCCCCGGACGGGTAGCTCTCCTGCATGACGAAACTGCCGTCCGCGTTCAAAAACAGCGACGTATCCATCTCGCCACACGCGCCGCAGGGCAACTTACCGCGGTAATACTGCGCCATCGGGCGCAATGGTTCTTCCTGAATCTGAGTGCGGGAATGGCATCCCATCAACCCCGATAATAAAAGAGCAAGCAATACCCCTGTCGCCAGTTTTTTCATCCTTATTCTCCTGCTGTGTTGTGCTGGCATGCTGTCAGATCATCCTTAACCTTGGGCAATTTGCCAGCTACTGAACGACAATTCCAGATTATTCTGATCGTCAGACAGCCAGATAGTTCCTTCCTGCAACGTCGCCTGTAATGTCATGGAGCGCTGCGCCAGCGCAGCCAGGCTCGCCAGTTGCTGATCATCGAGAAAAAGCACGGTCAGATTGCTCAGAGACGCCGCCTTGTCGGCCATGTTTTGCCACCATACCCGGGCGGCGCGTTCGCCGTAGGCATACAGCACCACCTCGGGCGACAGACTACAGGCTTTTTTCAGGCGTTTTTCATCGGGCAGGCCCAGCTCAATCCATAGCATCAGCTGACCGTCGTCGCTGTGTTGCCAGATTTCCGGTTCGTCATCGGCACTCAATCCCTTGGTGAAACGCAGCCGGTCATCGGCATGGCAGATCCACGCCAGTAGCCGCAGCATCATGCGCTGGTCGGTTTCGGAAGGGTGCTGAGCCAGCGTCAGGCTGACATCCTGAAAAAACGCGCGATCCATATCGGCGATGTTGACGCTGGCTTTGTAAACGGTTGCTTTTAAGGCCATTCTCTACCCCTGGTTACAGAGCCGTTAGTCTACCTCAGCAGCGACGTACATCACAGTCGCATGCGCGTTACGGGCGGTAACAGCAGAATTATGCTGTTGCATTATGCTGATAACCTGCCGGGGCCTATGCTATAGTCGGAAAGAAGATGAGAGTTTATCTTCGTAGACTTACATTGCAGTCACGATAACAATGAAGGGTGCATGAATCTCTACCGGGTTAAGCTCTAAGGGAGGATATTATGCAACAATACAGTGAATTAGTACGCCGTCTGTACGCGGAGATCGCCAGTGGCGATCTGGGGTTTATACCCGACGCGCTGGGTTGTGTATTGAAAACCCTGGATGGCATCGCGACGAACAGCGAATTACCATCCTCTGTCAGGGAACAGGCGGCCTATGCCGCTGCTAACTTATTGGTGAGCGATTATGTCAATGAGTAATGAATATCAACCCATCAATTGTGATGACTACGATAACCTGGAAGCCACCTGCCAGCAGCATCTGACGCTGACGGTCGAACTGCGCACCGGCGAGGTCGTAGTCGGTAAAGCCAGCGATATGATCTCTCGAAAAAATATCGAATATCTGGTGATTGAAGAGGCGGGCCAGAAACACGAACTCCGCCTCGACCATATCCTCAGCTTCAGTCACCCTGAAATTGGTAAAGTGGTGGTCAGCGAGCCCTGACAACCCTCTTCATCTACAGCAACGGACAACGAGGGTTGTCCGTTTTTATTTCGGTTCGCTCCAGTCGATAAACCACCCGCTATCCTCCGACGCCGCCTGCCCTTCACGGGTCACAAATCGCCCGACCGCCGCAATTAACCGATCGTTATAGAAAATCAGCGGCGTACGTTCCCGCAGCCACGGCGGCACATCCAGCTCCTGCCATAGCTTCTTGATAGGGCGGCCATGAGCACGCCCGACTATCTGCACGTACCCCTGAAAACCGAAACGCACCGTGACGGCTTCATCATCGTGCGGCTGCCGCATCCAGGTTCCTTGCGCCGAAACCCGCAGTTGCCCGAGGTTATCCGGCAACGGCAACGGCGCTGCCGCTGGCTGCCACGGCAGCACATATTCGGTTAACGGGTTCATCGCCGGCAGCAGATACAGGTAGTGGCGAAACCGCCTGACCTGCCACGCACCGAGCTGCAGGCACGGGTTGGCATCATCACGGCTGGCCGCCACGTCTTCCCACAATCGCGTTAGTTGCCCGCGAGACGGCATGTGCGCGCCCTGCTCCGCCAGCCAACGACGCAACAAGGCGAAACGGCGGGCGGCGCTCATCGGCGCCAACGCCGCCACGCTCAACGCGCCATAGGCATTGCGCAGCGTCGCCAGCGACTCAGCCAGCAGCTCATCCAGCAGTTGTTCCTGTTCAGCGCACAGTTCGGCGCTGCGCGCTACCGCCGACGGGAAATGAGGCCAGCGCCGTTTCAGCAATGGCAACACCTGCCGGCGCAGAAAATTGCGGTCGTAGCGCTCATCGGCATTACTATCGTCCTCCACCCAGGCCAGTTGGTAAGCCCCGGCATAAGCGTCCAGCTGTGCGCGGGTTATCCCCAGCAGCGGGCGTTGCAGCCGAACGCCGTTCGGTTGCGCGGTCGCCGCCATCGACGCCAGCCCGGCGGGCCCACTTCCACGCTTAAGCGCCAGCAGGAACGTTTCGCTCTGATCATCCTGATGTTGGGCCGTCAGCAGCGTTTCCCCGTCATGCAAATGCTGTTGCAACGCCTGATAACGCGCCGCCCGTGCCGCGGCTTCAACGCCGCCGTCGTGGGCATCCACCTGAACCGGCAATACATCAAACGACACCTGCCAGCGCAAACACTGGGCGCGGCAATGTTCGGCCCACGTATCGGCGTGCGCGCTCAGGCCGTGATGCACATACACCGCCCGCAGAGACAACGCGCGCCGCCGGCGCAGGCGCGTCATCAGATGCAGCAGCACGCTGGAGTCCAGACCGCCGCTGTACGCCACCAGATAGCGCCCGTCCGCCGCGATCTGCGCATCAATCGCCGCCAGCAGTTCAGGGAAGATGTCGGTATCAGCGTTCATACAGCTCAAGCGGCAATCCGTCCGGATCGGCAAAGAAAGTAAAACGGCGACCGGTGTACTCGTCTGTCCGCACCGGTTCACAGTCGACTCCCGCTCCGTTCAGCGCAGTGACCGCCTGTTCGATATCGTCAACGGCAAACGCCAGATGGCGCAGCCCACAGGCTTCCGGCCGACTGACGCGCGCCGGCGGCGAAGGGAATGAAAACAGTTCGATCAGATAATGGCCGTTAAGCGCCAGATCGCCTTTCCAGGAGTCGCGGGCAGCCCGGTAGACCTCCTGTTGCAGCGTAAAACCGAGCACGTCGCAATAGAAACGCTTACTGCGCTCATAATCCGAGGCAATAATCGCGATATGGTGAACATCCAGCAATGTCAGCATCAGAGTAATTTCCCTGAATGGCAGGCAACCACGCTCGCCGATGCCATGTCATGGTTGAGGAGAAAAAATGCAGATCGTGCAATACGCCGCCGCAGGGATGGCGCATCGCCTAAAAGCGTTATCAGCATAACAAAAAGTCCGCGATCGTTCCCAATCGCGGACTTGTTTGATGCATAGCGAGGTAAATCAGCAGTAGCCGTAATTCATCAAACGCTGGTAACGGCGGTTCAGCAATTCCTGTTCGCTCAGCGTATCCAGCTCGTTCAAATCGGACAGTAACTGGGATTTCAGCGATGCGGCCATCGCCGCTACATCACGGTGGGCTGAGCCCAGCGGTTCCGGGATCACCGAGTCAATCAGCTTCAGCTCTTTCAGACGCGGTGCGGTAATCCCCATCGCTTCCGCGGCCAGCGGCGCTTTGTCGGCGCTTTTCCACAGAATCGAGGCGCAGCCTTCCGGCGAAATAACCGAATAGGTGCTGTATTGCAGCATGTTCACCTTGTCGCCGACACCGATAGCCAGCGCGCCGCCGGAGCCACCTTCGCCGATCACAGTACAAACGATCGGCACGCTCAGGCTGGACATTTCACGCAGGTTGCGGGCGATCGCTTCGGACTGGCCGCGCTCTTCCGCCCCCACGCCCGGATACGCGCCTGGGGTGTCGATAAAGGTGATGATCGGCATTTTGAAGCGTTCGGCCATCTCCATCAGGCGCAGCGCCTTGCGGTAACCTTCTGGCGCCGGCATCCCGAAATTGCGACGGATTTTTTCTTTGGTTTCACGGCCTTTCTGATGACCAATAATCATCACCGGACGTCCGTCAAGACGGGCGATGCCCCCGACGATCGCCTTGTCATCGGCATAAGCGCGATCGCCAGCCAGCTCGTCAAAGTCGGAGAAAATGTGCTGAACGTAGTCCAGGGTATAAGGACGCTGTGGATGGCGCGCCAGTTGGGCAATCTGCCAGGCACCCAGATCGGCGAAGATTTTGCGCGTCAGTTCTACGCTCTTTTCGCGCAGACGCTTAACTTCTTCATCCAGATTAATATCCAATTTTTCATCTTGGCGGCTGACTGCGGTCAGGGAATCAATCTTTGCTTCCAACTCTGCAATCGGCTGCTCAAAATCAAGAAAATTCAGACTCATAGTATTCCTATTTTAGTCAAATTCCAGTTCTACCTGTTCATTACCAACCAGGGTACGTAAATCATTCAACAACCCATCGGTGGGCGTGATACGCCATGCCGCACCGAAACGTAGCCGGGCACGCGCATCCTGGCGCTGGTAGTAGAGATGCACCGGAATCGTCCCCGATCGATGGGGTTCCAACGACTGACGGAGACGGTTTAACAACTGGTCATCAATTTGCCTGTCAGTCAGCGAGATAGCAAGCCCGCGCGCGTATTTTTCCCGCGCTTCGCTGATATCCATTAGCTCTCTGACCGTCATTTTAAGTCCACCGCTGAAGTCATCAAAGCTGACCTGTCCGCTGGCAATCAAAATACGATCCTGCTCCAGCAGGTGCTGATATTTGTCCAGCGCGTCGGTAAACAGCATGACTTCCAGACGACCAGAACGATCATCCAGCGTGCAGACGCCAATACGGTTGCCCCGTTTGGTCACCATCACCCGGGCGGCAAGCACCAGCCCGACGGCGGTGGTCATTTTTCCCCGCTCCGTGGGATGCATGTCTTTTAAACGCACGCCTCCCGCATAGCGTTCAATTTCCTTCAGATATTGGTTGATGGGATGCCCGGTTAAGTACAAGCCCAGCGTTTCCCTTTCGCCGTCCAGCACTACCTGTTCCGGCCACGGCGGCACCGTGCTGTAGGACTGCTCCACCTGTTCAGGCGTTTCCGCCAGCACCCCGAACATATCCGCCTGACCGATGGCCTCTGCCTTCGCGTGCTGTTCCGCCGACTTCATGGCGTCCGCCAGCGAATTCATCAGCGCCGCCCGATGCGGCCCCAGCCGGTCGAATGCGCCGGACATGATCAGTTTTTCCAGCACCCGCCGGTTCAGTTTCTTGATATCGGTACGGGCGCACAGATCAAACAAATCACGGAAATAGCCATCGTTATTACGCGCTTCGATGATGGCCTCGATCGGCCCTTCCCCCACGCCTTTGATGGCGCCGATGCCGTAGACGATCTCGCCGTCATCGTTGACGTGGAAATGGTATAAACCGCTATTGATATCCGGCGGCAGGATCTTCAGCCCCATGCGCCAGCATTCGTCCACCAGCCCGACGATCTTGTCGGTGTTGTCCATATCCGCGGTCATCACCGCCGCCATGAACTCCGCCGGGTAATGGGCCTTCAGCCACAGCGTCTGATACGATACCAGCGCGTAGGCGGCCGAATGCGACTTGTTGAAGCCGTAACCGGCGAATTTCTCCACCAGGTCGAAGATTTTCATCGACAGCTCGCCGTCGACGCCCATCGTCTCCGCGCCCTCTTTAAACACCGAGCGCTGCTTGGCCATCTCTTCGGGTTTTTTCTTACCCATCGCACGGCGCAGCATATCCGCGCCGCCGAGGGTATACCCCGCCAGCACCTGGGCAATCTGCATCACCTGTTCCTGATACAGGATGATACCATAGGTCGGCTCCAGCACCGGCTTCAGCGTCTCGTGCTGCCACTCGATATCCGGGTAGGAAATCGCTTCGCGCCCGTGCTTACGGTCGATGAAGTTATCCACCATGCCTGACTGCAGCGGCCCCGGACGGAACAGTGCCACCAGCGCGATCATATCCTCAAAACAGTCCGGCTTAAGGCGTTTGATCAGGTCTTTCATGCCGCGCGATTCAAGCTGGAACACCGCCGTGGTTTCCGAGCGCTGCAGCATATCGAAGCTTTTCTTGTCGTCCAGCGGGATGGCCGCAATGTCTATCGGCTCCAGCTCCTGCTTAGCGCGCCGGGCGTTGATCATCTCCAGCGCCCAGTTGATGATGGTCAACGTGCGCAGGCCGAGGAAGTCGAATTTCACCAGACCGGCGTATTCCACGTCGCTCTTGTCGAACTGAGTGACCGGGTGATTGCCTTCCGGGTCGCAGTACAGCGGCGCAAAGTCGGTAATTTTGGTCGGCGAAATCACTACGCCCCCGGCGTGCTTGCCGGCGTTGCGGGTCACCCCTTCCAGTTTGCGCGCCATGTCGATCAGCGCCTTAACCTCTTCATCCGCTTCGTAAATTTCGCCCAGCTGCGGCTCGGCGGCGAAGGCTTTCTCCAGCGTCATGCCCGGGTCGGGCGGCACCAGTTTGGAAATGCGGTCGACAAAGCCGTACGGATGCCCCAGCACCCGACCGACGTCGCGAATAACCGCTTTAGCCGCCATGGTGCCGAAGGTGATGATTTGCGACACCGCGTCGCGGCCGTACATGTCCGCCACGTGATCAATCACCAGATCGCGTTTTTCCATGCAAAAGTCGACGTCAAAGTCAGGCATCGACACACGTTCCGGGTTAAGGAAACGTTCGAACAGCAGGTCGAATTCCAGCGGATCCAGATCGGTGATTTTCAGCGCATACGCCACCAGCGAACCGGCGCCGGAGCCTCGTCCCGGCCCTACCGGCACGTCGTTGTCCTTCGACCACTGGATAAACTCCATTACGATCAGGAAGTAGCCGGGGAAGCCCATCTGGTTGATGACGTTGAGTTCAATTTCCAGACGTTCGTCGTATTCCGGGCGGCGCTGAGCGCGAACCTCCTCATCCGGGAACAGGAACGTCAGACGTTCTTCCAGCCCTTTTTTAGAGCACATCACCAGATAATCTTCGGTCGACATGTCGCCGGTCGGGAATTGCGGCAGGAAATACTCGCCGAGCCGGATAGTGACGTTACAGCGTTTGGCGATCTCCACCGTGTTGATGAGCGCTTCGGGGATATCGGCGAACAGCTCGCACATCTCCTCCTCGCTGCGCATGTACTGCTGCACGCTATAATTTTTGGGGCGTTTCGGGTCGTCCAGCGTGAAGCCGTCATGAATCGCCACGCGGATCTCATGGGCCTCGAAGTCATCCTGACTGATAAAGCAGACATCGTTGGTGGCGACGACCGGTAAGCCGTGCGCGGTCGCCAGCTCTACCGCTGCATGCAGGTAGCTTTCCTCATCCGGCCTACCGGTGCGAACCAGCTCCAGATAAAACCGCTGCGGAAAATGCTGTTGATAAAAGGCGACGCTTTGTTCCACCAGCACCTGATTGCCGCGCAGCAGAAACTTGCCGATGTCGCCATGACGCCCGCCGGACAACAGCAGCAATCCAGCCTGATGTTCTACCAGCCATGCCCGATCAATCGTCGGCCCGTCGGCACCGTACCCGCGCTGATAGGCGCGGGAAATCAGCAGCGTCAGGTTCTGATAACCTTCATTGTTCATCGCCAGAATGGTGAGGTGCGCCAGTTCGTCGCCTAGCTCTTCACTCTGCAGATAAAAATCCGCGCCGATGATCGGCTTGATGCCGGCGCCATGCGCGCCGCCATAGAATTTCACCAGCCCGCACAGGTTGGTAAAATCGGTGATCGCCAGCGCCGGCATGCCCAGCGCAGCCGCTTTTTTTACCAACGGGCCGGTTTTCGCCAGCCCATCGATCATGGAATAGTCACTGTGAACACGCAGGTGAACAAAACGTGGTTCGGCCATTTCCGGATCCCATAATCTCTTCAGTAACCCGCCTGGTGAACAACATCAGGCACATATGCGTTTTATGCGTTTGCGTTATGCCAGGCCCAGCGCCCGTTTGACCGGGGCGAAACTGCGCCTGTGATGAAGGGTGGCGCCCAGCGTCGCCAGCTTTTCAAGATGATACGCCGTAGGATACCCCTTGTGCTGCGCAAATCCATACTCTGGAAACTGCTGGTCCAGCACTTCCATTTCACGATCTCGCGTCACTTTGGCCAGAATCGAGGCCGCGCTGATTTCCGCCACCCGACTGTCGCCTTTGACCACCGCCTGCGACGGCATCGGCAAAGACGGGCAGCGATTACCGTCGATCAGCACAAAATCCGGTGTAATGGGCAATCCGGCTACCGCGCGCTGCATCGCCAGCATGGTGGCGTGCAGGATGTTGAGCGAATCGATCTCTTCCGGTTCGGCGCGACCAAGGCTCCAGGCCAGCGCTTTTTCACTGATTTCGTCGTACAGCGCCAGACGGCGTTTCTCGCTAAGCGTTTTGGAATCCGCCAACCCGGCAATCGGCCGGTTAGGGTCCAGAATGACCGCCGCCGTCACCACCGCGCCTACCAGCGGGCCGCGCCCCACTTCATCCACGCCGGCAATACAATGCGCCGGGGGATAAACAAAAGCCTCACTCATGACCGCCACAGCTCCAGTACAGCCTGCGCCGCCTGTTCATCGGCGTCGCATCGAATCTGCTCATGCAGGTGCAAGAAGACCTGCTGCAATTGCTGCGCCGCTTCACCACCCGCCAGCCAGGGCTGCAGCGCCGCTGACAGCTTGTCAGGCGTGCAGTCATCCTGCAGCAATTCCCTGACCAGCTCGCGCCCGGCCAGTAAATTGGGCAACGACACCCACGGCGTTTTCACCAGTCGTTTCGCCAGCCAGAACGTGAAAGGCTTCATCCGATATCCAACCACCATCGGACTCTTCGCCAGCATGCACTCCAGCGCGGCCGTACCGGACGCGAGCAGTGTGGCGTCGCTGGCGGTCATCGCCTCACGCGCCTGCCCATCCAGCAAATGGACATCCATCTCCGGCGCAACCTCGGCTTTAACCCGTTCAAACTGTTCGCGGCGGCGTTGGTTGACCAGCGGCACCACGACTTCCAACCCAGGATAGGTTTGTCGCAGCAATTGCGCCGTTTTTAGAAAATCGGCGCTCAGCATTTCCACTTCGGCGCTGCGGCTGCCGGGCAATATCGCCAGACAACGCGCATCCTCCGCCAGCCCCAGCGCTCGCCGGGCCGCGGCTTTGTCCGGATGCAACGGCATCGCATCCGCCATGGTATGGCCGATAAAACGGCAAGGGACATTGAAACGATCGTAAAACGCTTTCTCGAATGGCAAAAATGCCAGCACCAGATCGGTGGCTTTGCCTATCTTGAAGACGCGTTTCTGTCGCCACGCCCATACCGATGGGCTGACATAGTGAATGGTTTTTATGCCATTGCGCTTGAGACGGCCTTCCAGAGTAATGTTGAAATCGGGGGCGTCGATACCGACAAACACATCCGGTTGCAATTCGCTGAAGCGCTGGGTCAAGTCACGGCGGATTTTCAGTAAACGCGGCAGGCGCCCCAGCACCTCAACCACGCCCATCACCGCCAACTCCTCCATCTCGTACCAGGCTTCACAGCCTTCCGCTTGCATACGCGGCCCGGCCACACCGACAAAGCGAGCGTCGGGCACGTGCGTTTTCAGCGCGCGAATCAGACCTGCGCCAAGAATATCGCCGGAGGTTTCTCCGGCGACCAGTCCGATAGTCAGGGGACGCTGTGCCATAACTCAGCGAATAATGCCGCGCGTCGAGCGGGTAAAGAAATCGAGGTATGCCTGCACCGCCGGGTGCTCCGCCGCCAGCGCTTCGAGATCGGCTTTCACTTCGTCCAGCGTTCTGCCGCTGCGATAGATCAGCTTGTAAGCGTTGCGGATAGCATGCAGGGTCTCTTTTTCAAACCCACGGCGTTTCAGCCCTTCGATGTTGATGCCGAACGGCGTGGCATGGTTACCCTGTGCGATCAGATACGGCGGGACGTCCTGCGCCACACCAGAGCAGCCGCCCACCATCACGTGCGCGCCAATGACGCAGAACTGATGCACCGCCGTCATGCCGCCAATAATCGCGAAATCATCAATGGAGACATGACCGCCCAGCGTGGCGTTGTTCGCCAGAATACAGCGATTGCCGATGGCACAGTCATGAGCGACATGCGTATTGATCATCAGCAGGTTATCATTACCGACTTTAGTCAACCCGCCGCCCTGCGCTGTGCCACGATGAATGGTCACGCTTTCACGGATACGGTTACGGTCGCCCACTTCAACACGAGTAGGCTCGCCTGCGTATTTCAGGTCCTGATTGACTTCACCAATAGTGACAAACTGATAGATTTCGTTATCACAACCAATCTTGGTGATACCGTTAATGACGACATGAGATTTCAGTACCGTACCCGCGCCGATCTCAACCTGCGCACCGATATGGCAGAACGGCCCAATATGCACACCGGCGCCGATGACAGCACCATCTTCAACAATGGAACTGGGGTGAATAAAGGCGGTTTGATCAATCACAAATCAGCCCTCCCGACGACGAGCGCACATCATTTCAGCTTCACAAGCAATTTCGCCATCAACTTTGGCAACGCCTTTGAATCGTGCAATACCGCGGCGTTCCTTGAGGAACTCGACTTCCAGGATCATTTGATCGCCGGGCGCCACAGGACGTTTGAAACGCGCTTCGTCTACGGCGGCAAAATAGTACAGCTCGCCCGGTTCCAGTTTGCCCAGGCTCTTGAACGCCAGAATGCCGGTAGCCTGAGCCATGGCTTCCAGAATCAGCACGCCGGGGAAAATCGGTTTGCCTGGGAAATGCCCCTGAAAGAACGGCTCGTTAAAAGAGACATTTTTTACCGCGCGCAGGAATTTTCCTTTCTCAAAATCCAGTACACGATCCACCAGCAAGAACGGATAGCGGTGCGGTAGTAGATCCAGAATCTCTTCAATATGCAGAGTATGCGTGTCTGTATTCAAAATACTCTTCCTGTCAATAAAAACGATAGCATCAACAACACGGCCTGCACATTCCCCAACAAGGGAGGAACAACATGCAGGCCGCAAATAAAAATTGCGCACATGGCGCCAGTCTTGCATCCGAAACGCAGGTTGCGAATACGGGTGATTAACGGTCTTCGAGCTTACGCTCGACAGCTTTGAGCCGTTTGCTCATCTCGTCAATATTCATCACCAGCGCAGCAGTCTTACGCCAGACCTTGTTCGGCTGCAATGGGATACCGGAAGAATAAACCCCCGGCTCAGTGATCGGCCGCATGACCATCCCCATCCCTGTGACTGTGACCTTGTCGCAAATCTCCATGTGACCATTGATCACACTGGCGCCGCCAATCATACAGTAACGGCCAATCTTCAGACTGCCCGCCATGATGACCCCGCCAGCAACCGCGGTATTGTCCCCAATCACAACGTTGTGTGCAATCTGACATTGGTTATCAATGATGACACCGTTACCAATAATGGTATCGTCCAACGCGCCACGATCGATGGTGGTACTCGCGCCGATCTCGACACGATCGCCGATGATGACCGTTCCCAACTGGGGAATTTTGATCCAATTACCGCGATCGTTGGCGTAACCGAAGCCATCCGAACCGATGACCGCACCGGACTGAATCAAGCATTGTTCGCCCAACACAACGTTATGGTAAATCGTGACGTTGGCCCATAACCGGGTTCCAGCCCCGATACGGGCATTCTTGCCGATAAAGCAGCCCGCGCCAACGATCGCGCCATTACCCAGTTCCACGCCGGATTCGATAACAGCATTCGCACCCACCGAAACCCCATCTCCTAAACGCGCATCAGGAGCAATCACCGCGGAAGGTGAGATCCCCTGTGCAGGCGCTGGCGTTGTATCCATCAACTGCGCCATACGCGCATAGGCCAAATAAGGATTCTTTACCACCAGAGCAGCCGTGTCGCAAAACGGCAAATCGGCCTCTGTCAGCACCACGGCGGAAGCCTGAGTGCTGTTCAGTTGCTCACGATAGCGGCTATCGGATAAAAACGTAATCTGTCCTGCCTGCGCTGAATGCATAGAAGCAACAGCGGTGATGACGATATCGCCATCACCGTGTAATTGTGCATCCAACTGTTGAGCCAAGGCGTCCAGTCGAATTGAAAACATGAATTATTTAACCTGTTTCAGCACATCTGCAGTAATGTCTTTCGCGTTGTCAGCATAGGCAACCGCGTTAGCGTCGATAACCACGTCATAACCTTGCTTAGTGGCAACCGCTTTCACCGCGTCCTGAATACGGCTCAGGATTTTGTTGCGCTCTTCCATCTGACGACGACGGTTGTCTTGATCAAACGCCTGAGCTTTGCTGGAGAATTGCTCGCGCTGAGCCATCACGTCGCTTTCCATCTTGGAGCGGTCGCTGGCTTTCATGGTAGAACCATCACGCTGCAACTTCTGCATTTTTTCCTGCAGAGCACGCTCCATGGACTGCAGTTCAGAGGCGCGGCCTTTGAACTCGTTTTCCAGCTGTTTACCTACCGCTTCACGCTGCGGCAACTGTTGGAAAATGCTGGAAACGTTGACAATCGCAATCTTGTCGGCAGCCTGAGCACCGGCAGACACAGCCAGCGTTAAACCTAAACCTGCGGCATACAACCACTTTTTCACTTTAAAACTCCTCACCCTAAGTATTTCTGCGCTGATAGCGCTTATCGTAATCGCGGCATCGGCAGCCAAGCTATACGCTTAAACCGCCACCGGATGCCGGTATATCTTCCTTTCAACCCCAAACACCAGGTAATTCTGCTTACCAGGTCTTACCGATGTTGAACTGGAACTGCTCGGAGCGATCCCCATCGTATTTCTTAAACGGCTGGGCATACGAGAACACCAGCGGCCCCAGCGGCGACATCCATTGCACAGCAAGACCTGAAGACATACGAATATTACCAGGCGTGCTGTAATCCGGCACGCCGGCCGCCAGTGTCTGAGCGGTGTTTTCCCAGTGAGTATCCCACACTGTACCGGCATCGACGAAGAAAGATGTACGAATAGAACTGGAGTACTTGTCGCTAATGAACGGCGTCGGCACGATCAGTTCCGCACTGGCGACCGCCATCGCGTTACCGCCCACCGCATCTCTCATTTTGGTGGAGTCAATGCTGCAAGACGACACGTTCGCTGTACTGCACCCGGTGTAGTAAGCCGCTTTCGGACCAATAGTATTGGAGCGGAAACCACGCACCGAACTGGAACCACCGGCAAAGAAGTTGTCGTAGAACGGCACTTCCTTACCACTCAGACCATCGGCATAGCCGGCTTTGGTTCTCGCCATCAGCACCCAGTTATGGTTTTCGCTGAGCGGGAAGTAACTCGCCGAATCGAAGGTCAGTTTATAGTATTCGTTGTCCGAACCCGGCACGGTCACCTTGGCGTTCAGGTTAGCGCGGTTGCCCGCCGTCGGGAAGTAACCGCGGTCAAGGTTATTGTAGGTCCAGCCAGACGTCAGGAAGAAGTCGTTGGCGTCGAAACTGGCGCTCGACGTCGTACTTGGGTCTGGATCCACGCCGGCTTTGCTCAGATAACGCCACATCGCCACCTGAGGTTTCATGTCGGACAAGGAGTTGTGCACATAATCCAAACCAACGCGCAACGAGTTGTTCTCGTTGATCGGGAAGCCCAACGTCGTGCCCGCACCGTAACTTTGGTTGGTGTAGTCGGACAGGTCCGCATCCAGCGCTTTAAAGTTGTTGTAGAAAATACGGCCGCCGAGGCTGACGCCATCCACCGTGAAGTACGGATCGGTCATCGACAGTTCGACATAGGTCTGGTAGTCGTTGCGGGTACCGCTGATACCAACCGAGTTGCCCGTCCCCAGCCAGTTATCCTGCTGGACGCCGGCCTGGAAGCTGACACCGCTTTCAGTACCAAAACCGATACCGAAGTTAAGGCTACCGGTGTTACGTTCCTTAACCTTGTAGACTACGTCTACCTGATCCGGAGTTCCCGGCACGCGCTGGGTCTCAACATCCACGCTTTCGAAATAACCCAGGCGGTTCAGTCGTTCTTTACCCTGTTGCACCAGGTCGTTGCCGAGCCAGCCGCCTTCCATTTGACGCATTTCGCGACGCAGTACGGAGTCTTTGGAAACATCGTTGCCGTCAAAGCGAATGCGGCGCACGGTGAAGCGATTGCCGGCATCGACGTTGATGTTCAGGCGCACGGTCTTGTCGGTATCGTTGATTTCCGGCTGGGTCACCACGCGGGGATAGGCATAGCCATAGCGTCCCAGCAGTTTTTTGATGTCCTCTTCCATCCGGGTCACTTTGGTGCCGTTATACAGCTCGCCCGACTGGACGCGGGTCAAATCTTCGATTTCTGTGGCATGCCCTACCAAATTACCGCGCACCACCACGCCGGACAGCTTGTACTGATCGCCTTCGGTGATGTTGACGGTGATGTAGATGCCTTTCTTGTCCGGCGTCAGGCTAACCTGGGTGGAGTCGATGTTGAAACGCGCATAACCGCGATCGAGATAGAAGCTGCGCAGGGTTTCCAGGTCGCCGGAAAGTTTCTGCTTCTCGTATTTGCGATCCCCGACCACGTTCCACCACGGTACTTCATCACGCAACTGGAAACGGGAAATCAATTCATCAGAGCTGAAGGACTTGTTGCCGACGATGTTGATTTGCTGGATCTTGGCGGATACCCCTTCGGTAAACACCAATTTGAGGTCGACGCGATTGCGGGGCAGCGGCGTCACGACGGCTTTCACCGTGGCGCTGTATTTACCTACGCTGTAGTAGAAATCTTCCAGCCCTTTCTCGATGTTGGACAAGGTGGTGCGGTCCAGCGCCTCGCCGACGCGAACACCGGAGGCCTCAAGATTCTCCTTGAGCATCTCCTCTTTCACCGCCTTGTTGCCGGAGAAGGTCAGGCTGGCAATCGTCGGACGCTCCTTGACCTGAATCAGCAGCGAATCCCCATCTCGCAGGACGCGGACATCTTCGAAGTTTCCGGTCGCAAACAAAGCCCGAATGGTGTTACCGATATCCTCATCAGTGACGGTATCTCCCACCCGGACAGGCATACTGAGCAATGCCGCACCGACGGCAACCCGCTGCAGGCCCTCGAAATGAATATCTTTCACTACGAACCCGTCTGCACCGTATACGGTGGCGCTGCTAAACAGCAGCGACGCTATGAGCAACTTTTTCATCGCCATCGTTGTTATGCGTTTTTCCTAACCTGTTCCACACCTAAAGGCGGGAGAAATCATTGAAAAGTGCGAGTCCCATTAACATCATCAGCAACACCGTGCCAATACGATAGCTAACGTCCTGCACACGCTCGGAAACCGGTCCGCCCTTCAGCTTTTCAATCGCCAGAAAGAGCAGATGACCACCATCCAGTACTGGCAGAGGGAACAGATTGATAATCCCCAGGTTGACGCTGATCAACGCCAAAAACATCAGGTAATACACCAATCCGTAGTCTGCTGACATACCTGCTCCCTGCGCGATGGAAATCGGGCCGCTCAGATTATTCAGCTTCACGTCACCGGTAATCAGCTTACCCAGCATACTGACCGTCAGCTTCATCAGCAGCCAGGTTTTATTCCCAGCTTCATAGATGGCGCTGAACGGCCCATACTGGCGCACGGTTTTGTACTCATCAGGCAAAGGGGTGACTTTCGGCACCACACCAGCAAACCCTTCCAGCCGGTTCTTCCCCACCGTTTTGCTGTCAGGCGTCAGAGCAACGGACAGCGAATCTCCGCCTCTTTCCACCTCCAGCGTAATCGGCTTGCCTGGGTTATCACGCACGGCAATGACAAACTGCTGCCAACGAGCCAGCAGTTGACCATCGACTTTAACGATCCTGTCCCCGACTTGCAAACCCGCTTTTTCAGCCGCAGAACGCGGCTGCACCTGCGTCAGTACCGCTTCGACCTGCGGTCCTTTGGGCACAATCCCCAGCGATACCGCCGGATCCTGCCTTTCCGGATCGAAATGCCAGTCTTGCAGTTCAAGCCGTTTACTCTCGGTTCTGGCGACGCCCAACGGCGCGGTTTCAATCACCACGTCGGGTTCGCCAATCTTGCCGATCAGGGCCAAACGCGCGCTATCCCAGTCAGGCGTTTCGATGCCATCAATCGACTTTAGTTCCATCCCCGGCGAAATTTGAGCCTGCGCGGCAATCGAACCGGGTAAAACCTCGCCAACCACCGGGCGGACGCCCGGCACGCCAATGATAAACACCAGCCAATAGGCGATAACGGCAAAAATAAAGTTGGCGATCGGCCCGGCGCTGACAATCGCCGCCCGTTGCCAGACGGTCTTATGATTGAATGCCTGATGCTGAAGCCCCGCCGGCACCTCATCAACCCGACCATCCAGCATTTTCACATAACCGCCCAACGGAATCAGCGCGATCACATACTCGGTTCCCTGACGGTCGCGGCGACGCCATAGCGCCTTGCCGAAACCGATGGAGAACCGTTCGACACGAACGCCGCAACGGCGGGCAACCCAGAAATGCCCAAATTCGTGCACGGTGATCAGCACACCGAGTGCGACGATAAATGCAGCCAGGCTCCAGAGAATATTCAGCATAAACAGACTCTACCTGTGTTCCTAAACGGCCTTGAACAGCAACAGCATCAGGCAGGCAAATACCGGTATGGCTGCGGTCAGGCTGTCAATACGATCCAGTATCCCACCGTGACCCGGAATCAGGTGACTGCTGTCCTTGATACCGGCCTCACGCTTGAACATGCTCTCAGTCAGATCGCCCAGTACCGAAGCCAGCGTCGCCACGACGGAACACACCAGCAAGGTAAAGGTAGAAATAGACAATGGCGCATAGTGGCTAAACAGTAACGCAATCACCGCCGACGTTGCCAGCCCGCCGATAAATCCCTCCCAGGTTTTCCCCGGCGAGACCTTCGGCGCCAGCTTATGCCGGCCAAACAGTTTGCCGAACAGATAAGCGCCGCTATCGGCACCCCAAACCAACACCATTACATACAACAACCACCAGGCGCCGCTAAAAGGGTTGGTTTCATATTCGAACTGACGCAGCGCCACCATACCCCAGAAAAAAGGCACAATGGTCAACAGGCCAAAACACAGACGCAGTACGCGGGAATGGCGCCACAGCGCAGCGGAAGACGGATAAAACAGCACCATCAGCAACGCCACGCTCCACCAGGCAAGGGAAAGCCAGAGAAGGCAAACCGGCGCAAGCGCAACGGAATAGTGATAATCAGGCAGACTCAGCAACATCGCCGCCAGTACGAAGCCGCAGGCGATGGACAGCCAGATTCGCTGTGTGTAAGAAACCAAACCAGCCAGTTGCCCCCACTCCCAGGCGGCCAGCATGCACACGGCCAGCGTCACCAGAGAGAAAACCAACGGCGGCAGGAAAAAAAGCGCCGCAATAACCAAAGGAATAAGAATCAGCGCAGTAATCAGGCGATACTTCAGCAAAAATACCCCCTACGATGCGCTCGCATCGTCAGGCGTGGTTCCCCCAAAGCGACGCTCACGTTGAGTAAAGGCATGAATGGCACCTTCAAAGGTTTGTTCGTCAAAATCCGGCCAGAGAACATCGGTAAAATAGAGTTCTGCATACGCAATCTGCCACAGCAGAAAATTGCTGATGCGATGTTCCCCACTGGTTCTTATTAGCAGATCAACCGGAGCCAGATCGTTCAAGCACATGTAACGACTCAGAGTCGACTCATCAATGGTATCAGGACGCAGCAGCCCTTCCTGAACCTGTTCGGCGATTTTTCTGACCCCGTGGATAATATCCCAACGCCCGCCATAATTCGCGGCAATATTCAGGGTAAGACCAGTATTATTTTCCGTCACGGCCTCCGAGCGGCGAATAAGTTCCTGCAATCGACTACTGAAGCGACTGATATCACCGATAACTCTTAGACGGACATTGTGCTTGTGCAGGTTCTTGACTTCGCTATCCAGCACGCGCACAAACAACTGCATCAGCGCGGAGACCTCCTGCGCCGGACGATTCCAGTTTTCGCTGCTGAACGCATATAACGTCAGTGCTTCAAGGTTCTGGCCGACCGCATAACTGATCGCACGGCGTACTGACTTCACTCCCGCCTGATGACCGAAGATCCGCAGCTTTCCCCTCTGTTTAGCCCAGCGGCCATTGCCATCCATGATTATCGCTACATGGCGCGGGCCGTTAGGTAACAACTTCTGACTACCGTGTTGATTTTCGGAGGGCATAGCGTGTATTGATTTCCTCGAGCAAGAAAATGATTATCCAGTCGCAGCCAAACCTGACAGCATAAAAAAAGCTGTGAACACACAGCCTTCCATCACCGTGGCTTTTATTAATAACCACCTGCATCAAGCGGCGCAGACTATACCATTTCAGGCGCATGTGAACAAACACACCAGCGTAAGGTTACTGATAACGCCGCAATACATTTTCTGCGGCTTGTCTTGCCCAGGTATCGATAGACAATACATCATCAACGCTTTGCGGCTCAGGTAATGTCAATTGTTCCATCACGCTCTGATTGACTGCGGCAATATCGGTAAAACGGATACCGGATTGTAAAAATGCCGCAACCGCAATTTCATTTGCCGCATTGAGCGCCGTGGTGGCGGCCTGCCCTTGGTTGCATGCGTCGATCGCCAGACGCAAACAGGGGTAGCGCTGGAAATCCGGCGCAGAGAAGGTCAAAGCCCCTAACCGGCAGAAATCAAGCGCCGGCGCACCGGAAAAAACACGCTCGGGATAAGCCATCGCATAGGCTATGGGGGTCCGCATATCGGGCGTACCCAATTGCGCCAACACACTGCCATCCCGGTAACGCACCATGGAATGGATGACTGATTGAGGATGGATAACCACTTCCATCTGTGCTTCCGAGGCGTTAAACAGCCAGCGCGCCTCGATATATTCCAGTCCCTTATTCATCATGGTGGCGGAATCCACCGAAATTTTTCGCCCCATAGACCAGTTTGGATGGGCGCACGCCTGATCAGGGGTGACGCAATCCAATGCGGCAAACGGAATCTCGCGGAATGGCCCACCTGAACCGGTCAGCACAACCCGCTCAACCCCGTATTGCTTCAGGGAAGCATATCCCAGTTGCCGTTGGATTGGCTCAGGTAAACTCTGAAAAATGGCGCTGTGCTCACTATCAACCGGCAACAGTTGCGCCCCGTTCTTCGATACCTCGTCCATAAACAGGCGGCCGCAGGTCACCAGAGATTCTTTATTGGCCAGCAGCACCTGCTTGCCGGCGCGAATCGCCGACAGTGCCGGCAACAAACCGGCTGCTCCCACAATCGCCGCCATCACCTGATCGACCTCGTCCAGCGCCGCCAGCTCACAGGCAGCCTTCTCGCCTGACAGCACGGTTGTCTGACTACCGGCTTCACTTAACCGGATACGGAGTTCGCGCGCAGCGTCTTCGTCTGCCATTGAGGCGTATGCCGGGCAAAACTCCAGGCACTGTTCAGCCATCAGGGAAACATTGCGTCCGGCAACCAGTGCCGTTATGGAAAATTTGTCTGGATTGGCCCTGACCACGGACAGGGAACTGACGCCAATAGAACCGGTAGAACCGAGGATTGTCAGTTGCTTCATGAATATGACCTGATAAAGCTGAGTTTGATAACAGGCGTGGTGCCAGTCTGTAACGTCAGCGCCGACCTGTCGATAAGGCTGGTGTGAAAATGCGCGGCGTTACGCAAAACATCTCGCATCCAAAAGCTGAAAAGCAAAACGCCGCAGGAGGCGCGGGCCTGACCCTGCACCTGCCGCGGCGCTGTGCCTGACTGACGGATCAGAAATCCATCAGTTCTTTTTCTTTCTCGGCCAGAACGGCATCGATCTTCTTGATAAAGCTGTCAGTGAGCTTCTGAACATCGTCCTGAGAACGGCGTTCATCATCTTCGCTGATGGTCTTCTCTTTCAGTTGCGCCTTCAACTTGTCGTTAGCGTCGCGACGAACGTTACGCACCGCCACACGGCTCTGCTCGGCTTCACCGCGCACTACCTTGATCAGGTCTTTACGGCGTTCTTCCGTCAGCGGCGGCAGCGGAACACGGATAACCGTACCGGCAGACATCGGGTTGAGACCCAGGTCGGATGCCATGATGGCTTTTTCCACCGCCGGGCCCAACGTCCGGTCAAATACGGTGACAGCCAGCGTACGCGTGTCTTCCACCACAATGTTGGCTAACTGGCGTAACGGGGTTGCGCTACCGTAATATTCCACATGAATGCCGTCCAGAAGACTGGGGGACGCGCGGCCAGTACGCACTTTGCTGATCTGGTTCTTGAAAGCTTCTACGCATTTGTCCATGCGCGTTTCAGCGTCTTTTCTGATTTCATTAATCACGTTGTGAACCCTTGAAAACTGGTTGCCAGTCAGGTCACGCGCGGCTTGCATGACCCAGCGAATCATTGATTACCAGCGGCAGGCTGGCAATGTATGGCGCAATCTTGTGTCACCAAAACAAGATATTACCTTAAATTAGACGTCAGCCGTTATTACTGATCAACGTCCCTTCTTTTTCGCCCATCACGACGCGACGCAGCGCGCCCGGCTTATTCATATTGAACACCCGGATCGGCAGATTGTGGTCACGCGCCAGCGTGAAGGCCGCCAGATCCATCACTTTGAGTTCGCGCTCCAGCACTTCCTGGTAGCTCAGCGATTCATAGAGCGTCGCGTTGGGGTCCTTAACCGGATCAGCCGAGAATACGCCGTCCACTTTGGTGGCTTTCAACACCACATCCGCCTCGATTTCAATCCCGCGCAGGCAAGCTGCGGAGTCGGTAGTAAAGAAGGGGTTGCCGGTACCGGCGGAGAAAATCACCACGCGGTTGTTGCGCAGCAGGCTGATGGCTTCAGCCCAGCTGTAATTATCACACACGCCATTGAGTGGAATGGCTGACATCAGGCGGGCGTTGACATAAGCACGATGCAGCGAATCACGCATCGCCAGACCGTTCATGACGGTAGCCAACATCCCCATATGATCACCCACCACACGGTTCATGCCTGCTTTGGCCAGACCGGCGCCGCGGAACAGGTTGCCGCCGCCGATCACCACACCGACCTGAATGCCCAGCTCAACCAGTTCCTTCACTTCCTGGGCCATACGATCGAGGATGCTCGCATCGATACCGAAACCTTCAGCTCCCTGCAGCGCTTCGCCACTCAGCTTCAGCAGGATACGTTGATATACGGGTTTTGCGTTGGTTGCCATGGTGTTCTTGTCCTAACAGGCTGTCATCGTACTGGGGGTTATTACTGCCGCACCCGGCGCGCCGCAGACGGGGTTGCCAGATGCCATGAAATTGCTTGTACCACGAATTACGGGTATCGCGAATAGCTTGGCTGGATAAAAAGGAACCGCCAACTGGCGGCTCCTTTTTTATTAAGACTGCTTGCTCATTGCTGCGACTTCAGCAGCAAAGTCAACTTCAGCTTTTTCAATGCCTTCACCCACTTCGTAGCGGATGAACGTGCTTACAGAAGCATTGTGCTCTTTCAGCAGTTGACCAACGGTTTTGTTCGGGTCCATTACGAAATTCTGACCGGTCAGAGAGATCTCGCCGGTGAACTTGCGCATACGGCCTTCAACCATTTTCTCAGCGATTTCGCGCGGCTTGCCGGACTGCATGGCGATGTCCAGCTGGATCTGATGCTCGCGGGCAACTACGTCAGCCGGTACGTCTTCAGCATTAACGTATTCCGGTTTGCTGGCGGCGATGTGCATGGCAACGTGCTTGATCAGCTCTTCGTCAGCACCGGTAGCGGCAACCATAACGCCGATACGAGCGCCGTGCATGTAAGAACCCAGCGCGTCGCCAGTCTGCACAGCGATACGACGAATGTTGATGTTTTCACCGATTTTCGCTACCAGCGCGGTGCGCTGTTCTTCGAATTTCGCTTTCAGAACTTCAACATCAGTGATGCGTTCGTTCAGCGCGGCGGCGATAACTTCTTCGCCAAACGCTTTGAAGCCGGCGTCTTTTGCTACGAAGTCGGTTTCGCAGTTCAGTTCAACGATGACGCCGTATTTGCCGTCAGCGGCAATTTTGGTCAGGATCACGCCTTCAGCGGCAACGCGGCCTGCTTTTTTCGCAGCTTTAGCCTGGCCGGATTTACGCATGTTGTCGATTGCCAGCTCGATGTCGCCATTAGCTTCAACCAGAGCTTTTTTACATTCCATCATGCCTGCGCCGGTACGTTCGCGCAGTTCTTTTACCAGGGCAGCGGTAATTTCAGCCATTATCTTTTCCTCGGTTATCTCGTGGCGGAGATAAGTAAGAGATAAGTAAAAAGGGGGCCTGACAAGGCCCCCTAACCAACATATGTCAATACCTGGTTAATAAGGGCTCAACAGAGCTGGCCTTATTATTCAGCTTCGACGAAGCTCTCTTCTGCCTGTTCAGCCAGATCCTGAGAACGGCCTTCACGGACAGCGGTGGCAACAGCGCCCAGGTACAGGCTTACTGCACGGATGGCGTCGTCGTTACCAGGGATGATGTAATCAACGCCATCCGGATCGGAGTTGGTATCAACAATTGCAAATACCGGGATACCCAGGTTGTTTGCTTCTTTGATAGCAATGTGTTCGTGATCGGCGTCGATAACGAACAGCGCGTCAGGCAGACCGCCCATGTCTTTGATACCGCCCAGGCTGTTTTCCAGCTTGTCCAGTTCACGGGTGCGCAGCAGCGCTTCTTTCTTGGTCAGCTTGTCGAACGTGCCGTCCTGAGCCTGAGTTTCCAGATCTTTCAAACGCTTGATGGACTGACGAACGGTTTTCCAGTTAGTCAGCATACCGCCCAACCAGCGATGGTTCACAAAGAACTGGTCGCAGTTGTTAGCAGCTTCTTTTACCGCTTCGCTTGCTGCGCGTTTAGTACCGACAAACAGAATCTTGCCTTTACGGGAAGAAATTTTGCTCAGCTCAGCCAGGGCTTCGTTGAACATCGGTACGGTTTTCTCAAGGTTGATGATGTGAACTTTGTTACGAGCACCGAAGATGAACGGTTTCATTTTCGGGTTCCAGTAACGAGTCTGGTGACCAAAGTGTACGCCCGCCTTGAGCATGTCGCGCATGGAAACAGTTGCCATGATTACCTCTGTAGATTAAGTATGGGGTTATGCCTCCACGTGTCCCATTGCGCCGACCCGAATGGAGCAAACCACTCAGGCACCCCGGCGAATGTGCCGACACGTGTGTGTTATACACATAGTGAGTTCAGTTTGAACCGGCAGAACTCAGTCATCTGAAAATTCCAGCCGGAACACCGGCGCGCTTTATACCATAAACCGCCCCCGGACACCAACTTTTGTTGCATTCTAGCGCCGTGCGCCACATCCCCGATGACACTCCCATGACGGAATGATGATTTGGCAGTGTCAGGCAGGGCTGATACCATAAATCACTATTTATCGACCCTCTTTCGCCGGCAAAGGCGATACCTGTGGACTGAATTCAATGGCAATCTCAATCAAAACCTCTGAAGATATCGAAAAAATGCGTGTGGCCGGCCGTTTGGCGGCGGAAGTGCTGGAAATCATCGAACCGCACGTGGTGCCGGGCGTGAGCACCGGCGAGCTGGACCGCCTCTGTCATGACCACATC
Organism: Dickeya dadantii NCPPB 898; assembly: GCF_000406145.1. Taxonomy (NCBI): domain Bacteria; kingdom Pseudomonadati; phylum Pseudomonadota; class Gammaproteobacteria; order Enterobacterales; family Pectobacteriaceae; genus Dickeya; species Dickeya dadantii. The sequence continues at coordinate 1,068,956 of NZ_CM001976.1, read as the reverse complement.
ACCAACAAGCAAAACGCGGTTTCCGCCAGCCTCGGCTATCACGGCTTTCCGAAATCCGTCTGCATCTCCGTCAACGAAGTAGTGTGCCACGGCATTCCGAGCGACGAAAAAATCCTCAAAGACGGCGATATCGTCAACATCGACGTTACGGTAATTAAAGACGATTTTCACGGCGACACCTCCAAAATGTTCATTGTCGGCAAACCGACCATTCTGGGGGAACGCCTGTGCAAGGTTACTCAGGAAAGCCTGTATCTGGCGCTGCGGATGATTAAACCGGGCGTCCGGTTGCGCACGCTGGGCCGCGAAATCCAGAAATATGTGGAAGCGCAGGATTTCTCCGTCGTGCGCGAGTACTGCGGTCATGGCATCGGCCGCGGTTTCCATGAAGAGCCGCAGGTGCTGCACTATGACGCCGACGACGGCGGCATGGTACTGCAGCCGGGCATGGCGTTTACCGTGGAGCCAATGGTCAACGCCGGCGATTACCGCATCCGCACCATGAAAGACGGCTGGACGGTAAAAACCAAGGATCGCAGCTTGTCGGCACAATACGAGCATACTATTGTGGTAACTGAAAACGGCTGCGAAATAATGACGTTGCGTAAGGATGACACCATCCCCAACATCATCACGCATCAGGAATAATTGAACATAAGCCGGCTGATGCCGGCTTTTTTTATGGTTATGGTGGCGCAACTATGATCGACAGAGACCTTCCGCACGATACTCCCGGTTCCACCACCACGGTTCACCCGGCACCGGCTTCTCCCCTCACCTTCACGGACGACATGCTGAAATGCCAGACGCTGAAAACCCATCTGGAACAGTTCCAGAGTTGGTTGACGGAGGAATTCAAAGCCGGCGTCAGCGCGGAAGCGTTGATCGATGCCCGCACGCTGTTTATCGATCACCTGATGCAACGGCTATGGCGCTTTTACGGTTTTGAGCGTGTGCCGCAAACCGCGCTGGTGGCGGTAGGCGGCTACGGGCGCGGGGAATTACACCCGCTATCGGATATCGACCTGCTGGTCCTGAGCCAACACAAGCTGACGGATGCTCAGTCACAGGCTATCGGCACCTTTATCACATTGCTGTGGGACCTGCGGCTGGAAGTCGGCCACAGCGTGCGCACGCTGGACGAATGTCTGGAAGAAGGCCGGGCGGATATTTCCGTCGCCACCAACCTGATCGAATCCCGCATGATTTGCGGGGACGTGGCGCTGTTCCTGATGCTGCAAAAACACATTTTCAGCGACGCGTTCTGGCCCTCGGAAACCTTTTTCCCCGCCAAGATCGCCGAGCAGCGGGAACGCCATCAGCGCTACCATAGCACCAGTTACAATCTGGAGCCGGACATCAAAAGCAGCCCCGGCGGGCTGCGGGATATCCACACTCTGCTGTGGGTCGCACGCCGCCATTTTGGCGCCACGTCGCTCAACGAAATGGTAGGGTTCGGTTTTCTGACCGAAGCCGAGCGCAATGAACTGAACGAATGCCAGAGTTTTCTGTGGCGCATTCGCTTCGCTCTGCATTCGATCCTGCCACGTTACGATAACCGCCTGTTGTTCGACCGCCAGCTCAATGTAGCGCAACTGCTGCAGTATCAGGGCGAAGGCAACGCGCCGGTAGAACACATGATGAAAGACTTCTACCGTATGACGCGTCGGGTGGGCGAACTCAATCAGATGTTGCTGCAACTGTTCGACGAAGCCATTCTGGCGTTGGATGCCAGCGAGAAACCCCGCCCGCTGGATGAGGAATTCCAGTTGCGCGGCCAGCTTATCGACCTGCGTGACGAAACCCTGTTCGAGCACAAACCCGAAGCCATTATCCGCATGTTCTACCTGATGGTGCGCAATCAGGAAATCACCGGCATCTATTCAACCACATTGCGCCACTTGCGCCATGCGCGCCGGCATCTGACCCAGCCGCTGTGCACCATCCCGGAAGCGCGCAACCTGTTCATGAATATTTTGCGCCATCCGCGTGCCGTCAGCCGGGCCTTGCTGCCGATGCACACCCACAGCGTGCTATGGGCCTATATGCCGTTGTGGGGCAATATCGTCGGGCAGATGCAGTTTGACCTGTTCCACGCCTATACCGTGGATGAGCACACCATCCGGGTATTGCTGAAACTGGAAAGTTTTACCGAAGAAGCCACCCGCGCATCGCATCCGCTGTGCGTGGAACTGTATCCACGGTTGCCGCAGCCGGAATTGTTGCTGCTGGCGGCGTTGTTCCACGACATCGCCAAAGGGCGCGGCGGCGACCACTCGGAACTGGGCGCCAAAGACGCGCTGGAGTTCGCCGTGCTGCACGGGTTGAACTCGCGGGAAACCCAATTGGTGGCCTGGCTGGTACGCTGTCATCTGTTGATGTCGGTCACCGCGCAACGCCGCGACATTCAGGACCCGGCGGTGATCCAGCAATTCGCCGAACAGGTACAAAGCGAAACCCGGCTACGCTATCTGCTGAACCTGACCGTGGCGGATATCTGCGCCACCAATGAGACGCTGTGGAACAGTTGGAAACAGAGCCTGCTGCGCGAATTGTATTTCGCCACCGAGAAACAACTGCGCCGCGGCATGCAGAACTCGCCGGACCTGCGCGAGCGGGTGCGTCATCACCGGTTGCAGGCGCTGGCGCTGTTGCGTATGGACAATATCGACGAAGAAGCGCTGCACCACATCTGGAGCCGCTGCCGCGCCGACTACTTCCTGCGCCATTCCCCCAATCAACTGGCCTGGCACGCTCGCCATCTACTGGAGCATGACGTCAACAAGCCGATGGTGCTGATCAGCCATCAGGCCAGCCGCGGCGGCACCGAAATCTTTATCTGGAGCCCGGACCGCCCTTATCTGTTCGCCGCGGTCGCCGGCGAACTGGACAGGCGTAACCTGAGCGTGCACGACGCCCAGATCTTCACCAGCCGCGACGGCATGGCGATGGATACCTTTATCGTGCTGGAGCCGGACGGCAGCCCGCTGGCGCCGGATCGGCACGACATGATCCGCCACGCTATCGAGCAGGCGCTGACCCAACGGGATTACCAGCACCCGAGAGTGCGCCGGCCCTCCTCACGCCTGCGACACTTCAGCGTGCCGACGGAAGTCGGTTTTCTGCCGACGCATACCGACCGGCGTAGCTACATGGAGCTGATCGCGCTCGATCAACCCGGCCTGCTGGCGCGGGTGGGTGAAGTGTTCGCCGACCTTAATCTGTCGCTGCACGGCGCCCGTATTTCCACCATCGGCGAACGGGTAGAAGACCTGTTTATTCTGGCGGATAGCGAAAGACGGGCATTAAGCCCCGAATTACGGCTTAAGTTGCAACAACGGTTGACAGAAGCCCTCGACCCAAACGATAAAGTAGCTTCTTAAATATTAAGCCGCGCCCCGCATAGCGGCACGCGGCCTGGTTTGATTAATAACGAAAGAGAAACAGGATGCAGCAATTACAGAACATCATCGAAACCGCATTTGAGCGTCGCGCAGACATCACCCCGGCCAATGTGGACACGGTGACACGCGAAGCGGTGAATCAGGTTATCAGCCAGTTAGACAGCGGTATGCTGCGCGTGGCTGAGAAAATCAACGGCCAATGGGTGACGCATCAGTGGCTGAAGAAAGCGGTGCTGCTCTCTTTCCGCATCAATGATAACCAACTGATGGAAGGCTCCGAAACCCGCTACTACGACAAAGTGCCGATGAAATTCGCCGGTTACGATGAAGCGCGCTTTCAGCGCGAAGGTTTCCGCGTCGTGCCGCCTGCCAGCGTACGTCAGGGCGCGTTTATCGCCCGTAACACCGTGCTGATGCCGTCTTACGTCAACATCGGCGCCTACGTCGACGAAGGCTCGATGGTCGACACCTGGGCGACCGTCGGCTCCTGCGCTCAGATCGGCAAAAACGTGCACCTGTCCGGCGGCGTCGGCATCGGCGGCGTGCTGGAACCGCTGCAGGCTAACCCGACCATTATCGAAGACAACTGCTTCATCGGCGCCCGCTCCGAAGTCGTGGAAGGCGTGATCGTGGAAGAAGGCTCGGTGATCTCGATGGGCGTATTCATCAGCCAGAGCACCCGCATTTACGACCGTGAAACCGGCGAAATCCATTACGGCCGCGTGCCGGCGGGCTCGGTGGTGGTATCCGGCAACCTGCCCGCTAAAGACGGCAGCCACAGCCTGTATTGCGCAGTGATCGTGAAAAAAGTGGATGCGAAAACCCGCGGTAAAGTGGGGATTAATGAGTTATTACGCACTATCGACTAATACCACTATCGACTAAACTGAATGGCGGGCTATCACCCGCCATTTTTTACGGCATCAAGCCGTCACGACCAACAACACTGGCCCAGTTTTTCAAGCCGACGTAAAACAAGAAAGGTGGTGTTATGTACGACAATCTGAAAAGTCTTGGGATTTCCAACCCGGAAGATATCGACCGCTATAGCCTCCGTCAGGAAGCCAGCAACGATATTCTGAAAATTTACTTTCGCAAGGATAAAGGGGAATTTTTCGCTAAAAGCGTCAAGTTCAAATATCCGCGCCAGCGCAAGACCATCGTCGCAGACAACGCTGGGCAGGGTTACAAGGAAATCAACGAGATCAGCCCCAATCTGCGTTATGTGGTGGACGAGCTCGATCAGATTTGCCAGCGCGATCAGGTTGAGGTGGATTTGAAGCGCAAGATACTGTCCGACCTGCGTCATCTGGAAAGCGTCGTCACCAACAAGATCAGCGAAATCGAATCCGATCTGGAAAAACTGACCCAGCGCTAAGTAGCGTCGACAACCAGGCTGCAACGCAGCCAATCCGGCATAAGAAACGGGGCCTGAGGGCCCCGTTTTCACAACCTACGCCCGACATAGGCATTAGCAATTACGCATCCAGCAGCGCCGCCCAGGACTCCACCCACGGGCAGGAAACCACCTCGGGTTCCGGATGCTCGGTTGCATCAATTTCCAGCAGCTCGCCCACGCGCTTCGCGCCCATCTCCTGTAGCAAGGCATCAAACTGATGGCCGCCGCCGCAGAAGTTATCGTAGCTGCTGTCTCCCAGCGCAATCAGCCCGTAGCGTAAATCCGGCTGATAACCGACTTTCTCGCGCAGCGTTTCGTACAACGGCACGATAGACTCCGGCAACTGCCCCTGCCCAGTTGTAGAGGTCACCACCAGCACCGTCTGCTGACTGTAAGCCAGCCAGTCATCTACCGAGGCTTCCTCGAAAACCTTTACTTCATGCCCGTGCGCCTTAAGAATGCTTTCCGCTTCTTCCGCCACCAGCAACGCGTTGCCATACACCGTGCCAACAAAAATACCGACTTGCGCCATGACGCTGATTCTCCTGTTTTATGCTGACGTCAGGTCGTTATCCTGACCCGACGCCAGAGGAAACTCAACCCTTTCAACATCAGGGAGACTGCCTTGCCAGCCAAACTGCGTCATTACGCCCTGCCAGGGATCATCCCAGCGTGCCGAGATAGCCAGCGGTTCGTTGGTAACCGGGTGAGTCAGCGACAAACAGCTGGCGTGCAACATCAGGCGGGCGCAGTCGAAGTGCGCCGCCATGCCGCGGTTCTGGCGCAGGTCGCCGTGGGTGGTGTCGCCAATAATGGGATGGCGCAAATGCGCCATATGTCGCCGCAGTTGGTGCTTACGCCCGGTCTTGGGGTTCAATTGCAGCAGGCTGTAGCGGGCGGTGTCATAACGCCCGATCGCCACCGGCATTTCGGCACGAGCCAGTACCCGATAGTGGCTGACGGCAGGCTGCGGCGCTTTGTCGGGGTCGGCAAATTTGTCGGCGATGCGATCCAGCTCTTCCGTCAGCGCGTAATCAATCACGCCGTCCTCCATCACATAGCCGCGAACCACCGCATGGTAGGTTTTCTCCATCTGATGCTGCTCGAACTGCTGCGCCAGTAGCCGCGCCACTTCGGGGGACAACGCCATCAACAGCACGCCGGAAGTGGGACGGTCCAGACGGTGCACGGTAAACACGTGCTGACCAATCTGGTCGCGCACCGTTTGCATCACCACCACTTTTTCCTTGCGATCCAACCAGCTGCGGTGCACCAGCCAACCGGCCGGTTTGTTCACCGCAATCAGATGCTCATCCTGATAAACAATCTCCAGCATCCTCACTCCTCAAACAGGGCGTCCAACGCCCCCAACTGCGCCAGCAACTCGCCGACGTCATCCGAGCGCCCATCGAACGCCACCTCGAAGTAAGGCAGGATAGCAAGCCGGGCCGGCAACGGCGCGCCGCTGTCCAGTAACGCGTGCATGCGCGGCAGAAATACCCATTGCAACCACTGCTCGGCCGCCATGGTATCGATGCAGAACGGCTCCTGGCTGGCAAACGCCGCCTCATCAGGCGCGGAAGGCTGCCATAACGGGCTCGCCTTCAGGGCATGCTCGATAGCGAACAGCGATTGTCGGATGCGAATCTCTACACTCATGGGCCGGGATCTCGTCAGGCTCGGTAACAGGGCGGCAAAGCATAGCATCGTTGTTCGGTTCTGGCACCCCGGACGCGCCCCGCCGCCGGGAGACGCAGACTGAACGGCAACAGGCAAAAACGAAAAGAGGGAACCGATTTCTCGGTTCCCTCTTAGTTCGTTTGCAGCAGTCCCGCTACCTTGTTGCTTCCCTGCTCGTCCTTGAAAACTTGTCCCTGATGGTCCTCCTAACCCACAATCCTTGCTGGCGATCCCTCTTTCATCCGTGACGGTCGATCCTTCATAATCATCCGTGATCGCATTCCTTTAGGCTCCTGCCCCACCGGCATTCCCAGGCCGGCTCTCATTCTCCATCCTGGAGGTGTCCCTAATTTCATCCTGAAAAAAGAGTCTGGTTGTAACAGAAATTGGCTTCCTGCCCTCCTGGCATGGTCGACATAACCTGTTACCGTGTTACGAAACTGAATAATAAGATGTATTAATTAAACCGAATCAGCAACCCACCCAAACGCCCCAATAGCCGTACAAAAATCGCGGTTTATAGACGAACACCATTAATTCATTAATTAATAATGTAAAAATTAAACGGAAATCTTAGTTTAATATTAAAGATAAGAGATCGCTTACACGCAATGTAAGAGATATCTCACACGCCGAAAAGCGAAACGCGATTCAGCATTATGGAATCAATGGCAACAGCTTATGGAGAAAATCAACCAGATCCGATGACAACACTCGACGCTGACGTGTACCAAATTCCTCCAGCACAACTTCGCCGCTCAGGTTGCACAAAGAGATTAGCGCCATTTCAGAATCCGTCGTCGCAAGAAATAACGTAGGTGACAACTTTAGTCGTTTTTGTGTCAAAAGATGACCAATCAGGTTCTCCTGCAGGCGAATAAAATCGTCCTCGCTCCAGGCCTGAAGCAGCGTGCATTCCAGATCGTCAAAACGGGCCGTCATGTCGCCGGCGAACTGGCTGGTGAAAAAGGCGTGCGCATCCGGGTGCAGCTGAATATCCAGCGCCCGTTCAACGCCATCCAAGCGCGCCGCCACGCTCTGCGCCCGCGGCAGCCAGTGCACACGGCTATCCTGCGTGGCGACGATACAGGGCGAAGCCACGCCATACAGCTCATCGCTGGCTGGCGGATGTCCCGTTTCCCGCTGCCATAACTCGACATAACGCTGGGTGAATGCGTTCAGCGCCTGTGATACCTGCTGCTCCATCTTACCTCTCACTCTGGGTCCGTCGGATTTCACTGAATACACATTCTATCCCGATTATGGCGCCTGCCGTCGACAGAATGCGCATCAAAGTGCGTAACGCCGCGCAACTTTATCGTCGGGAGGTTACCATGCCTTGGCAAAAGGCTATGCGACACGTTAAGGTGAGACAGCAAAGAAACGTATCACACAAACGCATCTAAACCTGCGTGTTGGGCAAACGTCTTGAACAACTGTCGTCGCACACTGCGTTTCAGGGAGTAGTATGATCACACATATCAGCCCGCTAGGGTCCATGGATTTACTGTCGCAGTTGGAAGTGGATATGCTGAAAAGCACGGCCAGCAGCGATCTTTACCGGCTATTCCGCAATTGTTCCCTCGCCGTCCTGAACTCCGGCAGTCAGACGGACAACAGCAAGGAGTTGCTCTCCCGTTACGAGGATTTCGACATCAACGTGCTACGCCGTGAGCGCGGCGTGAAGCTGGAACTGGTCAACCCGCCGGAAGACGCATTTGTCGACGGGCAAATTATCCGTTCGCTGCAGGCCAACCTGTTCGCCGTGCTGCGAGATATTCTGTTTGTGAACGGGCAGATCGCCAGCGCCGGCCGTTATCAAAATCTGGATCTCGAAGATTCCACCCACATCACTAATCTGGTGTTCTCCATCCTGCGCAACGCCAGAGCGCTGCATGTCGGCGAGGAGCCGAATCTGGTGGTGTGCTGGGGCGGTCATTCGATCAATGAAACCGAATACCTGTACGCCCGCAAAGTCGGCAGCCAGCTCGGCTTACGCGAGCTGAACATCTGTACCGGTTGCGGACCGGGCGCGATGGAAGCCCCGATGAAAGGCGCCGCCGTAGGCCATGCTCAGCAGCGTTACCGGGACGGGCGCTTCATCGGCATGACCGAGCCGTCCATCATCGCCGCCGAGCCGCCCAATCCGCTGGTGAATGAACTGATTATCATGCCGGATATTGAAAAACGACTGGAAGCGTTTGTGCGCATCGGTCACGGCATCATTATTTTCCCTGGCGGGGTCGGCACTGCGGAAGAATTCCTCTATTTGCTGGGCATCATGATGGACCCGGACAACAGCGAGCAGGTGTTGCCGATTATTCTCACCGGCCCGCAGGAAAGCGCCGACTACTTCCGGGTGCTCGACGAATTCATCGTCAGTACGCTGGGCCGTCAGGCACGCCGTTATTATTCCATCATCATCAACGACGCCGCCGAAGTGGCTCGCCAGATGAAAAAAACCATGCCACAGGTGAAAGAGCATCGCCGCCATACTGGCGACGCTTACAGCTTCAACTGGTCGCTGCGCATCGCGCCGGACTTGCAACTGCCGTTCGAACCGACGCACGAGAACATGGCTAACCTTAACCTGCATCCTGACCAGCCGGCCGAACAGTTGGCTGCGACGTTGCGTCGGGCGTTTTCCGGTATCGTAGCAGGTAACGTCAAAGAGGCGGGCATTCGGGCCATCGAAGAGCACGGCCCTTACAAACTGCACGGTAATGCCGACATCATGAAGAGCATGGACCAACTGTTGCAGGACTTCGTGTCCCAGCAGCGTATGAAGCTGCCCGGCAGCGCTTACGTTCCGTGCTACGAAATCAGTTCCTGACCACCAGTTCGCCGCCGACGACGCTAGTCCGGCGGCGACTCAGACTCACATGACTACCGCTTATGGCCGTACATCTGCTTATTGTCGACGCACTCAACCTGATCCGACGCATTCATGCGGTACAAGGCTCCCCGTGCCTGACTGCCTGCCAGCACGCGCTGGGCCAGTTGATACAGCACAGTCAACCCACTCATGCCGTTGCCGTCTTTGACGATGAACAGCGTGACCAGAGCTGGCGCCACCAGTTGCTGCCGGAATACAAGGCTGGCCGCGCGCCCATGCCGGAAAATCTGTCGCAGGAACTGCCGCAAATCAGGGACGCCTTTCTGGCGTTAGGGGTGGACAGTTGGCACTCGCCGGGCAATGAAGCCGACGATCTGGCCGCCACGCTGGCCTGCAAGGTCGCCGCGCAAGGTCACCAGGCCACCATTGTCTCGACCGATAAAGGTTACTGTCAGCTATTGGCGCCGACCATTCGCATTCGGGATTACTTTCAGAAGCGCTGGCTGGATGTGCCGTTCATCCAGCAGGAGTTCGGCGTGCAGCCCGAACAATTGCCGGATTACTGGGGGCTGGCGGGTATCAGCAGCAGCAAAATCCCCGGCGTGAGCGGCATTGGGCCGAAAACCGCCGCTCAGTTATTGCAACAAGCTGGTTCGCTGGAGGCGCTATACCAGCAGTTGGAACAGATACCGGAGAAATGGCGCCGCAAGCTGGAATCCCAACAGGACATGGCTTACCGCAGCCGTGAGGTCGCCACGCTCAGAACCGATCTGGTACTCAATGGCAACCTGCAACAGCTACGCCTGCCCGCATCGGGCTAGGCGGCGTTAAACCGCCGGCACGCCGAGAGATTAGCGACCGGCGGTGGAAATCAGCGTTCGTCGCGTCGGCCGGGAATCGCACCCCAGATACGCCGTGCATGAACGGTGACCTCTTCACGATCGTGATAGAGATGTTTGGCGTGAATTTCAAAATTGATGCTGTTCTCTTCCAGCCGCTGCGCCAGCAAGGCCAGATTCTGGGTCACTTCTTCGTAGCGCTTTTTCATCGGCAGCTTCAGGTTGAAGATCACTTCACGGCACCAGCCATTGACCAGCCAGTCGGCCATGCGGTTGGTGACTTTAGCTGGTTTTTCCACCATATCGCACACCAGCCAGTAGATATTGTTGCGCGGCGGCTCAAAGCGGAAACCGTCTGCCTGATGGTGAATGACCTGCCCGGTATCCATCAGGCTTGGCGCCATCATACCGTTATCGACGGCATGCACCATCATACTGCGTTTCACCAGTTGATAGGTCCAGCCGCCGGGGCAAGCGCCCAGATCAACCGCATACATGCCGCTGCCCAATCGTTCGTCCCACTCGTCCGCCGGCACGAAGGTATGAAAGGCTTCTTCCAGCTTCAGCGTCGAGCGGCTGGGAGCATCGGCGGGGAATTTCAGCCGCGGAATCCCCATATAGAACGGCGAATTGTTATTGCTGTAGGAGTAGCCGACATAGCAGCAACCGGGGGCGATGAACAATACATGGATAACCGGGCGGTTGGCTTTCTCCTGCGCCAGCAGGATGCGGTTTTCCCGCAGCGCGGCGCGCAGCGGCACCGTGAACTTGCGGCAGAACTTCATCAGTTCCTTGCTTTCGTTGGTATCCGGCACTTCCACCCGCAGCTCTCCGGCCCGTTCTATCGCCCCGGTCAGCATCCCGACTATCGGCGTGATGCGATCCTCCGGCGGCAGATCGCGCAGCAATTCGCCGCATACCATCATCTGACGTGCGAACACCAGTTCCCGGAACGGTAATTCCTTAATCAGCCGATCGGCGTCTTCGTGCTGGTAGCACTCAAAAATCACATATCCGCTGTTATCCTTTACCCGCACAAAGCCATAGACGTTATAACGCGCCGCCTTGTCGGTAATTTCCGCCGCGCACTCTTTCTCAAATCCAGGGCGGCAGTACAAAATCACTTTATTCATGCTACTCAGCCTTTTTCTTTAAGCGTAAGGCTCCAATTAACAGTAACAGCCAGCCCGCCAGGAAGCACAAGCCCCCCACCGGAGTGACAAATACCCATAGTTTGAGGTGCGACAACGCCAGACAGTACAGGCTGCCGCTAAACAGCAGCGTACCCAGCGCCAGAAACGCCGCACTCCAGTAAAACCAGACATTCGCCCGTTGATGCATCGCCACCGACAGCGCCATAATCGCCAGCGTGTGAAACGCCTGATACTGGAGCCCGGTATGCAACCAGGACATTTCCGCCTCGCCCAGCGATTTACTCAGCACATGCGTGCCGAACGCCCCCAGCGCCACATATACAAACCCGCTGATGGCGGCGAATATCAGCATGAAACGGCTGTTCATCGTGCGATCTATTCCGTTATCAAGAAAAAAGGGCTGAACCCGGCGGATTCAGCGTGAACGGTTGTTCAACGAGCGTTTTGTTCAACGAGCCTGTTGTTCAACGAGCCTGTTGTTCAACGAGAACCGTTGTCGTAGCGGAAGCGGAACTTTTCCTGTTCGCTGGCCGCACGAGCCAGAATCCATTGGCGAAAGGCGGCTATTTTACCCAGTTCCGCCTGACTGTCATGACAAACCAGATAAAATGCGTTTTTGCTGACCAGTACGTCATTGAACGGACACACCAGCCTGCCCGCTTCAATCTCCGTCTGCGCCATCACATTGTTGGCCAGCGCAACCCCCTGGCCGTGAATCGCCGCCTGCAACACCATCGCGCTATGACTGAAAATCGGCCCTTGCTGCACATTAATCTGAGTTATCCCCAACTGGCGGGTATAGGCCATCCAGTCACGCCGCGAGGCGTCATGCAACAGCGTATGCCATACCAGGTCTCCCGGCGTTTTCAGCGGGTGTTCCCCGGCCAGCAATTGCGGCGAGCAAACCGGCAACAAATACTCCGCGTACAGTTTTTCTACCCGCAATCCCGGCCAGTTGCCGCGTCCGTAGAAAATAGCCACGTCCACATCGTCCGACAGTCGTTCCTCTTCCCGGTCCACCGCCTGAATACGCACATCAATGCCTGGGTAATCCGAGTTGAAACTCGACAAGCGCGGCACCAGCCAGTGAATGGCAAAGCTGGGCAACAGGCTGACCGTCAGCGCGCCTTTGGCGCTACGAGCCTGTAGTTTACGGGTCGCTTCATTGAGCGCGGAAAAGATTTCTTTGATATCCAAAAAATAGCTCTGCCCTTCTTCCGTCAGCAACAGGGAACGGTTACGGCGGCGGAACAGTTTCAGGCCGAGAAAATCTTCCAGCGATTTGATCTGATGACTGACGGCAGCCTGTGTAACGAATAACTCTTCGGCCGCACGGGTAAAACTGAGGTGGCGGGCAGCAGCATCAAAGACGCGCAAGGCATTGAGAGGCGGCAATCGTTTCGACATAAACCGGATTCTTCGTATGCGGCCCACCCCGGTAAATGCTACCGTGATTTGCCATTAGTTTTTGTAATCCGATGCATTATAAATTGTCCGTTGAGGATGCACCAGCAAATACCTATAGTAGCGCCACTTCCCTGAGCCGGAACGAAAAGTGCGAAAGGTTGACTGACGTGCTTTTGGCTTGTGGTTGTGATGTTGTGTTTGCTATTTGTTTACTGTCTGCATTTCAGACGCGGTAGCGATGCTACCTTTCATTTCCTGTACATTTACCCTGTCTGTCTAAGTGATTTTTGCATAGCACCGCGTTTTGCGGTGCTTTTTTTTTTGCCCGTATTGTATTGACCAGAAGAGATCGATCACTTCGCTTCCGTCATCGATCTCAAAGCATCACGATTAATCTGTTGATGGTGACCGTAGGCATCGGTGTAGCTGATGAGACCAGTTTCTTCATCCACCTTCGGCTTGCCATCGGCAATGATGGTCCGTCCGTCGGAGGTTTCCAGCACATAATTGCTGGAACAGGCTGACAGCGATAATGCCAGACCCAGGGCGGCAATAATTGAAATCTTATTCTTCATATTTTACTACCAGTATTTTTAAATGCCTAAATTAAGGCATTAGTCATTATTAAATTCCAAATAAAGCAAGGTTAAGGGTAGCAAGCTGAACGGAGTTTTCGTTCAGGATCGTCCTAAACTTGTTTCAGCCGCAAAAATGGGACAGGATCTGTCGCTCAACAGAGGATCGACATGAAACCGTTTAACGCCCCGTATTTTCGCCAGCAATTTCCCGCGCTTCGCCAGTCTGGCGTCTATCTTGACAGTGCCGCCACGTCGCTGAAACCCGAAGCGGTTATCACCGCGGTTCAGCACTACTACGCCAGTGAAACGGGTAATGTTCATCGCAGTCAGCACCGTGCCGCCCGACAGTTGTCGGAAGCGTTCGAGCAGGCGCGTGAAAAAGTGGCGGATTTCATTGGCGCAGCACAGGCGCGCGGCATCGTCTGGACCAAAGGCGCGACGGAAGCGATCAATCTGGTGGCGCAATGTTATGCCCGCCCGCGTTTACAACCCGGCGATGAAATCCTGGTCAGTGAAGCCGAGCACCATGCCAATCTGATCCCGTGGCTGATGGTGGCGCAGCAAACCGGTGCGCGGGTGGTGAAGCTGCCGCTGGGCGCGGATTATCTGCCCGATCTTCAACTGCTGCCCTCGCTGATCAACGCCCGAACCCGCCTGCTGGCTATCGGGCAGATGTCAAATGTGACGGGCGGCATGCCGGACCTGAAACGGGCGATTACGCTGGCGCATCAGGCCGGTGCGGTGGTGGTGGTCGATGGCGCGCAGGGCATTGCGCACACGGCGACCGACGTGACGGCGCTGGATATCGACTTTTATGCATTCTCCGGCCACAAACTGTATGCCCCCACCGGTATTGGCGTGCTGTACGGCAAACCGGCCCTGCTGGAAACCATGCCGCCCTGGCAGGGCGGTGGAAAAATGATGACGACGGTGTCGTTTGACGGTTTTACGCCCCAGGCCATTCCCCAGCGTTTCGAAGCCGGTACGCCGCACATTGCCGGGGTGATCGGTCTGGCGGCAGCCATTGACTGGTGGCAGCAACAAGACCGCCCGGCGGCGGAGCGACATAGCGTCGACCTGGCGAACGATGCGGAACGGCAACTGAGCGCGTTACCCGGCTTTCGCAGCTTCCGCGCTCCCGACTCCAGCCTGTTGTCATTCACTATCGACGGCGTGCACCACCACGATCTGGTGACCTTGCTGGCGGAGGACGGCATCGCCCTGCGAGCCGGTCACCATTGCGCCCAGCCGCTGATGGCGGCGTTGGGCGTGCCCGGCACGCTGCGGGCCTCATTTGCGCCTTATAACCAGCCGCAAGACGTAGACCGTCTGGTCCAGGCTACCCAAAAAGCCCTTGAATTACTGATGGATTAACTGATGACGACCGACGCTACCCGCCACCCGTTTGGCACGGACATTGATGAAACAGCGCTGACGGCGCGTTTTGACGCCTGTCGTTCCTGGGAAGAACGCTATCGGCAGTTGATTATGCTGAGCAAATCGCTGCCATCGCTGCCGGACACGCTTCGTCAGGAACACATCGAACTGTCCGGTTGCGAAAACCGCGTCTGGTTGGGGTATCAACGGCAGGCGGACGGCACGCTGCACTTTTACGGCGACAGCGACGGCCGCATCGTGCGCGGGCTGCTGGCTGTTGTGTTGACGGCGGTAGAGGGCAAAACCGCGGAAACGTTGCGGCAGATCGACCCGCTGGCGCTATTTGACCGGCTGGGGCTGCGCGCCGAACTCAGTGCGTCGCGCGCCGGCGGGTTGGCCGCGCTGGCCAGCCGCATCCACGACATCGCCCGTCACGAATTCTGATTCAACGCGGCAGCCTGCGACTGTCGGGCATCGCGCGCCATCATTTTTTTCAACGCATGGGAAACCGCCACAAAACCAAAGGTGGCGGTCACCATGGTCGCGGCGCCGAAGCCGGATGCACAGTCCATACGTTTTACGCCGTCGGCGGTGCTACGCGATGCGCAAACCGAGCCATCCGGCTGCGGGTACATCAGCGGTTCGCTGGAAAACACACAGTCAATGCCCAGCTTGCCTTTGCTGTTTTTAACGATATTAAAATCGTGCTTCAGCCGTTCACGCAGCTTGGCCGCCAGCGGATCCTGAATAGTTTTCGCCAGATCGGCGACTTCAATACGGGTCGGGTCGATTTGCCCTCCCGCGCCGCCGGTGGTCACCACCGGAATTTTGTAGCGACGGCACCAGGCCAGCAGCGCGGCCTTGGGGCGCACACTATCGATAGCATCAATCACATAGCTGAAATTGTTGTCCAGCAGTTCCGCCACATTATCTGCGCTGATGAAATCATCGACACAGGTCACCCGGCATTCCGGATTGATCGCCAGAATTCGTTCCTTCATCACCTCGGTTTTCAACTGCCCGGTGTGCTGGCGCAGGGCGTGAATCTGCCGGTTGGTGTTGCTGACGCACACATCATCCATGTCAATCAGGGTAATAGCGCCGATGCCGGTGCGCGCCAGCGCTTCCGCCGCCCAGGACCCGACCCCGCCAATACCGATCACGCACACATGCGCGTCGGCAAACAGCGACAACGCCCGCTGGCCGTACAAACGCGCCGTACCGCCAAAACGTTGCAGATAACTTTCGGATAATTGCGTACTCATTGCCCACCTTCACTCAATCTCAAACGGCAGCGATGATACTCCAGTCAGGACCGTTTGCGCAGTGGATAACGCCAATCAATCCCACACGCCGGTGTTCTACATGGGGGGAGCGTTTACTCAGCCTTGATTATTTACCGCTTTGACAGGTGACGACCTCAGTGGAGCTGTGGCACTTTAACTGATGACGCTTATTAGGCGGCGCGCCGCCGGAGGAAACCATGCATCCTGAACTGCTCCCCGCCACCGAATCCGATATCGACTTCCTGCTGCAACTGCGCAGACTAACCATGGGGAAATATCTGGCGGATATTGGCGCCTCGACAGATCACGACAGCCTGATGCGGCGCGTTCGTTACGAATTTGAACACGCCCATATCGTGCGGGTGGAGGGGCAACCCGCCGGGTTGTTCAAATATCGCTTCATGCCGCAGGAACAGCACTGGTATCTGATTCAGATTCAGATCCATCCGGATTTTCAAAATCGCGGCATCGGCAAGCAACTGATCGAAACACTGCTCGCGCAGGCATCAGCGCAGGGTCAAGCGGTGGTGCTGAGCGTGCTGAAAAATAATCCGGCGCGTCATCTGTATCACCGGCTGGGATTTCGGGTTACCGACCAGACCGAGCGGGAATTCATCATGACCTGCCTCCCCAACGCACAATAAAACACGAGTAAGGATGCCCGGCATGAACATCGCCATATTAGATGACTATCAGGACTGCGTCAGACAGCTGGACTGCTTTTCGCTGTTGAACGGTCATCAGGTACAGGTTCTGAATCAGACCTATACCGATGCCGCCCAACTGGCGGCGCAGCTGCAAGATGTTGAAGCGCTGGTGCTGATTCGTGAGCGCACCCGTATTACTGATGAATTACTGGCTCAACTGCCGAACCTGAAGCTCATCAGCCAGACCGGCAAAGTAAGCCAGCACCTCAGTGTTGACGCCTGTACCCGGCATGGCGTCGCGGTCGCCGAAGGCACCGGCTCACCGGTGGCTCCCGCCGAATTATGCTGGGGTTTGATCATGGCGGCATCGCGCCATCTGCCCTGCTACAGCACTCAGTTGACTCAGGGGCACTGGCAACAGAACGGCACATTGGGATTGGGAAGAACGCTGCATGGCCTGACGCTCGGCATCTGGGGATACGGCAAAATCGGGCAGCGTATCGCCCGATATGGCGCGGCATTCGGCATGACGGTGCTGGTGTGGGGCAGCGAGACGTCACGTGAACTGGCGCGCCGGCACGGCTTTAGCGCCGCCGACAGCAAGGCCGCGTTTTTTGCCGGCGCTGACGTGCTGTCACTGCATTTGCGCCTGAACGACGCCACCCGCTGCTGCGTAACCCGGAACGATCTGGCGCTGATGAAGCCAGATTCATTGTTCGTCAATATCAGCCGCGCCGAACTGGTGGAACCGGGCGCGCTGTGGCGCGAGTTGTCCACTCATCCCGGCAAACAGGCCGCGCTGGATGTCTTCGACAACGAACCCGCGACGCCGGAAAACGAACCGCTATTGACGCTGCCTAATGTGCTGGCCACACCGCATATTGGCTATGTCGAACGCAACAGCTACGAGCTTTATTTTAAAACCGCGTTTGAGAATGTGCTGGCATTTGCCGTCGGGCACCCAACCAATCTGGTCAACAGTGCGGTACTTTCCGCTGCCCGTTACCACAACGCCGCAACAGGGGCCGATTGATGCAACCTGCCGCAATCACGTTGCGTAAAGCCCGCCGAATTGATGCGCAGACGGTATTCGATCTCCGTAACCGCGCCATCCTGCACGGCTGCCGCCATGACTATACCGCTGAGCAACTGCAGCTCTGGACCAGCGGCACCCTCAGCGAGACGTTCGAGAACACCGTCACCCACCATTTCCACCTGGCGGAGAGCGCCGGTCGGATCGTGGCAACGGGAATGATCAATTTTCACACCGGCATGATCGACGCGGTGTTTGTCGACCCGGAGGCGATGGGGCAAGGGGTAGGCAAACGGATGATGCAACATCTGGAAATGCTGGCTCGCGCGGCGGGTCTGGTGGAAATCCGGCTCGACGCCAGCCTGAACGCCGCGCCGTTTTACCGCTCGCTGGGATTTTCAGGCGATGAAGTCAGCCTCTACCACTCGCCGCGGGGCTTCTCACTGGCCTGCATCCCGATGGTCAAATTTATCGGCTGACAGCCCCACGCCACCATATACTGACGACGGGACTGTCTGATTTAATTCGGATTACCGACCAATCCCCCGCCAGTCCCGCGGCTGTTGCCTGCGCTAAGCAGCGGCATGGCAGAGGCAGACTGCGCATTCTTCAATACCCACACCCGGCCGTAATGATTGTAGAACCCGGCCGCATGCCCGGCCTCTGAACCAATCCCCTGATAGATATCGAAATGCTGCCCTTTAATCGCCCCGCCGACATCCAGCGCGACCATTAAGCGCATCTCATATTGGCCGGTAAATTTGCCCTGATTATCCAGCAGCGGCACTTCCGCCAACAGCGTAGTGCCGGCCGGGATCAGCGAGCGGTCAGACGCCACCGACGCTTTGGCCACCAGCGGCACCGCGCTGGCGCCTTTCACCGGCATCGACGCCATCGATTTAAAGAACACGAAAGAGGGATTCTGCACCAATAATTCCCGTACTTCCGCTTCGGAATGCCGGTCGGCCCACTGCCGAATGGCCTGCATCGACATCTCTTCTTTCGGCACCTCGCCACGATCGATCAACACCTTGCCGATACTGCGGTAAGCATGACCGTTTTTGCCTGCATAGCCAAAAAAGGTCAGCGGGCTACCATCGCCGAAATCCACATAACCACTACCCTGCACTTCCATCATAAAGTTATCCATCAGGGAGTTGGTCCAGGCGATAGCCAGCTCGTTGCTCAACGCGCCGGAATAAATGGCGGCGCGATCCGGCAGACGGCCGTTCTTGCGCACACGAGGCATTGCGTACAATGGGAAACGGAACTCGCCCTGACGATAGCGGCGCGCCTGCACCACCGGGGTGTAATAACCGGTAAACTGTACGTTGCCGAAGCTATCGACGCCTTCCATCTGCCAGGCGCTAAGGCCGAACTGCGTCAGTTGGCGGGTATCGCCGCCGGCCTGAATCCAGTTATGAATGGCCTGAAAAATATCGCCGTTACGGGAATAGAGCCCGGGGGAGGAGGCTTGAATCTGGCTGATCTGCTGGGAAAAATCGACCGTATTTACCGGTTTGCCGTTGGCGTTCGGCGAGTTTACCCATTCCAGAGGCTGATCAAGACGGCCATCTTTATATTGCTGACCACGATCGCTGGGCCGGGTCTGACAACCGGCCAGTGTGGCGATGACGACCCCGGTCAACACGTATTTCCCCCACCATCCTTTCATTTCCGTGCTCTCTTCTTGCTTGAATGTAAAACCACGCAGAACGATAACAAACAGGCGGAGAGAATAAAACGCATCGCATCAAAACGACATACGGCAGTCTAAAAAAACGGCATCACGCCGATAATTTCACCATCTGTCTGCAAAAGCGTAAACTATTTGCAAAAAGAGGTTGCATCGAAATGAACGCGGAGTATAGTGCGCATCCACGGACGCGGGGTGGAGCAGCCTGGTAGCTCGTCGGGCTCATAACCCGAAGGTCGTCGGTTCAAATCCGGCCCCCCGCAACCAATTAGATGTACCAGGCAGTCATATAAGAAGAAGTAAGACGGACGCGGGGTGGAGCAGCCTGGTAGCTCGTCGGGCTCATAACCCGAAGGTCGTCGGTTCAAATCCGGCCCCCGCAACCAATAAACAGACACCCTAAAGGGTGTTTTTTTATGCCTGTCGTTCAGGCAATTCTCCCCGGCACAGTACGCCTTTCGGCGATTACCGCACCTGAGCCGCGAAATAGGCTTTGATCCCTTCCAGAATCGATTGCGCCACCTGCTGCTGAAAACGGCTGGTACGCAGCTTGCGTTCCTCTTCCAGATTGCTGATAAACGCCGTTTCCACCAGCACCGACGGAATATCCGGCGCCTTCAGCACCGCAAATCCGGCCTGGTCGACGCTGTTTTTGTGCAGATGATTGACCTTTCCCAGCCGATGCAGAATTTCCTTGCCGAATTTCAGGCTGTCGTTAATGGTCAGGGTTTGCACCATGTCAAACATGGTACTGTCCAGATAACGATCGCCGCTCAGGCTGACGCCGCCAATCAAATCAGATTCGTTCTGGGTTTGCGCCAGATAACGCGCCGCAGAGCTGGTCGCGCCTTTTTTTGACAGGGCAAACACCGAGGAACCGCGGGCAGCACGGTTGGTGAAGGCATCGGCGTGGATAGAGACGAACAGGTCGGCGCGCTGTTTGCGCGCTTTAGCCACCCGCACTTTGAGCGGAATGAACACATCCTCATTGCGGGTCATGTAGACCTTCATGTTGCGCTCACGCTCGATCAGCGCTTTCAGGCGCCGGGCAATTTGCAGCACCACGTCTTTTTCGCGGGTCCGGTTTTTGCCGATGGCGCCGGGGTCCTCGCCGCCGTGTCCCGGATCAAGCATGATAACCAGCGGTCTTTCGCGCCCCGCCTTACCGTCTTTGGGCCTTTCCGGCGGCAGCGTCCGTTCCAGTTCGCCTTTATTGTAATCCTCCAGCAACGCCAGCAGCGGATCATCAGCCTCGTCGTAACGACCGGCGGCGGGGTACAAATCCATCACCAGACGGTTTCGGAAGCCGGCGACCGGCGCCAGCGTAAACAGTTTAGGATTGACCTTCTGCCTTAATTCCAGCACCAGACGCACGGTATTCTTGTCAAACTGCCCGGCACGCGCCGTTTTGATGAAAGGATCCGGCCGTTCGAATTGCCGGCCGGCATTTTTCAGCACGCTATTCAACGAGGCGTTTTCAATATCCACCACCAGACGTTCGGGATTTTCCAGCATGAACTGGCGGTACTTGAGCGGCTGGCTGGACTCCAGCGTCACACGGCTATAGGAAGAAGAAGGCCACACCCGCACGGCAAGCACCTGCGAGACGGCGGCCAGCCCGATGCCGCTGATACTCAGTAACCAGGTGGCGGCGGCGCCCTGTAATAAATGACGACGGGTCAGATGGTGCTTCGGATCAGACATGCAACTCCGGTAATGGCTAAAGAAATCAGGCAGATTGATAAAAACGTCAAAAACTTTAACTAATACGCATCGGGCTGTCATGCAAAAATCATTTTTATGTTTTTTACTGTGATAAGCAGACTTCTCTGAACTATCGGGCCAGACCGAAAAGTTATCGCTTGCCTTTTGGTTTACGAGGAATAAAAATACGAAAATATCGAATAAAAATTCAAAGAGGGCTCGCAGTGAAGGAACGTAGTACAGAACTGGTTCAAGGCTTCCGCCACTCAGTTCCTTACATCAACGCACATCGCGGTAAAACGTTTGTCATTATGCTCGGCGGCGAAGCTATCGAGCATGAAAATTTTGCCAAAATCGTCAATGATATCGGGCTGTTACATAGTCTCGGCATCAAGCTGGTGGTGGTTTATGGCGCACGACCCCAGATCGATGCGAACCTGATGGCCCATAACTACGAGCCCCGCTACCACAAGCACACCCGCGTGACAGACAGCACCACGCTGGAACTGGTGAAACAGGCGGCCGGCATGCTGCAACTGGACATCACCGCCCGGCTGTCGATGAGCCTGCTGAACACGCCGCTACAAGGCGCGCACATTAACGTGGTCAGCGGCAACTTCATCATTGCCCAGCCGCTGGGCGTGGATGACGGCGTGGACTACTGCCACAGCGGGCGCATTCGCCGCATCGACGAAGAAGCGCTGCATCGCCAGTTGGACAGCGGCGCCATCGTGCTGTTGGGCCCGGTAGCGGTTTCCGTCACCGGCGAAAGTTTCAACCTGACGTCGGAAGAAGTCGCCACCCAGTTGGCTATCAAACTCCGGGCCGAAAAGATGATCGGTTTTTGCGCCTCTCAGGGCGTGACCAACATCGAAGGCAGCATTGTGTCCGAACTGCTGCCGGACGAAGCCCAACAGCGCATCCAGTCACTGGAGGAAGCCGGCGACTATAACTCCGAGATTGTGCGTTTCCTGCGCGGCGCGGTAAAAGCCTGCCGCAGCGGAGTACGCCGCAGCCACCTGATCAGCTATCAGGAAGATGGTGCGCTGTTGCAGGAACTGTTCTCCCGCGACGGCATCGGTACCCAGATCGTGATGGAAAGCGCCGAGCAAATCCGCCGGGCGACCATCAATGACATCGGCGGCATTCTGGAGCTGATTCGCCCGCTGGAACAGCAAGGCATTCTGGTGCGCCGTTCGCGCGAACAACTCGAAATGGAGATAGACAAATTCACCGTGGTGGTCCGCGATAATCTGACTATCGCCTGCGCCGCGCTCTATCCATTCCCGGAAGAGAGTATCGGTGAAATGGCCTGCGTGGCGGTCCACCCGGAATACCGCAACTCGTCGCGTGGCGATCAGTTGCTGCACCATATCGCCGTACAGGCCCGCCAGCAGGGACTCAAACGCCTGTTCGTGCTGACCACCCACAGCATCCACTGGTTCCAGGAACGCGGTTTCCAGCCGGCGGAGGTCGCCGTGCTGCCGAAGCGCAAGCAGGAGCTTTACAACTACCAGCGTCGTTCCAAGATTCTGGTCATCGACCTGTAAGGCAAATAACGCGTGGTTCATCGCCACGCGTTACTCACACTGCTCCCCTTCTTTTCCTGTGCCGGCCATTATCCCGGCACAGGTATTTCAGAATCTCACCAGCACCTTACTCTTACTGCGTTTCCGTCTGTTTTTGTTCCACCTTTTGCTCCACCGGTTTTAGCGTCAGCGTCCGTTGCAGCGCGGAAGTAGAGGCATAGGATTGCCATTCCGACGGCCGGGCGTAGTCCGCCTGCCCGCTCGCACTGCCGGAAACCTGGGACAAAATCGCCAGCCCCTGCGGATGCAGCGCCTGGCGGAAAAAGTCGGTTAACTGCGTCGAAGAAATGGACGCCAGTTGTCCGATCAGCTGCTGGCGGGTATCGAAGGCAAAATTCTCCCGCTCCAGATCGCCACGTAGACGGGCCGCCTCTTCATCCAGCGTTTGCGGCGGCTGACTGAGCGCATTGATCAACCCCTGCTTATTCTGAGCAAACGTCTCTGCGTTCATGGCGTTCAGGCGCTGCTCCGCCTTACCGAAAAAGTCCTGATAACGTTGATAGAGGTAGGCGGGCTGCTGGCTGTTGCTTTGCAGCAGGAAACCAATCCCCCACTGGCGATCGACCGAAACCGGGGTGGCGAACACGGCATAGCCCAGCTGTTCGTCAGTACGCAACTGATTAAAGAACCAGGGATGAATGATCTGCCCCAGCAGCTTACTGTAAGCCGCGCTCTGTACTTCGCCATACCCTGCCGGAATATATACCGCCGCCAGTGCCGAATCCGTGCTGCCAGCGCTGCGTTGCAGCGTGGCTCTCTGTGATTGACTGATGCTGACCGACTGCCCGCGCCACCATTCGGTACCGCCGCAGCCAAGGCGCTCACGCAGGCTGTGCGACAAGCTGACCACCTTGTCCTGCTCCAGGTTGCCGACCACCAGCATTTCCGGCGCGGCCTGCTGCAATAAAGCCTTGCGGTATTGCATCAGCTCCTGCAGCGTAATGTCTTTCAGCAAGTTGCGCCGCTCGCTTCGTTCGCTGTAAGGCACGTTCGACAGCCCCTTAATCGGGAACATCGCCTGTTCATACGCTTTGGCCTTCTCGGCTGCATCCAGTTGTTCGGCGTACCAGGATTTTGCCTGTTCCAACTGTTCTTCCGTCGAGCTGAAGTTGGCGTATTGTTCCACCAGCGTCAGCAATAGCTCCGGCAGATGCTGGGTGTAGCCGCTGGCCGTCATCATCAACCCGTCATCGCTGCCGGTGGAGAAACTGATGCCGCCCACCGATGCCTGGTAACTAAGCGCATCCAGCGCCACGCCGGCCAGATAATCATTCAGGGCGAACAGCACCTGATGACGGGCGGAATCGTTCGCCATCCGATTAAGCAGCATCAGCGTAATATCGGCTTTGGGTTCGCTGGCGAAATAGCGGCTGGGCATGTAAAACACGCGCAGCCCCGGCTGATCGACCACTTTCTTTGGATGCGTGATGGCGGCATCCGCGGCAATCAGCGAAAAATTGTCCGGTATATAGGGGTTGGGCACCGGCAGGCTGAGAGCCAACGACTGAGCCATCTTCTGCCACCGCGCTATCCGCGCATCGCCAATCTTGTCTACCTGATAAGGCGCGCCAACAAAATAGGCTTCTTTATTATGGGGCTGCTCTGGGCTTATCACCCAGATGCGCGCGTTTTGCGGCGTCATGGCCGACAATCGGGCCTTGATCGCCTCAGGATCGAACCGATCCGCCAGATAAGGCCCTTCAAGGGTATATTCCACCGGCAGCCGCAGCATGGTATCCGCCAGCCACTCCACATAGCTCATGTCGCGGGTAAGAGAGGGGTAGCGGAAATCAATACCCAGCACGCGTGAGATTTCATCAAAATAACGCGGTTGAATCCCTTCCGCGCGCAGCTTTTCCAGATAGCTGAATACTCCGGCGATCACGTTGTCCTGCTGTGCCAGTCCCTTGTCGGTCAAATCAACGCTGATATTGAATACGCCGCTGTCACGTTCAGACATCGGGTCAGAACTGGCACGTACCGACTCAGCCAGCCCTTGTTTTTGCAGCCAGTCAGAAAGCGTGTTCTGACTGCGGTTGCCGATCAGATAGCTGATGTAGGTATCCGTTTTGCTGCGAAACGCCGGACTGTTGTTATCGATCCGAAATTCAATCTTCAACTGCTTGCGGGGTTGCGCCGGAACATAATGGATAAACAACCCACGCTGCGCATCGGTCACTACCGGTGCGGTAATCGGCGGCACGCTGGCTTGACGATTCGCTATCCGCCCGAAGGTCGAGGCGGCGATGGCGGCCAGATCCGGCAACGGCAACTTGCCGTAAATCACACCTTTCATCAGGTTGGCGGAGTAGTAGCGTTGGTAGAAATTGACCAGTTCATCATGCAGTTTACTGCCGGGCTTATCGCTGAGGGTTTCCAGATTGCCGCCTGCAAAGCGGGAACCGGGATGTGCCGGGTTAATGGTTTCCGCCTCCACCTGCTCCATGCGCAAACCATCGCGGGCGCGAGCCATAGTTAACTCCGCATTGACCGCGTGACGCTCACGATCGGCGTTGACCGGGTCGAGCAGCGGTTCGGCAATCGCATCGGCCAGCCGGTCGACGGCGGGCTGCAACGCATCGTTTTCCACTTCGAGATAGAACGCAGTGCGATAAGACGCCGTGCTGGCATTGTGGCTGCCGCCGTGCATTTTCAGAAATTCGGCCAGCCCATCCGCCTGCGGGTAGCGCTTCGACCCCATCAGCAGCATGTGTTCCAGATAGTGAGCCAGACCCGGCTGCTGCGGAGGGTTGTCCAGCGAACCGACCGGCAGCGCCAACGCCGCCAGCGAACGGGTGGCCTGCGTATCGGACACCAGCAGAACCGTCATACCGTTATCAAGCCGTATAGCCTGATACTGCCGAACATCATTCTCACTCTTTCGTATCGTCTCGGGTAGCGGCTGCCAGCCATCCGCAGCCTGACTGATCGGAAACCAGAAACACAGCAACAGGGCGCTTAACCAAATACAAGATTTCCGCATCAACATCTCCAAAGGCGTTATACAGGCAATTATTCCAGGCTATGGGCTGTCACGTTGTACAACCGCGTCAGGGGCATCACAAAACCAGCGGCCGAGCACCGCACGATAGCGATAGGGCGTCACCACGGTCACCGTCACGCGGCGACAGGCCGGGGGATGGCGCTGTTCTTCCCGGCTCACGCCCCATCCGGCGGGAACGATTTGCGGCGGTGAAACGCTGTCGGCACCTTCGGTTTCCAGTTGCTGATGAGCCAGCCGCCACGCCTGACGCTGCTGCATCTGATGCAACAACGATTGCTGAAGTATCTGATGATATTGCAAGAGTCCAGTCAGCGAAACCGCGAATAACAGTGCTGCGACCAGCGTTTCCGGCAGACTGAACCCGGCGCAGGGATCACGACGCGGCCTTTCATTGCGCCAGGACACAGGCCAGCTCCGCCGCATCCGGGCAAAAATCCAGCCATCCGCCCGCGACGGGTCGGATGCCGCCGCCAGCCGCTGCGGCATCAACCATGACCCGGTGATAAAACGCCAACGGTTGTGGATTACCGGCTATCCGCCCTTCACCCCGCAACAGCCCGGCATGGTCTTCGCCATTCATACGCAGGCAGGCGCGTAACTGCGCCGACTGCTGAATCTGACACTGCCACTCGTCGGTGGTTTGCCAGCGCAGTCCCATTCCCCAGTTCAGCGACGACAGACCCTGATTGAATGCCTGCCAGAAGCGCTGTTCGTCAATTCCCTGCTGCAACTGGATATCCAACTGACGTTGCAATCCACCCAACATTAACAAGCCAATCATCATCACCAACATCACTATCACCAGTATGCTGCCCTGCTGTCGTCTACCCTGCATAATTCCTCCCTGTCACCAGGCTATTGACCTGCCACCGTCGTGTCGGACGCGCGGTCCAGTACCCTTCCAGCGATACCCGATAGCGCGGTTGCGCGCCGGACGTCTCCCTCGCGACCTCAAAACGGGCGATGGTCACCTCGCCGGGATCCAGCAATTTCTCCCAGCGATTTCCCTGACAACGCGGGCCGCCCGTTTGCACCTCCAGCGCGCCCTCGCGCAGGCGATAGCTGAAAAACTCCGGCTCCGACTGCTCCCCCGTTTCCCAGCGGCCATTGCGGTTGACGTCATAAGCCAGCGACAGGCAACTCACCTGTTTCGTGGCGCTGGCCTCCAGCGTCAGAGCGGTTCCCTGGCAACGACCGGCGCAAAATCCGGCGCGCCGCAGGTCTTTTTCTATGCCGAACAGGGTCTGGCTAAGCAGTTGTTCCAGCCGGATCAGACTGGCGCTATCCTGCGTTTGAGCCTGCAACAACGGTAGCAACTGCGCCACCGCCAACATGATCAGGCTGCTCATTCCCATCGCCAGCATCACCTCCGGCAGGGTAAACCCGCCCGCGCGCCTCCCGGTTAACTTGCTCAGCATAGCGATATTCCCTGCACCGGCCGGGATTCGCTGCAAAGGCGCAGGCGCCCGCGCGCCGATATCACCAGCCTCACGCGCCCGGCCGGATTGCTCAGAGTGAGATGCCCAGCCTGTGCGGCATTACGCAGGCCGTAAAACACCAATCGCTCGCTAGTGGCGTCGACGATCGCCGCGTCCTGCGCCGCGCGGGTAAAAACGAAAGCGCTTTCCGTTGGACAGGCAGCAGGTTCGGCGCCACTCCCAAGGCACCAATGGTCGCCCGCCGACTTGAACCACAGGCTTTCGGTCTGACTATGCCAGTTGGCGTTGGCCTGTATCCGCGCCATGAATGCCAGCAGGTGCCGGGCATGCTGTTCCAGCAAAAGGGCCTGGCGATAAGCCAGCCAGCTATGCAGTCCGCCGCCGGTCAGCAAAGCCACGATGGTGATCACCACGATGAGTTCCAGCAGGGAAAAACCCTGTTGCCGTACGTTGTTTCTGTTCATGGCCGCCATTCTAGAGCGTGGTATCAGCGTGAATAGTGCCAGAGGATAAGGTTACGAAGCGCTTCGCAGGCAAGATGCGGGGCGACGGCAACCGACAGAGAAACTGCGCGGCGGCTCGCAAATCAGGGGATAAGACAAAAAACCGCCCAACGGCAAGATGCCCGGCCAATCAACAGAAAACAGCCATTTCTGTTGTCAGCGACATCCGCCGTTGGGCGGTGATATCAGGGTAAGATCAGATTTAAACCGCGACCGGCGCCTTGATGGCAGGGTGCGGGTCATAACCTTCGATCTCGAAATCGTCAAACTGGTAATCAAACAGCGAAGCCGGACGGCGTTTGATCACCAACCGCGGTAAGGGACGCGGCTCACGGCTAAGCTGCAGATGCGTCTGTTCAAGGTGGTTGTTGTAGAGGTGGGTGTCGCCGCCGGTCCAGACGAAATCGCCGACCTCCAGGTCACACTGCTGTGCCATCATATGCACCAGCAGCGCATAGCTGGCAATGTTGAACGGCAGGCCGAGGAAAATGTCGCAGGAGCGCTGGTACAACTGGCAGGACAGCTTGCCGTTCGCGACATAAAACTGGAAAAACGCATGGCAGGGCGCCAACGCCATTTTGTCCAGTTCGCCCACATTCCAGGCGGAAACGATGATGCGACGGGAATCCGGGTCCTGTTTCAGCTGTTTCAGCACCGTCTGCAACTGGTCTATCTGACGGCCGTCCGCCGTTCCCCATGCACGCCACTGTTTACCGTAAACCGGCCCCAGATCGCCATTTTCATCCGCCCATTCATCCCAAATGGTGACCTTGTTGTCATGCAGGTAGCCGACATTGGTATCGCCGTTCAGAAACCACAACAGCTCATGGATGATGGAACGCAGGTGGCAACGTTTGGTGGTCACCAGCGGAAAACCATCCTGCAGGTTGAAACGCATCTGATGGCCGAAAATCGATAACGTCCCCGTACCCGTGCGGTCATCCTTGGGAGTTCCTTCTTCGAGCACCTTTTTCATCAGTTCCAGATACTGTTTCATACCACCTCATCGACTTAATTTTTAACAACAATCACTGCCGGGCAGACTGGCGACGATACGCCCAGACCATCATCAGAATACCGGCCAGCACCATCGGCACCGACAGAATCTGCCCCATACTGATGCCGCCGAACAGCCCCAGTTGGGCATCCGGCTGGCGGAAGAATTCCACAATAATGCGGAAAGAACCGTAGCCAATCAGGAACAGGCCGGACACGCTGCCCATCGGGCGTGCTTTGCGAATGAACACATTCAGAATGATAAACAGCACCACCCCTTCCAGCACCAGTTCATACAACTGCGACGGGTGACGAGGCAATACGCCGTATTGATTGAAAATCGCCTGCCACTGCGGGTTGCCGGCCGCCAGCGCCATGTCTTCGCCGCGCGAACCGGGAAACAGCATCGCCCACGGTGTATCGGTAGTAACGCGGCCCCACAGTTCGCCATTGATAAAGTTACCCAGACGCCCGGCGCCCAGACCAAACGGAATCAGCGGAGCCATGAAATCAGACACCTGGAAGAAATGACGTTTGGTGCGATGCGCAAACCACAGCATGACCGTGATGACGCCAAGCAGGCCGCCGTGGAAAGACATGCCGCCGTCCCACACGCGGAACAGATAGAGCGGATTATCCAGAAACGAAGGGAAAGCGTAGAACAGCACATAGCCCAGACGACCACCCACAAATACGCCAAGGAACCCGAAATAGAGCAGGTTTTCCACCTCTTCCTTGCGCCATCCGCTACCTGGTTTGTTCGCCCGGCGAACCGCCAGCCACATGGCAAACACAAACCCGACCAAATACATTAATCCATACCAGTGCAGGGAAACCGGCCCTAACGAAAAAATCACCGGATCAAACTGGGGAAATACCAGATAGCTCGTCGTCATCGATCACCACATTATCGTTGCTTTGTCCCTGATTTCGGGGCTATTCAAGGGCCGGAAGGAAGGCAGGGCTTCCGTCAGCCGTCCGCGGTTGCGCATGATAGCATAGCCAACGGAAACAGTTGGCGACGAGGGGATAAAAGAACTGTAAACATTTCCGGCACGAATCCGGCATGAAAAATGAGGCGACGCCGCGCTCAACGCCCGCCGCGAATCAGACCGCCCAGCCCACGCTCTTCGATGAAAATCGATGCCCACTGGCGCACTTCGCTGGCGGTTTGCGCCTGAAGCACCTTGCCCGCCAACTGGCGCGCTTCGTCCTCGCCAATCCGGCGCAGCAGGTATTTGATGCGGGCGACGCTACGCCCGTTCATGCTCAGCGTGCGGTATCCCAACCCGATCAACAGCAGCGCGCCCATCGGCTCGCCGGCCATCTCGCCGCACACCGATACCGGCAACGAATATTGCCGGCAATGGGTGATGATCATGTTTAGCGCCTGCAGCATCGACGGATGCAGGCTGTCGTACAGGGCGCCGACATGCGGATTATTACGATCCACCGCCAGCAGATACTGGGTCAGGTCATTGGTGCCGACGGAGACAAAATCGATGCGGGACGCCAGATGCGGCAACAGGAACAGCACCGACGGCACTTCGATCATAATGCCGATGCGCGGCCGCGGCTGCGGGAAACCAAGCATTTCCGCCACTTCCGCCGCGGCGCGATCGATCAACCGTTTGGCCTCATCGATCTCATCCAGGCTGTTGATCATCGGCAGTAAAATGCTCAGGTTGCCGATATGCGCGTTGGCGCGCAGCATGGCGCGAACCTGAATCATGAAAATTTCCGGCTGATCGAGCGTGACGCGGATACCGCGCCAGCCCAGACAGGGATTTTCCTCACTGATGGGCAGATAAGGCAATTGCTTGTCCGCACCGATATCCAGCGTGCGCAACATCACCGGACGGGACGGATAAAGCCGCAACATGCCTTCATATTGCGTCATCTGCTCCTCTTCCGAGGGGAAACCATTTTGCAGCATGAACGGGATTTCGGTGCGATACAACCCGACTCCGTCCACCTGATTGATAAAGCGCTTTTCATGCTCGGCGCTCAGACCGGCGTTGAGCATCACTTCCACCCGCTCGCCGCTTTTCAGCACCGCCGGACGTTCCATGTCATCTTCCGCCAGCCGGGTGAGTTCGTTTTCCTCACTCAGCAGGCGCTGATACTCCTGCACCAGCACCGGTTCCGGATCGACCAGCAACTCGCCGCGATAACCATCCAGCACCAGCAGTCGCTGATGCAACAGCTCGGGTTGAATATCGGCGCCCATCAGCGTGGGAATGCCCATCGCCCGCACCAGAATGGCGGCGTGGGAATTGGCGGCGCCGTCATAGGCGACCACGCCGGCCAGACGCTCCTGCGGCACCTCCGCCAGCAGCGTGGCGGTCAGCTCGTCAGCCACCAGAATGAAGCGCTCCGGCCACTGGCCGTTGCTCTGGGCATTGTCGTCGAGATGGAACAGCAGGCGTTGCCCCAGCGCCCGCAAGTCGCTGGAACGATCGCGCAGGTAAGGGTCCTGCAGGCTGGCGAATTGCGCGGCAAAGCGCTCGATCACCACTTTGACCGCCCATTCGGCGACGCTGCCGGTATCCACCTCCTGAAACAGTTCGCGTTTGAGGCGGGCGTCGTTGAGCAGGTGGGAATAGAAATCGAAGATCGCCGCGCTCTCTTTCTGCGCGCTGGCGCTGAAACGTTTACTGAAACGGCGGAACTCCGCCCCGGCCTCTTCCATCGCCATCAGCAGCCGCGATCGTTCGCGATCGCTATCCAGACTGGAGGCCGGAAACACCAGTTCCAGCGACGGCTGACCGCGATCCTGCCAGCCGGTAGCGATCGCCACGCCGGAAGAGGCCGCCATCGCCTTGATGCGTGTCTGCCGGTATTGCCCGAACAGCGCTTTCATCTGGGACAGGGACAGGATGGCCGCCATCTGGGTGGCCAGCGTCACCATGAACGATTCTTCGTTTTTGTCGAACTGCCGGTGTTCGCGCTGCTGCACCACCAGCACGCCCAGCAGTTGACGCCGATGGATCACCGGCACGCCCAGAAACGAGCGGAAGTGCTGTTCGCGTACGGCAGGAATGAATTTGAAACTGGGGTGGCTTTGCGCATCCGCCAGATTGATAGGTTCCGCCCGTTCGCCGACCAGCCCGACAATCCCCTGGCCGAACGCCAGCGTAATGGTGCGGCCGCGCGGCTTTTTCAGCCCGCGCGTCGCCATCAGGTAATAACATTGACGATCGTGATCGGCCAAATAGATGGAACAGACTTCGGTATCCATCGCCAGACAGGTTTCATTCACCAGAATATCCAACGCATCACTCAGCCGGGCCGCGGCCGCAACCTTTTCAATAATTTCTCGCAGTCGCGTGAGCATCATGATGTGTCGGATTATCCTCGTTTTCGTCTGGTTCCTGATGATATTCGGGTAACCGAATTCTCCTGTAGCTGCATCACGGCGATGACAAACTCCTTCATCACCTTTCGATAAACGTCACGTTTGAACGACACCACCTGGCGCACCGGATACCAGTAGCTCACCCAGCGCCACCCGTCGAATTCCGGGGTGCCGCTGCTTTGCATGTTGATGTCTGATTCATTACACATTAACTGTAGCAGAAACCATTTTTGCTTTTGGCCGATACATACCGGTTTTGTATCCCAACGCACCAAACGTTTTGGCAATTTATAGCGTAACCAGCTTCGGGTGGAAGCCAAGATACGAACGTCCTTTTTCCGCAGCCCCACCTCCTCGAACAGTTCGCGGTACATCGCTTGTTCCGCGCTTTCTCCGGGGTTGATTCCCCCTTGAGGAAACTGCCAGGAGTGCTGGCCGTAGCGACGGGCCCACAATACCTGACCCTGCCGATTACAAATTACAATACCAACATTCGGGCGGTAGCCATCATCGTCGATCACCGGACTACCTCGATAAACTAGAATGCAAAGATGACTCGATTGTTTCACACTCCTGACAGACGGTAAACTCCCGCTTTACATCCCTTTTATTGATGCCGCTTCCGGCGATCGCACCGGACATCGACGGCTTGAGCCGCCGCCTCGTCACTCCCGCGCATCTCTGATAAAACGCCGTTAACCCACAGATAGGATCGAAGTTATAAACATTCATGCGGCAATTCCGCTGGTTTATTCACTTTTTCTGTGGACATCTTTGTGAAGAACATCATGAAAAAGTGCGTAAAACTCATTTAACCCTTCACGCGGCCGTGATCTCCACCACTAAATTGCTATTCCCTTTCAACCAATTACCCTGTCTTTCCACGACTTCTCCACCGCCTGACGCGGCACGATTCCGCCGTGGTTTTCGGAATGGCGAAAGATCGCACTACGCCGGTTTTATCCACAGGCAAGCGCCGAAATCCAGCCAAAAAATCAGCAAAACCAGCAAAAGCACCACCCGTCAAGGCTGTAAATCAAAACAGTGATCCCGAGTTATCCCGGTTATCCCAAAAAAACTGTGGATAACATAGTGTAAAATCCTGTTCATTGCCGGTGTCTTGTCATGAACAAAAATCGGCAGCGCATTTTTCCCTGTGAAGAGTGGGAAAAAAATCATAAAAGAATCATGCTATTATTATTTTTCAGCCGAATAACCGACTGCCTGACGTTATCCTCCGTTATGGCTGTACTTTTTTTAATCACCCTTGTTATCAGTAACGGATAAGCAATCCATGCAGACACCCACTCCCCACCAGAACCCGCCGGACAGTGAACAAGCCCTGTTGCTGCGGGCGCAGGCGCTGGCCGGCTATTCGCTGGCGGAATTGGCCCGAATCGCCCAACTGCCGCTGCCTGCCAACCTTAAACGAGACAAAGGGTGGATCGGCGTGCTGCTGGAGCGTTTTCTGGGCGCCAGCGCCGGCAGCAAGCCGGAGCAGGATTTCCCCGATATCGGCATTGAGCTGAAAACCATCCCGGTGGATGAACAGGGTCGGCCGCTGGAAACCACCTTTGTCTGCGTAGCGCCGCTAACCGGCAACAGCGGCGTGACCTGGGAAAGCAGCCATGTGCGCCACAAGCTGACCAAAGTGCTGTGGATTCCGGTGGAGGGTTCGCGTCCTATCCCGCTGGGAGAACGCCGTATCGGCGCGCCATTGTTATGGAGCCCCAGCCCGGAGGAAGAGCGGCAGTTACGCCAGGACTGGGAAGAGCTGATGGATTTGATCGTGCTGGGCAAAGTGGAAAGCATCACCGCTCGTCACGGCGAGGTGTTGCAGCTACGCCCCAAGGCCGCCAACAGCCGGGCGCTGACCGAAGCGATTGGCGAACATGGGCAGCCGATTCTGACGCTGCCGCGCGGTTTTTATCTGAAGAAAACCTTTACTACACCGTTACTGGCCCGGCATTTTCTGCTGTAATGCCCACCGGGCAGGGCATAGCCTAAATCCTCTTGCCTGCACGGTAGCGGGCCAGAGATAATAGTTGTTTACGTTTCGTTTAAGGATGCATTGAGATAATGTTCGATTGGATCGCAGACCCTAACGCATGGCTGGCGCTGGGGACACTCACCATATTGGAAATCGTGCTGGGCATAGACAACATCATCTTTTTGTCGCTGGTTGTCGCCAAGCTCCCCAAACATCAGCAGAACAAAGCCCGCCGTATCGGCCTGATGGGCGCCATGCTGATGCGCCTCGGCCTGCTGGCGTCCATCGCCTGGGTTATCAGACTCACCAATCCGCTGTTTAGCGTTTTCGGGCAGGAAGTTTCCGCCCGCGACCTGATTCTGTTCCTCGGCGGCCTGTTCCTGATCTGGAAATCCAGCAAGGAAATCCACGAAACCATCGAAGGCGGTGCGGAAGACCACACCTCGCAGGTGCATTCCTTCTTTGGCGCCATCGTACAGATTATGCTGCTGGACATCATCTTCAGCCTGGATTCGGTGATTACCGCCGTGGGCCTGTCCGACCATCTGTTTATTATGATGGCGGCAGTAGTGATTGCCGTCGGCGTCATGATGTTTTCCGCCCGCCCCATCGGCGAATTTGTCGATCGTCACCCGTCGGTGAAAATGCTGGCGTTGTCGTTCCTGATTCTGGTCGGCTTTACGCTGATTCTGGAAAGCGTCGATATCCACGTACCGAAAGGCTACATCTACTTCGCCATGTTCTTCTCCATGTCAGTGGAGGCGCTGAACCTGATCCGCGGCAAGAAATCGGTCAAAAAACACTAATTCCCCCACGGGAAACGGCCAGCGTGCCGTTTCCCGCCCCATCCTTACGTATCTTTTTAATTTTTTTACCATAAATCCTAACCTCGCTCGGACGATGCTTTGCTAGACTCAAAAGACGTTCAGTTTTTTTGCTAAATAACAGGTAAATTCAGCATGCGATTTCGGATAAAAACCGCCATTGCCCTGACTTTTGTCGTCCTGCTCTCCGGCTGCTCCAACCACTATGTTATCGCCACCAAAGACGGCCAGATGCTACTGACCAAGGGAAAACCGACGCTGGATCCGGCTACCGGCCTGCTCAGTTATACTGATGAAGAAGGCGTAAAACACCAGATCAACAACGACAACATTTCCCAGGTGATTGAACGCTAAAGCGGCTATTCGCGTCAGCCGGGCCAGATTCGGGGATGTTGTTCGGCCCCGCCATCCCCATCGCTTCCCCAGCCAGGGGGAAAATCGTTTTTCCCGCATTAATGCCCGGCTTTCCCGCACAAAGAGTCTTCCCCCCTCGTCACGGCTTGGTTATAGTCGAAAATACGGTGCCGTCGCACCCGCGTTACTCAGAAGAATAAAAAGGACACTGCAATGCTCTATCACCGTATTCCCCACAGCAGTTTGGAAGTCAGTACGCTGGGTCTGGGCACCATGACCTTTGGCGAACAGAACAGCGAAGCGGATGCCCACGCCCAGTTGGATCTTGCGGTTGCCGCCGGCGTTAATCTGATTGATACCGCGGAAATCTATCCGGTTCCGCCACGTTCGGAAACGCAGGGGCTGACGGAAAGCTATATCGGTTCCTGGCTGAAAAGCCGCGGCGGGCGCGAAAAACTGATCATCGCCAGCAAAGTCGCCGGGCCGGTGCGCGGCAACGATAACAGCCTGCGCCCGCAGCAGGCGCTGGATCGCAAGAATATCCGCGCCGCGCTGGACGACAGCCTCAAGCGCCTGAACACCGACTACATCGATCTGTATCAGTTGCACTGGCCGCAGCGCCAGACCAACAGCTTCGGCAAACTGAGCTATCAGTACACCAGCGAAAAACCGGCCGTCACGCTGCTGGAAACGCTGGAAGCGCTGAACGAACAGGTGCGAGCTGGCAAGATCCGCTATATCGGTGTGTCGAACGAAACCCCGTGGGGGGTGATGCGCTATCTGCAACTGGCGGAAAAACACGACCTGCCGCGCATCGTCTCGATCCAGAATCCCTATAGCCTGCTGAATCGCAGCTTCGAGGTCGGTCTGGCGGAAATCAGCCAGCATGAAGGGGTTGAGCTGCTGGCCTACTCGCCGCTGGCGTTTGGCACATTGACGGGCAAATACCTAAACGGCGCCAAACCGGCCGGCGCACGCAATACGCTGTTTAGCCGCTTTGTGCGCTACTCGGCGCCTCATACCCAGCAGGCCATCGCTGAATACGTGGCGCTGGCGCAAAAACACGGACTGGATCCGGCGCAGATGGCGCTGGCGTTTGTGCGTCAGCAGCCGTTTGTCGCCAGCACCCTGCTCGGCGCCACCACGCTGGAACAATTAAAGACGAATCTGGGCAGCCTTGACCTGACGCTCGGCGAAGACGTGCTGACAGAACTGGAAGCCATCCACCGTCGTTTTACCATTCCTGCGCCCTGACCTCGCAACGCGCCTTCCCCGCCGGGAAGGCGCGCCTGCTCAGAACGTCATGCCGTCAGAATGCCATACTGTCAGAACGCCATACTGAACAGTGCCTGCGCGCTGTCGTCTTTCACCCGGGTTGCGCGATCGCCCTGATACCCCAGCGACAGGTGGACATTACGGGAGAAGTCCACCGCGACGCCCGCCCGCATCAATCGGGTATTATCCGCCAGCGGCAGGCCTTCGGTAGTAAAGGCATCGCCGCCGGAAACAAAGCGCAGCCGAACCTGATTGTCGTCGCGGATTAAACGACGCTGATAGCCGATATCCCCGTACAACGATACCGGCAGGCGTGACAATGGCCGTACTTTCAGGCGCAGGCCGCCGGTGGCAAAGGCGGTGTGGGTGGTGTCCTTATCATACGCCAGCGCCGCGCTGTTCCCGCTCTCCTGTCCACTCTGATTCTGTAGCCAAACCCAGGCGGTGTTGCCATACGGCTCCACGCTCAGGGTATTAAAGAAATCAAAGCGATGGCTGGCTTCGACGAAGCCCTGCGCCAGATTGGCGCGATAATCGCCCGTTGCCTGGCCATTTAGCCCGGAAACGTTGATGTCGCGCTGGTTGTCGAGGGTGATATAGCTGTAACTAAGTCCGGACCGCAGGTCGAGCGCCAGCGCCCGGCCAGACAGGTAAACGCCGGCATGGTAGGCGCTCAGATCGCCGCGTGACGCGCGATCGTCCATCGTGATCCGCCCTTTTTCCGCCCCAACGGCAAACCCCAATGCCCCCTGTTCCCCCACATGCCCGCCATTGCCAAGCAGCAGACCATAACCATTGTATTTCATACCCGCCTGCGCGCCGTCGCCATCCTGACGGCCGTCATATCCCCAACTGCTCACCCAGGGCTCGGCGCCTTTGCCCGCGCCGCTCATGGTGCTGTTCAGGGTATCGCGTATCGACCGGCTGTTTTGAATCAACGCATTACGCGCCGTGGCGTAAAACTCGCCGTTGAGATTATCAAAGGCGCGCCGGGCGCTGTCGGCATCCTGCAGATCGGCAATGGCGCTCAGTACCGCGGTGCCCGACTGGTTGTCGATGGCATTCGCCACCGCGCTCTGGTTTGCGGTTTGCGCCACGTCGCTGAAACGGACGTTGTTGCGCACCACGCTGACGAATGCGCTTTGCGGGTTGTAGCTAAGCGCGTCGGCCAAAAACAGCGAGTTATTGACCGATTCCAGCTTGTCGAACGCGCCGGTCAACGTTCCGCCTACCTGCACCAAAGCAAACCGATCGCCCAGATGTCCGGTGGTTTGCCCGACCAGCTTCACGGTTCCCGCCAGTTGGGCATTATTGGCCACCACCAATTGGTCGGCGTTGCCCTGCGGATCAATCTCAAATTCATAAATCGAGCCGGAGTCAAAGCGTACATTGCCGACCGTCAACGTCCCGACCGAATTACCGGGCGACAGCGTGCCGCCATTCTGCACCACCACCGAACCGTTGATGACGCCGTGCCCGCCCAGCACCGCGCCGGACTGCACCCAGGCATCACCCGCCAGACTGCCGGTGCCGCCGGCGACCTTGCCCACGATCAGCTTGCCGCCCTCCACTACGGTCGGGCCGGCGAATGTATCATTGCCGGTCAGGTACAACGTACCGGCCCCCTGCTTGCGCAGGCCGACGTCCAGCCCGGACAGCGCGCTACCGCTGGCGGTGTTTTTCACCTGGCCGATATCGTTGCTCCAGGTGCTGTCGATACCTTTGGTATCAATCGAATAGAGCGCAAAGTTTCCGCCAAAGGTACCGCTGCTGAGATCGCTGTCCACCAACCGTTTGGCGTTCAGCACACCGGGGCCTTGTACCGCTTTGAACGCATTGACCACCCCCTGACCGAACAGCGCCTGATAGTCGTTCTGCGACATAACGGTAATATTTTGATCGGTGGCGGCGCTCAGAATCGCCGCCCGTATCTGATCGTCCGTCATGCCGTCGTACGGGCTTTTAATTTTCAGCGAGCTTATCAGCGTGGTTAGTTCGTCGTCGGTAAACGTAATGCCGGTATGGGTGGAGTAAACCTTGACGGCGGTGCCGGTCAGCGATTGGTTTTCATCATACTGCTCGTTGGCCAGCACCACCGCTTTCGGCAAATTACTGCCGCTCAGCGGCGTCGCGGTGGACAGCAACACATCGGCAATCTGCTTGCCGCTCATGTAGGGATACGCCTGACTCACCAGCGCGCCGACGCCGGCGACATAGGGTGAGGAAAACGAGGTGCCGTTGATCCGAACGAAGGTGTTGTTGGTGGAGGTGGTTATGACGTTCACGCCCGGCGCCAGCAGGCTGTAGTCGGTCGCACCCTGCGCCAGGTTGCTGAAAGTGGCGATGAATGCCGCGCTGCTGGTGGGCTGAGACGGATCGTACGCCACGACGTTAATCCAGGTGTTGGCGATGCTGTCCTGAAGACCGTTATTGTCCAGCACCGTCGGCAACGCGGCAAACAGCGCCGGCGTCAGGTGCCCTTCATTCCCGGCCGACATCACCATCAACTGCCCCTGACTGGCCAGCACATCCGCCGCGCTGGTATACGCGGACACCACCGTATTTAACAGTAGATCCTGCATAGCGGCGGAATAAGAGGAAAGCTGGTCGGGATAAAACAGAAAGTTCCAGCTGTTGCTGATGATTTTCACGTCCGGGCGGTTGGTCATATCGACCATGCCTTGAAAAAGATCGTTGATGGAATTATCCGTCCCCAGCGTTAACAGGTTCGAGTTATAGGCCACCCCCTGCATGCCGACACCATTCCTTTCTGCGCCAATCACCCCGGCCACCCAATAACCGTGCGGGCTGGCGCTGCTGGGGTCGCTGACCCAGTGTGAACCGGCATCCACTTTGCCATTAAATTCATCATTGCCGGACAGATCGCCGACGCGGTTAATAATCCCCACCGTTACCCCGGCGCCGCTGTATCCTAGCGCGTAAGCGTCGGCGGCGTGAATTGAATCCAGCGCCGCACCGTTACGCATATATTCGCGAGTACGAAAATCCTCAGCAGTAGCGGCCAGCACCGGATGTAATACGGCGCCCGCCAGTTGAGCCAGCAGCAGCGCGGCGACCAACCGCTTTTTAAAACGTTTTTTATCTTTCGCGTTCCCACTGTGATGAAAATCCGTTTTTATACGGTGAAAAACTACTGCTCTTCTGGCATAAGAAAACCCTAACGTATTAAACGTTATGCGCATATGACACATCCTGGCGATAAAAGAATAATAAAATCTCAATAAACGGATCGCGTGATCCGGCAGTCAAGCATTGAGGGTGTTTTTTATCTGCTGTGCGAAAAGTACTACCTTATCAATATATTCGTCACGCTTCGTGTCGCAGGTGTATTGACGGTAGGGCCTCGCCCTTTCAGGTCACTGTCAATTACGCCCCTGCAATCCGAATATTTTTAGTATATATATGGAAAACCGCCACTAAATAAAGATAAACCTGATAATTCCGATTGAATAAGAAAAAGCAAAATCGTCATCGGCTTATTGATGAAAATACCATTCATATGGCAATAACCTGCAATCATCGACCGTCATCCCTTGTTCGACCAACATATTCCATTGATTCAGAAAAACACTATTTTTATCTTTCACACCATTTTTATCTTTTACACCATTGTTTGTTCTATATCGTTCTATGTCGGACTCTGCACCATAGCGCTATGCCGAACTCTACGCTTACGCTGTGATTTTTCGCCATGACTTTACACATAACGAAAAACTGCGTTTATTTACGATATATTTACACGACAAAAATGAACAAAACAAGCCATTTAATTTATATTTTGATGAATTAAATAAAATTAAAATCCAAATGAAACAAACAGAAAAACAAAGAAACATTCATGCCAGAGAAGAAACGTTATTTATAAATAAACGCACCTTATTAATACATAACGCACATGAATACAATTACGTATTAATCATTCCAGATAAATGCCAGAAGGAAGAAAAATGATGGCTGAAATACTAAAGCGCCA
Organism: Dickeya dadantii NCPPB 898; assembly: GCF_000406145.1. Lineage (NCBI taxonomy): Bacteria > Pseudomonadati > Pseudomonadota > Gammaproteobacteria > Enterobacterales > Pectobacteriaceae > Dickeya > Dickeya dadantii. The sequence goes on along the minus strand of NZ_CM001976.1, from coordinate 1,028,590 downwards.
TTGTTGTTTAGGTAAAACATACGATAATCCGCACCAGTCATTTTCATTTATCTCTCAACGTGATAACGCAAAAAGCGTAATTAGCGCAGCCGGTTGACTGAGACAGTATTTAACTATTTGCTGTCTATATTGCCAGGATACAGTGACACAGGCAGGACGCTACGGTTAGGAAGAATTAAGGAAGCACAGCTGAATAATCAAGGAATCAAGGGCAAATACAAAACGGCATTTACCCTTGAAAAAAGAAAGGCTATTTAATTGACTGCACTAACATCTGGCGTTGATTTTCCAGCGCCGTCACCCGATTGCAGACATCGTGGCCAAAACGCTGAAAATCCATTTCCTGATTGTTCCACTCGGTCTGGATCGCTTTCTGCAAGCCGCCCAGATTGCCCATCATCGCCTGCAGCGGATTACCGCCGCCACTGCCCATCTGCTTGACGCCCATTTCGTTGAGGCTATCCTGCAAGACGCCGCCCAGACTGCGTTCAACAATCTGCCGTCCGTCCTGCTCAACCTGCTTAATCGCCTGATGATGGAAGGTCAGGCCATCGCTACGGTGTTCGATAATCCGGTTCATCTGCTGCTTTAACTGTTCATCCAGCGTGCCGAGACGGTTGCGCACATTACTGTCGCTGCCCAGCTGTTGCACAATCACCTTGTCCAGCGCCTGACGAGCCTTCTCCAGATGCTGCTTTGCGCCTTCGTCAATCCACGGCAGTTGCTGACGCAGTTCAGCCTGGTAGGCTTTGGCCTGCTGACGCTGACCGGCATCGAGGTTCAGCGCGCTGCCGTTGCTCAGTATGTCGCCCTGCGGCGAAATCTGCAGATTGCCGCTGGCGCCGACCACTTTCACACTCTGCGGACTGATGATGATGTCGTCCTGAGGTTGAACATTGCACTGATAGGCCGCCTGCGCTTGCCAGGCCAGTAACATCAATGCACCCAAGGTCATTTTACGCAACATAAAGACTCCTGAAGAAACAGCGCCCGACGCCAGCCGGAACGACCGGCCGTCAAGACCGACAGTCGTCATCACCGGCGGCAACCGCCAGTGATGACGAAAAACGCGCGGGTTTAACCGAGGTTGGCGGGCAGATCCCACCAGATGTCAAACAGATCGCTGACCGTTACGTCCGTCATCTGGTTCGCGTCCAGCCATTTGCGTACCAGTTCGCGATGTTCATCGGTGCAATTACCCAGTTTCTGCATGCACACCAACCCTTCCCACTGCAGATAACCGCTGCCTTCGAACGCCAGCCCATTCGGCTCGATCACTTCATCGACAAACAGATCCAGCAAGCGATCGATCGCTTCCACACTGGTTTCCTGCGGGAAACGCCAGCTTACCGAGAAGCCGAATTCCTGAAATTCATCGATGTGCAGCTTTTTACGTAAACGACGACTCCGATTCTTAGCCATTATTGATTCCTCTCAAACATCAGATCCCAGACACCATGCCCCAGCCGCTGGCCGCGGGCCTCAAATTTGGTCAATGGCCGCGACGCCGGGCGCGGCACATAATCATTATGGTCCGACAGGTTGCGATAACCTGCGAGCGAACTCATCACTTCGAGCATATGTTGCGCATAAGGTTCCCAGTCGGTGGCCATATGAAACACACCGCCGATCGCCAGCTTGCTGCGCACCAGTTCGGCAAAAGGCGCCTGAACGATACGGCGTTTATTATGGCGCGCCTTGTGCCACGGATCGGGGAAAAACAGCTGCACCATGGCAAGCGAACCATCGGGGATCATGTGTTCCAGCACTTCCACCGCGTCATGGCACATCACCCGCAGGTTGTCGACGCCCGCCTCTTGCGCCGCGCCCAGACAAGCCCCCACGCCGGGCACATGCACTTCTATACCGATAAAATTCTGTTCCGGGTGCTGCTGCGCCATCGTCACCAAAGACGCCCCCATCCCAAAACCGATCTCCAGCACCACCGGCGCATCGCGTCCGAATAGCCGGGCGAAATCCAGCGCCTCATTCTGATACTCCACGCCCTTCACCGGCCAAAAATCATCCAGCGCCTGTTGCTGTCCTTTGGTCAGGCGGCCCTGGCGGCGCACAAAACTGCGGATTCTGCGCAGCGGGCGTCCGTTTTCATCAAATTCCGGAGAGATGACGTTATTGATCATAATGCTTTCTGTAAGTCTGATTGGGTTGGGAAAACGCGCATTATCCAAGGATACGGTTGTTTAGCAAGTAGCCGGAGGCGGAAAGTTCCGGTTTACAGTACATTCACTCTGTGCTGCAATCGCTGTCAAATTTTTACCAGCCGGATGACGACGCCTTTATGATGCAAGCGCAACAGTTCGCGCAACAGGTACTGGAGTGGTACGAGCGCTACGGCCGTAAAACCCTGCCCTGGCAACTTGAAAAAACGCCCTATAAAGTCTGGCTGTCGGAAGTAATGCTACAACAGACCCAGGTGACCACCGTCATTCCCTATTTTGAACGGTTTATGGCGCGTTTTCCCACGGTGGCCGAACTGGCGGCGGCGCCGCTGGATGAGGTGCTGCATCTGTGGACCGGGCTTGGTTATTACGCCCGCGCCCGCAATCTGCACAAAGCGGCGCAGACCATCGTCGACCGCCACGGCGGCGAGTTTCCGACTCGTTTTGACGACATCGCCGACCTGCCCGGCGTAGGCCGTTCCACCGCCGGCGCCATTCTTTCGCTGTCGCTCGGTCAGCACTACCCGATTCTGGACGGCAACGTCAAACGCGTGCTGGCGCGCTGCTACGCCGTGGCGGGCTGGCCGGGGAAAAAAGAGGTCGAGAAACGGCTATGGACGCTGAGCGAAACCGTCACGCCCGAGCACGGCGTCGAAAAGTTCAATCAGGCGATGATGGATCTGGGCGCGATGGTCTGCACCCGCAGCCGCCCGAAATGCGAACTGTGCCCGCTCAGTAACGACTGCATCGCTTACGCTAATCATAGCTGGGCCGAGTATCCCGGCAAGAAACCCAAACAGACGCTGCCGGAAAAAACCGCCTGGTTCTTATTGATACAAAACGGACAAACCGTCTGGCTGGAACAGCGCCCGGCGGTCGGCCTGTGGGGCGGCCTGTATTGCTTCCCGCAGTTCCCCAATCCGGATGACCTGACGCAATGGCTCGACCAACGCGGCATTCGGCGGCAGGCGCTGCGTCAGGGCATTGCTTTTCGTCATACCTTTAGCCACTTCCACCTGGACATCGTGCCGATGTGGCTGGAACTTTCCGACCAAGGTTCCTGCATGGATGAAGGTACCGGTCTCTGGTATAACTTAGCGCAGCCGCCGTCCGTAGGGCTCGCCGCCCCGGTAGAACGGCTGTTACGCCAGTTGGCGCAGCCGCAATCGGTCTTCGCCGACGCCTGCGCACATAATGAGGAACAAGCATGAGCAGAACCATTTTCTGTACCTTTTTACAACGCGACGCCGAAGGGCTCGACTTCCAGCTCTACCCCGGCGAGCTGGGCAAACGCATCTATAACGAAATATCAAAAGAAGCCTGGTCACAGTGGCAGACCAAGCAGACCATGCTGATCAATGAGAAAAAGCTCAACATGATGAATGTAGAGCACCGTAAGCTGCTGGAGCAGGAGATGGTGCAGTTCCTGTTCGAAGGCAAGGACGTGCATATCGACGGTTACACCCCGCCGCAACATTAAATGACAGGGGCCGGCAGGCCCTGACGCGTCCTTGATACCGTACGGCTTGATACGATGAAGAAACTGTTTGCTTTGCTGCTTGTTGCCCCGTTGTTGATTTCCTGCTCCAGCAAAAAAGGAGGCGAGAACAACGAGGCTTTTATCAAAGACACCAACGCCTTCGACATTTTGATGGGGCAATTCGCCAACAACATCGAAAACATTTGGGGATTGAACGAGGTTCTGATCGCCGGCCCCAAAGACTACGTCAAATACTCCGACCAATATATGACGCGTAGTCACGTCAACTTCGACGCCGGTACCATCACCATCGAAACCATTTCTTCTACTAATTATGAGGCCAGCCTGCGTCAGGCGATCATCACCACCTTGCTGATGGGCGATAACGCCAGCAACACCGACCTCTATTCCGACGCCAACGATATCCAGATCAGCCGCGAACCGTTGCTGTACGGTCAGGTGCTGGATAACACCGGCCAGCCGATTCGCTGGGAAGGCCGCGCCGGCAACTTCGCCGATTATCTGATCCAGAATAAGCTGCAGCGCCGCACCGCCGGCATGCGCGTGATCTGGTCGGTCACGATTCAACTGGTGCCGGACCACCTGGATCAACGCGCGCACAAATACCTGCCGATGGTGCGTCAGGCCTCCGAACGCTACGGTATCGACGCCTCGCTGATCCTGGCCATCATGCAGACCGAATCCAGTTTCAACCCCTACGCAGTCAGCCGTTCCGACGCGCTGGGGTTGATGCAGGTGGTGCAGCACAGCGCCGGCCGCGACGTGTTCAAAATGAAGGGCAAATGGGGACAGCCGAGCCGTAGCTACCTGTTTGACCCGGAGAACAACATCGACACCGGTACCGCTTATCTGTCGATGCTGAAAAATGTCTACCTGTCGGGCATTCAGGACCCAACGTCGCAGCGCTACGCCGTCATCACCGCCTATAACGGCGGCGCAGGCAGTGTGCTTAGAGTCTTCTCCAGCGATAAGGACACAGCGTTCGGCCGCATCAATAACATGTCGCCCGGAGAGGTCTACCAGACCCTGACGACGCGCCATCCGTCCGCTGAATCACGGCATTATCTGTACAAGGTCAACACCGCGCAGAAAAACTATCGCGGTTACAGCCGCTGACTGCGCGTCCTCCCCGAACAAGCGGTGTTCCTGTTCACCACAGGAACACCGCCATCACATTAGCAATGATTAATAAATAACCAAAGCAAACGATTGGTTACAGTCATAAGCAAACACTATCTTAAAAGCCATTTCATAGACTAAAAAACCGAAAAATTGAAATTAAACAGATTAATGAATTAGTAAAAATAAAAAAATGAGCACACAAACAAAATAAACCCTCCATGTTAGCGCAGGGAATTTTTGCCTCTCAGGTCAGGAAACGGTAGCATCGCTGACGTTTTTGGCCCGATACCAGCAGGGAACCCGGCACGGTACGGCCAGAAAAACACAATCCTCTCGATGAGCCAGGCTGTGACACAACAGCCAATTTCATTCTCCTGAATGACAGACAAGGGAATCAAACGGGCAATGAATCAACATAAAAACGAAACCGAACACCACGCCAAACGACGCTGGCTCGACTCACATGAAGCGGGTTACCACAAAAGCATGGGTAACCGCCAGGTGCAGATGATCGCCATCGGCGGTTCGATCGGCACCGGTTTATTTCTGGGCGCAGGCGCACGGCTGCAGATGGCCGGCCCGGCGCTGGCGCTGGTTTATCTGGTGTGCGGCATCTTCTCTTTCTTCATTCTGCGGGCGCTGGGCGAATTGATCGTACACCGCCCGTCCAGCGGCAGCTTTGTTTCCTACGCCCGCGAATTTCTGGGCGAAAAAGCCTCTTATGTCGCCGGCTGGATGTACTTTCTCAACTGGGCGATGACCGGCATCGTCGATATCACCGCGGTCGCGCTCTACATACACTACTGGGGCACCTTTGCCGAGGTTCCCCAATGGATGTTCGCGCTCGGCGCGCTGGCGATTGTCACCACCATGAACATGATTGGCGTGAAATGGTTCGCCGAGATGGAGTTCTGGTTCGCGCTGATCAAAGTCGCCGCGATTTCCCTGTTCCTGGTAGTTGGCACCATTTTCCTCGGCACCGGCAAAACGCTGGACGGCAACGTGCCGGGGCTGCACCTGATTACCGATAACGGCGGGCTGTTCCCGCACGGCCTGCTACCGGCGCTGGTTCTGGTGCAAGGGGTTATCTTCGCGTTCGCCGGGGTGGAGCTGATCGGCACCGCCGCCGGCGAGTGTAAAGACCCGGAAAAAACGCTGCCCAAAGCGGTCAACAGCGTTATCTGGCGTATCGGTCTGTTCTACGTTGGCTCGGTCATCCTGCTGGTGTGCCTGCTGCCGTGGAATGCCTATCAGGCCGGACAAAGTCCGTTCGTTACCTTCTTCAGCAAGCTGGGCGTGCCTTATATCGGCACCATCATGAATATCGTGGTGCTGTCGGCGGCGCTTTCCAGCCTCAACTCCGGGTTGTACTCCACCGGCCGTATCCTGCGTTCGCTGTCTCAGGGCGGTTCCGCGCCGAAATTCCTCGGCAATATGAGCGCGCAGTCGGTGCCTTACGCCGGCATTCTGGTCACCGTCTGCATCCACATTATTGGGGTGTTCCTGAATTACATCGTGCCGTCGCAGGTGTTTGAAATCGTCCTGAACGTGGCCTCGCTCGGCATTATCAGCTCCTGGGCGTTCATCATCATTTGCCAGATGAAGCTGCGTCAGGCCATTCATCAGGGCAAAGCCAGCCCGGTGGCCTTCCGTATGCCGCTGGCGCCGTTCTCCTCCTGGCTAACGCTGGCGTTTCTGTTCAGCGTGCTGGTGCTGATGGCGCTGGATTACCCGAACGGCACCTGGACTATCGCCACCATCCCGGTGCTGGCGATCATGCTGATTGCCGGCTGGTATGGGCTGCGTAAACAGAAAGAAGAAGTCAACCGGCTGAAAGCAGAACACGAAAAAACGGCAGCCTGAAGACTGGAAAACGATAAAAAAACCGGGGTTTCCCCCGGTTTTCTCTTTAGTGGATACGGAACAGCCAGTTAGCGAGCAATCACATTCGCGCACAGGCGTTTGCTGCCGTCTTCCTGCGCCACGCTGTAGACGCCCTGTAGCTCCGGCGCAAAGCCCGGCATCAGGTTGATGCCCGCTTCCAGCGCCTGGAAGTAACGCAGCACTGCACCGCCCCAGACTTCCCCCGGCACCACGCACAGCACGCCCGGCGGGTAAGGCAACGCCCCTTCCGCCGCGATGCGCCCTTGCGCTTCGGCCAGCGGCACCAGGTCTACCTCGCCGCGGATATACGCGGTGTGAGCATCCTGCGGTAACACCACCGCCTGCGGGAAAGAGGCTTTGCGGAACATCTCTTTTTGCAGCCGCTTCACATCGTGACTGACGTAAAAATCGTGCATCTCCTGACACAGGCGGCGCAGGGTATAGCCGGCATAGCGCTGCTCATATTTGTGATACAGGTTCGGCAACACTTCGCTTAACGGCGCGTCCTGCTCGATCAGTTGCTCGAACTGCACCAGCGCAGCCGTCAGACGCTCCATCTTCACGCTGTCTTCCGCCGGGGTCAGCAGGAACAGAATCGAGTTAAGATCGCATTTTTCCGGAATGATGCCGTGTTCGCGCAGGTAGTTGGCAAGAATGGTCGCCGGAATACCAAACTCGGTATACGCGCCGGTCACCGCGTCAATCCCCGGCGTCGTCAGCAGCAGTTTGCACGGGTCGACAAAATACTGTTGCTGCGCATAGCCTTCAAAGGCGTGCCAGTTGTCGCTCGGCTCGAAGTTGAAGAAGCGCACATCCTGCGCCATCACCTCGGTGTCGTGGTCCTGCCAGCGCAGGCCGCCTACCGTCGGCGGCACAAACGGCTTGATCAGCGAGCAGCGCTCCAGCAGTTGCTTACGCGCTTCGATCCCCAGCCTGACGCACTCCATCCACAGCCGGCGACCGCTCGGCCCCTCATGCATTTTGGCGTTGACGTCCAGCGCGGCGAATAGCGGATAAAACGGGCTGGTGGACGCGTGCAGCATGAACGCATTATTGAGGCGCTTGTGCGGGCAGAAGCGCTTCTGCCCGCGAATATGGTTGTCTTTCTTGTGAATTTGCGAGGTTTGCGAGAAACCGGCTTGCTGCTTATGCACCGACTGGGTGACGAAAATTCCCGGATCGTTCTCGTTCAGATCCAGCAACAGCGGCGAGCACTGCTCCATCATCGGGATGAACTGCTCGTACCCCACCCAGGCGGAGTCGAACAGGATGTAGTCGCACAGGTGACCGATGCTGTCCACCACCTGCCGGGCGTTATAGATAGTGCCGTCATAGGTGCCGAGCTGAATCACCGCCAGACGGAACGGACGGGCTTCGTCAGCGCGATCCGGCGCGACTTCACGCACCAGCTCACGCAGGTAACCGTCGTTAAAACAGTGCGCATCCACCCCGCCGATAAAACCGAACGGGTTACGGGCGGTTTCCAGATAAACCGGCGTCGCACCGGCCTGAATCAACGCGCCATGATGATTGGATTTGTGGTTATTGCGGTCGAACAACACCAGATCGCCGCGCGTCAGCAAGGCGTTGGTCACCACTTTGTTGGCTGCCGAGGTGCCGTTCAGCACGAAATAGGTTTTGTCCGCGTTGAACACGGTGGCCGCGAACTTCTGCGCCTTTTTGGCCGCGCCTTCATGAATCAGCAAATCGCCCAGCTTCACATCCGCGTTGCAGATATCGGACCGGAACAGGTTTTCGCCGTAGAAATCGAAAAACTGGCGCCCCGCCGGATGCTTGCGAAAAAACGCCCCGCCCTGATGACCCGGGCAAGCAAAGGTGGTGTTGCGCATGCCGACATACTTGGACAGCGTGTCAAAGAATGGCGGCAACAACCGGGCCTGATACTCCGCCGCCGTCTTTTCCAGCAGAAGCGCGTGCTCGCCGGTTTTATCCAGACACAGCCATTCGCTGTTCGGCGGCAGCGTTTCCTGGCCGCTATGCCAAGACTCCCGCACGACGAATGCCGGAATACCGAAGCCGGAATGATGCATCACCGACAGGATGCCGCTGCGCGCCTCCTCCACCGATACCACGACGGCCGCGATGTCGGTAAAGTCGGTTTGACTGAGCGCCACAACCGGACGCAGGGTGATTAGACGGGAGGCAACCGCCGCATTAGCCGCAATTTTTAACTGTTTCATGTAACCAAACCCAAACGGTTAAGAATGAGTGTACGTGTCGAAAAGACACCTCGCAGGGATAACGCCACGGTTTAAGCGTAACGCACCCGATCAACTACTGCCCAAAACGACGAACAGCATGCCAGCCAACCGCGACAAACGTATGACCCGCACCAGCAGCGCAGGCAAACATCACATCATTGGGACCAGCACCGTCCGATAGACATCAGTAAAATCAGAGACCAGCTCTATTTTTAATCATGCCTAACAGGGAGCGTCAGCACGCCTCACCGCATGGTGGCGAGGGATAATCGGGAAAACAGGGACGGGGTTAACGCAGTGCGTTCAGGATGCGGCGACAGCAGCAGAGATCCGGCGCACGGTGTCTGTACCATGAGCATTGAATCCGACATATCCGCAACCCTCTAATAACCGCAGGTGAAAGGTAAGTTAAAAACCGCGCAATAGTGGCATTATTTTTCGCCGAATTCAAGAAAACGAATGTGACAGTATTTATCATCGCAATGCCGCGCGCCGTCTGGCCTGCCGCGTCATTGCGGGAGCGCGCCGGCACGCCGGAAACCCACGGCCAATGGGGGTGACTGACTGAAAATAGACCAACCGCAGCGATTATGACAGAAACTCGTTGACGCTCCCCACGATATACGGTTTAATGCGCCCCGTTGCCCGGATAGCTCAGTCGGTAGAGCAGGGGATTGAAAATCCCCGTGTCCTTGGTTCGATTCCGAGTCCGGGCACCATTTATTTAAAGAACCCGCTCACAAGGCGGGTTTTTGCTTTTCTGTCCATAGAACGACAAATGAGTAAGAACACATCACAAATCAGGAATAAACCCTTCTTCACGCAGGGCCTTAATCACACCACGAATCAAATATGAGTTAGAAAACTTCGCCGTATAGGAACGGGCTCCCTCTTCCACTGGCTGGAGCAGTCCCCGGTCGATCAACTTGCCAAGTTGATAAGTCACCTGCGCCGGTTTTAGGTCAGGTAAGGCGGCGCGGAGATCACCCGCTTTTATCGTCCCTAGCTCGACAACGCGTTTCAGTACCTTAGATTCCAACGGGTTTATTAACCCTCTTTCAGATGAAAAGTCGATCGCCGGATACAGTATTTTCGTACTCAAAAAAGCATGGTTTGTCAGTTGATCGACTTTCTTCAACTCAGATGAAATTCCCGAAAGTACATATAAACACCATTCTTCTAAGCCCTGCTCAGTTCCTTTATCCGCTAACGATAGCATGGCGTAATAACGCTCACGATCGTTACAGAATACCGCTGTCGGATTAAGAACCCGGCCACCTGCCTGCACATTAAAACCATACTTGATCAATAACGCATAGGTCAGCAGTCTGACCGTTCTGCCATTACCGTTGCCAAATGGGTGTATCCAGCCAAAACGGTGATGCACCAGCGCAATCTTCATCAGATCATATTTTGGTTTATCAGCACGGTTAATAAGGGCGGTCAGTTCTGACATATAGTCAGGAACGTGGATATGATCCGGCGGTAAATGGTCAGACTGAGCGATGCTGACGTTATGTTGTCGATAGGCACCGGGCGTTTTATCGCCTTCCTGTTGCAACCCGACAACCGCCAGACTATGTAGCTCGCGGATAAAATATTCCGTTATCTCATCACCATTATTTAGATGCTCGTCGATGAATTCCATCGCGGCTTCAATATTGTTGATTTCTTTGAGCTGATCCGTCGAACTCTGTGTTCCTTCGACTTTGCTTTCCACATAGTCGGCAAGCGTGGTGTGGTTTCCCTCAATCCTCGCAGAGCCCAGACTCTCCAGCATGTGGAAAACGGCTTTCAACTGCGCAAACAGGATAGGGTGAACATCCGTTTCCAGCCTCAGATGCCGGAGTAACTCCAGTTCCGTCAGCGCATCGACCAAAGGGGAGTCAAAACTGGGGTTCAGGAGCGAGAGTTCAAAGTGATTAAATTGAGCCATGATATGTAGTTATCTCAAACCTAGCATGACGACATCTCAAAATGATAGCAAAAATACCAATATAATCCATCAATTATAGGTCACACCATTTTTTATTATCTCAAAAATCACAAATCCAACATATCAAATCTACGTTTAAAAGATATTCAATACAGAGAGCTGTCGACTGTTGCCTGCATAGGAGATGGAACGACGTTTTTAGCGCCGTTAACCTCTAAAACAACGATTCATCGTGACAACCATCAAAAAAACAAAGCGATTTTTTATGGGGGCTTTCATGGGGGCGCTGTTTACGATAAATATCAACAAAATAGATAATTAACAGCAAGTTAATCGTGAGTATGATCCCGAGTCCGCACCACTTAATTTAAAGAACCCGCCCACAAGGTGTGGTTTTTGCTTTTCTAGCCAACGACTTGCTAGTTTTCTCTTGGCTACCTCTCGCTACCCAACCTCCCAGTGATACAAAACTGACGCAGCCTAGCGCCCTGTTTGATGCTTACACCTTAACGCTTCCTGCGTACGCCATTCCTTAACAAGCCGTCGACGGCTGCGTGAATAACGGTCGTTCAGATACTCGACGTGGGTGATACGGTCGGCGCGAAAGAGGCGGAAGTCTTCACGCAGTTCACACCAGCCGGCAATGAAGCGCCGGGATTCAACAAAACCGAGGACGATTGGCCACACGATGCGCTCTGACGCCACGCCGAGCTGATCCATGTATGTGATGCGCATCTTGCGTTGTTCGCGCATGGCCTGCCGCACCCGCGCCAGATCAAGGCTTGAGGCCATTTCCCTTTGGCGGCCGACATAGAGCGCGTCATCGTCCAGGACTCGTCTCATCTCGGGATGAAGCACCCCGCCGATTTTGGCGAGTGCGTTCTGCGCGGCGAGCGCCAGAGCGTCGTCAGTCTGGCGGCTGACCCACTGGGCGCCGGCTGCCAGCGCTTGTAGCTCTTCCTCGGTGAAAGACAGCGGCGGCAGAAGGAAGCCTGGTCGCAATAGATAGCCCACGCCAGGAGCGCCATCGATATCGGCTCCCATCGCTTGCAGCGTAGCGATATCACGGCGAATGGTGCGCAACGATACGCCAGTCTCGCGTGCAAGCGCTTCGCCGGACACCGTTCCACGGTGCCGGCGAAGCGCCTGTATCAGATCGAATAACCGATGACTGCGCGACACGCTTAATCCATCACGACCAGCCCCTTGCCGCCGAGCCTGTGGCCCGCTTCAAGGATGGTGATAAACGGGATTGCTTCGCTCAATGGCACGATTTTGGCAACCGGAAGTCGCAGATTTCCCGCCTCCGCGGCGTGAGCGAGGCTATCGAGTATTTCGGACCGAGGCGTGCAGACAATCGGCTTCAGCCGTCGGTTGAAGATGGATAGCATGAACTTGCCCGGCGTCGGGTTAACATCAAGAAAAATCCCCTTGTTATGCAACAAGCCAAGACCCTCTACGGTCGTCATCACGGCAGCCGCGTCGTAGACCACATCAAAACGTTCGCTGAGCGTCGACAGATCGGTTTTTCGATAATCAAACACCGTTCGGACACCGCGCGCCCTGGCTCTCTCCATGTCCGCCTCGCTGCAACATCCGGAGACGTTCGCTCCAAGCATCAGCGCAATCTGCACGGCCGCGTCCCCCACCGCACCGGCACAGCCGTTAATGAATACCTGCATGCCGGTGGCGATCTTTGCCCTGTCTACCAGGCCATTCCAGGCCGTAACACCGGGAGTACCAAGGCAAGCCGCATCCTGATAAGACAGGTTGTCAGGCTTCTTTGCCATGAACGCCTCGTTGGTTATGACAGCCTGGCCCAGCGCGCCGCTCTCCCGGAGACGGGCAAGGCCGAACACGGCGTCACCGGGTTTAAAACGCGTCACGTCTGGGCCAACCGCCATCACCGTCCCGGAAAAATCGCTCCCCATGGCGCGCGGGAAGGCTCTCCCCGTAACCATCTTGAGATAGCCGTTACGAACCTTCCAGTCGATTGGGTTGATGGCGGCAAACCTGACCTGCACCGCCACTTCGCCTTTTCCCGGTACCGCCAGTTCAAAGTCTTCGAGCCGCATCCGCTCCGGCCCGCCGTACTTATCGTATTGAATACGCCTCATAAGCCTGATGCCTTTCCAGTGGGGTCAGTGAGGTTGAACCGATGCCATGTAAGCGGCGAACGGCGTAGCGTCGTAGATCACCTCGGTGGAGGCGAGCTTACCGTCCCTGACCTTGATCAGTTCCGCCACGACCGAGTGCGGAACCGGATGCGTTTCGGCGTCGTAGACCACGACAGCCTGCTCGTCATCGCCATAGACGGCGAGGACGGTCAAGTTCGTAATCATCCGGGCGAAGCCTTCCTGAAAAGCCTGGAAGCGCTCAATACCGGTGATTTGCCCGATGGGTGATGTGCAGACGACATTCCCGGCGGAGATCGAAATAATTGTTTCGACATCTTTTTTCGCCATCGCTGCAACGTAAGTACGCGCAATGTCCAGGGCCTTGTTGCTCATTGTAGTCATGATAGTTTTCCTTGGTTGTGATAAAGCAAACCCAGTCTAGAGCAACGTAGTGACAGATCCTGTCACCATGGTTAGAGGAATTGCCGCCGCCATGCGCAACGTAGAAGAAGCTATTGGATTTATCTATAACGGACGAAAACCATTGCCTAAAAATAATAAAAACATAGCCATAAATAAAAATTTAAATACTATTAAATCGAAAATATAAGAACAGAAAATTAATCCACTAAAAATAATCAATAATAAAAAACCCCAAAAACACCTATGCAATATCAGATGCCACCTATAATTAATTGACATTGCAAACTCGGAAGGAAAAAACATGAAGATAAATAATAAGCGCGTTAATCCCATTGCTTGCATGATATCGCTGGGTGCTTTAATACTTAGCTCATCCGTAACGCTTGCCTGTACACGGCTGGTCTATCTGGGCGACGATAATGAAACCATCACAGCTCGCTCGATGGACTGGAAAAAAGATGTGGGAACAAATTTATGGGTATTCCCACGCGAATTACATCGTTCTGGCGAAGGGGGGCAACACACGCTGAAGTGGGTTTCTAAATATGGCAGCGTCATCGCAGCGGCTTATGATATTTCGACAACGGATGGCATAAATGAGAAAGGGCTAGCCGCTAATTTGCTGTGGTTGGTAGAATCAGAATATCCAACCGCTGCACCCACCGCTGAAAAACCGGGGCTGAGCGTTGCAGCCTGGGCGCAATATGTGCTGGATAACTTTGCCACCGTCGATGAGGCGGTTCAGTCGCTAAAGCAGGATAAGTTTACGTTGGTCACCGCCAATGTTCCTGGCGAAGAGCGACTGGCAAAATTGCACCTGTCTTTGTCTGATTCGTCAGGCGACAGCGCAATTATTGAATATATCAATGGTAAACCCGTCATTCACCATAAGCGGGAATATCAGGTGATGACCAATTCACCGGTTTTCGATCAACAGTTAGCGCTTAATGCTTACTGGGAACAGATAGGCGGAAACGTCATGTTGCCAGGCACTAACCGGGCAGCGGATCGCTTTGTACGCGCCTCATTTTACGTGAACCATATTCCTAAAAATGAAGGTCATGATAAAGCATTAGCCAGTGCCTTCAGTGTAATACGGAATGTCTCCGTTCCTTACGGTTATGCCCTGTCGGCTGAACCGAATATCGCCTCAACCCGGTGGCGTAGCGTGATTGATCATAAATCCATGCAATATTTCTTTGAGTCGGCCATGTCTCCTAATATCTTTTGGGTCGACCTGAAAAAGGTGGATTTCTCTCCGCGCGATGGGAGCGCCATGAAACTGGATCTGGGGCCGAATCAAAGTAAGATTTACTCTGGGCAGGTTTCAGATCAATTTAAAAAAGCGACGCCATTCGATTTCGCTGGGATATAATCTAAAAACGCCAGACTGTCTCTTCACTATAGAAGTAATAGTCTGGCATCAATATATTAATAGCATTAGCCATTGCCTTCAGTGTAGTACGGAATGTCTGCGTTCCTTACGGCTAAAACGGACGAATAACGATAAACCATCCCGCGCGTCAATCAGGTATTACATCAACCAATACAACCGCCAGGCTGCTTTATTTTTTCCACGTTCCCCTCACTTTCAAAATCTTTTACTACTTCGTCAACCCGAACAGGCGAGAGATCGTTAAAATGATAAATCGCCGTGGTGGCAGTTCGCGCTCCCCCAAATACCAGACACCACGCGGTATGGAGAAGACGATGAAGCTTTCAGATTTAGGCGACAGAATTTGCATTATGGGGCCATCGAACAGCGGTAAATCTACCCTTGCGAATGCGATTGCGCGGAAACGTAACCTGGACGTTATCCATCTGGACCAACTTTTTCATGTCCCGCACTCAAACTGGCAAGAACGCCCTTTCCATGAGTTCCTTTTATTGCATGATATGGCAATAAATAAAGAGAGTTGGGTCATCGATGGCAATTACAAAAGATGCCTGCCACAGCGTTTGTCTCGCGCCACGGGGCTTATTCTGCTGGATGTCTCCACGCTGTCGAGCTTACTGCGCTATGTGAACCGAACGCTATTTCAATACCAGCGCTATGGTGCTCTGGAAGGGGGGATAGACCGGCTGAACTGGAAAATGTTCCATCATATTGCCGCCGTCACGCCTAAAAACAGGAAACACTATGCTGAGCTGTTTGACGCGTTGACCCTACCCAAAATCAGACTCGCCTCGATTAAAGACATTAATAAACAGTTTGATGAATGGGAACTGACGAGATAGCCATCTCAACACCTGAATACCGCTATCGGCCCGGCCTGAAAAACCTGCTGTCATCTGACCGTTATGCATCGACCCGTTTCATTCAGCAACGCCGCTGTTATTGGTGATTTCGACGAACCCCGGACCATCGGATAATCCTTTCACTTCCACGCCCTGCGGCACCGCAACGCCCGGCACTACCGTACGCCGTTGCGGCGCGCTATCGCTATCCTGACGGAAGAGAACATAGCTGTTGCCGGCCTCGTCCGTGTGCAACGCCTCGGCAGGAACAGCGGTGCCATGCTCGTTACGATACGTGACCACCGACAGCCGGGCGCTCATCCCTAACCGCAGGCGCTGGCGCTGTTCCGCTGGTGGAGTAGCAATAGTGACCAGCACATCGTAGCGGGCGCTGGCACCGGCCACGTCGGCGGCGCGCCCTTCACTGCCGATGGTCTGAATATGGCCGGACAGCGTCAGCCCGGCAAAGCCGTCACCGCTGATGTCCACCGGCATGCCTTCATGCAACTGATGCAGATCGGCCTCTTCAAGACTGGCGATGACCTGTAACTGGTCGGGATTGATCAGTCCGAACAGCGGCATTCCCTGACTGGCTCGTATCCCCGGCTGTAATGGCTGGCGTTTATCGGTTTCCGGCGCGGCGGGGCGCACCAGTACACCCGCAAACGGCGCGCGCACCACCTGTTGCGCCTGCATCGCCATCAACGTTTGATGGCGCGATTGAGCATTAGCCAGTTCCATCTCGGCGATCTGACGGTTTTCACCACGCCCGCGGTCCAGCGCCGCCTGTAATTCATCCTGCGCGGCGGACAAATCCAGCCGCTGCGCCTGAGCCTGCTGAGCCAGCGCGTCGACTTCCATTCTGGCTACGATGCCGCGCTCAAACAGGGTGCGGGTATCTTTCAGGTTGGCCTCGGTGTTCGCCAGGCTGATACGCGCGTTATTCAGGGTGCGTCGCGCCCGCGCCACCTCCTGACCTTGCTCCCAGTGTTGCATGTCCTGCACCGTGCGCTGCGCTTTTAGCAAATCGGCCAGCGCCTGACGCAGTTGGATATCCAGCAGGCCGGTGTCCAGCGTCAGCAGCGGCTGACCCGCTTCCACACGTTGCCCTTCATTGACCAGCACGTCTTTGATCATGCCGTCAAACGGCGCGGAGAGCGTCAGCGTCGCGGCGGCCTGAATCCGCCCGGTCAGCCCCAGACGGTTTTCCAGCACCTGTGGCTCAACCCGTAGCCATTGTGTCTGCGGCATGGCGCTGGTGGTTGTCGGCCATAACTTCCAGACCATCGCCGCCGCGCCCAGCGCCAGGGCGATCATCAGCGCCGCGCGCTGGCGTAGCGGACGTTGCCGGTATCGTGAAAGATTAATCATTGAGTGAGATATCCCAGCTTTGCAGCGTCGTACCCAGCGTTTGATCCAGATCGGCCTGGGTGTTGAGATAGGTAATCAGGGCGCTGAGCCGGGCGTTTTCGGCGTTACGCAGATCGGTTTCGAAACTCAGCACCTGAAAGTTGCTGGAGCGCCCGGCGGTGAGCTTTTCCCGTTCGATCTCCAGCTTGCGACGCGAAAGATCCCGCGCGCGCTGGGCAATCTCAAACTGGCGCCAGCGGGTGCTGATATCACGCACGGCGTTGGCGACGTCGCGCTCCAGTTGCTGGCGGGTTTCGGCAAGCTGAATGCGTTGATTCTGCACGTTAACCCGCGCCTGCACTTCCGCCTGCTGTTGGCTCATATCGCCGATGGGAATGTCCACCTGCACGCCGACATAGTTCTCCCAGTTGCGCGAGCTGCCCACCGTGCTGCTGCGATCGCGCAGCTGGTTGGTTCCCCCCACCAGCGACACATCCCATAGGCGGTCATTGCGCGCCACCGCCAGATTAATGTCGGCCTGTTTATCGACGATCAACTGCGTAAGGTAGGCGGGTTGCAGCGCCTCGGCCTGAGACAGCGCCGCGGCGGGGCTGACGTCGACGCGACTGGCCTGTAGCCGTTCGGTCGCACGGACCGGCGTGCGCAAATCCAGCGCCAGCAGTTGCAGCAGCGCCAGACGGCTAACGTCAAGCTGATTGAGCGCTTCCTCACGGGATAGCTCCTGAGTCGCGACATCCGCTTCCGTCTGGATGATTTCGAATTCAGCCATGCGCCCGGCGGCGATCAGCGAGCGGTTCACCTCCAGCAACTGACGTGAGCGCGCCAGCGCTTCATCGGCGATGTTCAATTGCTCCTGCGCCTGCAACAACGCCCGATAAGCCATAATGATTTGGGTGATAGTCCGCGCGACGGTGGCTTTCAGCGTCAGCCGGTTGATCTGTTCGGACAGCTTTGCCAGCCGCACCGGCGCGGTGGCTATCTCCTTACCTGCGCCGCGCAGCAACGGCTGGATAACCGTGATCGTAGCGCCGTCATTGCGGGTACGACCGGCTTCATCCGCCTGCTTGGAGCGGTGCGTCCAGGCCAGGCTCACGCGGGTGCCATAAGGCGTCAGCAGCGTGGTGGTGGGCGCGATTTCGCCCTGGCGGTAGCGATCATCCTGATTGCGCGCCGCCAGATAGCTGCCGCTCAACACCAGCTTGGGGGTAAAGCGGTCTTCGGCCACCAGCAGATCAAACTTCTGCGCGACGCGATCCAGATAGGCGCTACGAATGGCGCGGTTATCGCGCAAGCCAAGGTAGATGGCGTCGCTTAACGTCAGGTCGATAATCTGCGCGTTGGGCGACAAGGTGCTGCTGCCCGCACGGGTAGCCTGAGAAGGCAGCAAGCGGTCGGTCAGCGCCGCGGACGCATCCAGACCGACCAGCAGCAACAGGACGAGGGCAACCGTTTTAATCATCACGCAGCGCCTTTACAGGTTCCAGCCGGGCCGCCGTCAGGGCGGGATGTAGACCAAAGAACACCCCGACCGCCAGTGAACTGATAATGCCCAAAGGCAACGACAGCGGGGATAACGAAAAAATCCAGCCGGACATTTTCACAAACAACCAGGCGGTGAGCAGGCCGACAATCGCGCCGGCCAGCGCGCCGGCGATCGCCAACGCCGCCGCTTCCAGCAGAAACAGGCGGCCAATATCTTTTGGGCGAGCGCCCAGCGCCATGCGCACGCCGATTTCTCGCCGCCGCCCGGCAACGTTCATCACCATCACGTTCATCACGCCCACGCCCCCCATTAGCAGCGAAATGCCGCCCAATCCGGCGAGTAACCAGGTAAAGGTGCGCGACTGCCGCGCCATGCCTTCCAACAGTTGTTGGGAGAGTTGCACCGACACCTCGCGTCCCGGCGCCAGGGCCATTAGATAATCACGCAACGCTGCCGCCTCTTGCTGCAGCGTCTCGCTACGACGGCTGCGTGCCACCACGCTGCTGATTTCAGGAGAAGGGAGAAGACGGTGCATTCCTTCGATAGGCAAGATGATAGCTTCGTCCACCGGCACCGGAAGCAGCGGATTTTGCCCCTGCTCTTTTAAAATTCCTACCACTTCAAACAGATAGCCGCGAAGTTGTATCCGGCTGCCAAGCGTCGCCGGCGTACCGGCCTCGCCCAGTTCGACCGCCGTTTTCGCGCCGAGCACGGCGTAGGTGCTCTGACGATCGTATCGGGTCAGGAAGCGGCCATGCGCGACCTGCAACGCCAGTACCTGCGCCAGTTCAGCGCCGGCACCGGCCACAATGGCATTAAATTGACGTCGATGCAGGCGGGCATTGGTCGAGGTGAGAATAAGCGGCGCGGCGTGTCGGATGCCAGGCAAGGCGCGGGTCAGCGCGTCGATATCCAGCGTGGCGGGCACACGGCGTTGGTTGGTTTCCGCCGTGTCGTCAAAGCCGGCGACCAGCATATCGCTGCCCATATCGTGAAAGGCGCGGATGGCGTCCGCCGCCGCGTTGTGGCCAATGTTCAGCAACGCCACCACCGCCGCACAGCCCACCGTGATGCCCAGCAACGCCAGCACCGCCCGTCGCCCTAGCTGGCGCAGGCTATCCAGCGGTTCGGTCAGCATGTAACGCAGAGAAGCGCCGTAGGGTGAATGAGCGACTCCAGAAAAAGACGCGTTCCGTTCTTCCGGCGGTTTCGCGGAATGTATCCCTTTAGCGTAGTCTCCGTCGCTGTCGCGCTTTAACACAAGTGCTGAGCCTTTATCGCATCAGGAAACGGGTTTTTCCGTCACCACGCAAGAGACAGAAACCAGCGAGAGAACCGCCCGGCACATGGTTTTTACGCCGCCACGGTCTTTGCGCCGCCACGGATGAAATTTGAATGCTCACGGTATCCTCCCTGATTCGTGCTGTTAACTGACCCACACCTTTGTGAGAAATGGTGTGGGCCATTTCCCTGTCAATTAGTTGTTGAGAGGGGATTTATAGTTTCCGGTCCAGTTAAGGGCGTTACCGCTGGTATTGCTATTGAATACGACCAGTTTGTAAGTACCGCCGGTGCTGCCCATCTGATAGGAAACATTGCGGCCTTCGCTGACGCTACGCCAGCTTCCGCCCACCTGCTGATACAGCTTGAGCGTCAACGACAGAGAAACGGAAGAGGAACCAAAATTCGGCGTTAAAGACGCCATCAGGTATGCCGAGCAGTTGTACGTTTTGGAATAGATCTGCACTTCTGTCTGAGGGTCAACCGTTCCCGCTACCGGAACAGTCACACGGGTCGGACCGCAGCTTGCCGCGTTCGCCTGAGAAGCGGCGCCCAGAGCCAGGGCACTAACAAAAAACAATTTTTTTAATGATTTAAGATTCATGGAAACCTCCCTTGGTTTCGTTTTACGCTGTCGAAAAAAGACAGCATCCTTTATAAAATAAGGCAATAAGTCGGAAACTCTGCCGCTAGTCAATATCGACTCCTCCGACCAAACCTTTACAAATAAATCAGTAACCATACAAAAATATTTAACTATTACTGTATTCCTGAACCCGGCCATCGTTCACCTGAATACGACGCTGCATCTGCCGGGCGATGGATTCGTCATGCGTAACCATCACCAACGTCACCCCTTGTTCCCGGTTCAGCGTCAGCAACAACGACAGAATATCGCCGGCGGTCTGGCTATCGAGATTGCCGGTGGGTTCATCGGCCAGCAACAGTGACGGTTCGCCGGTGAGAGCGCGGGCGATGGCGACGCGCTGTCGCTGGCCGCCGGACAGATCCGCCGGGCGGTAATGGAGGCGCTCGGCCAGCCCAACCCGCTCCAGTTGCCGTCTGGCCGCCTGATGGGCATCACGGCGGGAGTCACCGCGATACAGCAGCGGCAGTGCCGCGTTATCCAGCACGGAAAGACGCGGCAGTAGATTAAAGCTCTGAAAAACGAACCCGATAGTCTGGTTGCGTATTCTGGCGCGTTCATCGGTCGAGGCCTGCGCCATGTCGCAGCCATTCAGCCACAGTCGCCCCGACGTGGGTTTATCGAGCAACCCGATAATGTTCAGCAGCGTGCTTTTCCCGGAGCCGGAAGCGCCAACGATGGCGCAGCTCTGCCCCGCGTCAACCCGCAGGGAAACATTATGCAGAACCGGGTGCGATGCCGCCGCGGAGGGATAAGCGTGGCTAACCTGTTCCAGCCGTATCAAACCGGGGGCCGCTGTTCCCGGTGGCGTATCGAACCGGTCTTCCTGCATGACTCCATCCTTTGGTGATGCCCGAGATTTCCGTCTTTCCCGACGCTATTGACGCTGGGTAAGACGGCATCGTTTCCTCATTCGGGGCCAGATCGCTTGCGATATTCAGACAACGAATCATACACGAAACATAAGAAATACATGACTAAACCAGCATGATTGCCTGTAAAAACGGCGGCAACGTCCATTCTTCATTGGGCGCCGTCATTCGGATCGACCGACTGCCAGATTTCAATTTCCCAGTTTCCGCTGCTGCCATCACACAAATAGTTCTCAAAGCAAATGCCTCTGGCCGGCTTATACCCATTTTGCGCAATCAGGTCATACAGCTCGTTCCAGGCTTTGGCAAATTCACCATTGCTGACAACAGTATGAAGGACGGCGAATAATCCCCCCGGCACCGTTTCCTCACGCACACCCAGCGTATTTTCATCAATAGCCGTCCCTTCGGGAAGGACCAGCGCCACATCCGCCCGCAGCTGATCTTGTTCCGTTTCGGATGGATCGTCCCAGTAAAACGCCAGCGTTTCCGTCCAGGGCAATTGCTGCTCCTGCGACCACGCCATCAGTTTCTGAAAGCCATCAGGCACCGATTGATAATAAGGCCCGATAACGCGCAGGCAATGCACCTTCTTAGGCGGTGCCACGTCAAAACGCAGTGTCATATTTACCCCCTCATTACACGATTAGAGATACTGTATATAATCACAGCATTATTAATGACACAATAAAATAAGGGCTATTGGATAAACGTTTTTGACATGACCAAACCGCTTCGAAAGATGATTCCTTTATAACCGGGATAACTGGGAGGGGTGCGGCATCCCCGTGGAGCGATAACCCGGCGCGAAAACGATTCACACTTTACTCACCCGATACGTCTCAACAAGCTCGGCGTAATATGCCTGCTCCTGTTGAATTCGCTGGCGGATTTTATCGGGATTGTCGTACACCGGCTTCAGATAATATTTCCTCAGCATTTCCAGATAGTCGTAGCTCACGATGGTTCTTTGCATCGCATCCGCCAGCGGGCGATAAACACGGTCCGGCATGCTGGCCGGCGCCAGCCAGGCATACCAGCCGTTAATGTTCATCGACGGAATCCCTTGCTCACGGCAGGTCGGCACGTCATCCACCCCCGGCTGGCGCAACCGGCTGGTGGAGGCAATCGCCCGCAGTTTGCCATTCTTATACAGATCGAGCGAGTTGCCGGAAATCAAAAACGCCGCTGCCAAATGCCCGTTCAGCAGGTCGTCCACAATCATTGAGGTGCCATAGTAAGACTGCGGTTGCAGCGCCACGTTCTTTTCGCGCCCGAGCACCAGTTGCGCCATGTGGCCGGGAGAACCAAACTGGGCAAAGCCGATATTGCTGAACTCCGGATTGTTTTCCACCCACTTAACATAATCGTCCAGGCTTTTTACCCTGGCATCGACTATCGGCCCCAGCGTCAGCAGCAAGGTATATTCGCCGGTTATCGCCAGCGGCTTGAAATCGGTCAATGGATTGTAGGGCAAGCGGTTGTAGATAGACGGGAATATAATCAGCTGCGGCGATTGCGCCATCAGCAGTACGCCGCCATCACCAGGCGATTTCTTCGTCGACATCACCGCCCTGATACTGTTTTCGCCGGGTTCGTTATACAACCGGTAACGTCGCTCGCGATATTGAGACTCCAGCAATACCGACACCTCGGTCGCCACCTTGCTGCCCAACCCGGTCTGGGCATAGCCAAACATCACCACGCCTTCCTGCGGCGCGGCGGCCAGGGGTCCACGCGAATACAGCGCGGGGAGTAGCAGCGAAGAGCAGCCCGCCAGAAATGTTCGCCGGGTCATAGCCATAGGTTCGTCTCCCAATCGATTTACGGATGTTCCATCACAGCAGCCTCGCATCAGATCCGGCTGATGTGATAACTGTCGACCAATTCACGGTAGTGTTCCTGCTCATCGCGGATACGTTCCCGAATCCTGTCGGGGGATGACGACGACACCGGTTTCAGCGAATAGCGCTCCAGTACAGAGGCATAATGCTCATGCTGAATGCGCTGTTGTAACGCCTCGGCCAGCGGCGCGTAGATGCGGTCGGGCATTGAGGCCGGCGCAAACCAGCCGTACCAGCCGTTAATCGCCATTCCCGGCACGCCCTGCTCCTTGCAGGTCGGAATATCTTCCCAGCCGGGATGACGTTCGGTGCTGGTAGCGGCGACCGCACGCAGGCGACCACGTCGAAACGCGCCGGAGGCATTACCCGAAATCACCAGCCCGGCGGAGAGGTAACCATTCAGTAAATCCTCGATCATCATCGAAGAACCAAAGTAGGCCACCGGCTGGAGAGCCACGCCTTTTTGACGCGCCAGAATCGCCTGTGCGATATGGCCGGTCGAGCCGAACTGGGTAAAACCGACATTACGGTATTCCGGGTTCCTTTCCACCCAGCTTAGGTAGTCATCCAGCGTTTTGACTCGTGGGTCTACCAGCTTGCCGACGGTCAGAAACAAGGTGTATTCCCCCATCAGCGCCAGCGGCTCGAAATCCATGAGCGGGTCATACGGCAAACTGCGGTAGATCACCGGCAGCAGATTCATCTGCGGCGACTGGGCCTGCAACAGCGTTCGGCCGTCGGGGACGGCGTGTTTAACCGTCGAAACGGCGCGCAGGCTGTTCCCGCTGGGGATATTGACCAACTGGTAACGATTCTGCTGATAGGATTGCGCCAGCAACGCCACGGTATCTTCCGCCAGCGCGCTGCCAATCCCGGTTTTACCATATCCGAAGATCAATTCGCCGGACGGCGCAGTTTCCGCGGCCCTCGTGCCTAACCAGGGCGCCACCATGCAGGCAGAGGCACCTGCCAGAAATGCACGTCGAGTCAATGTCATGTCCCCCTCCCGCGTTACTGGTCAATGTCAATTACTGGTTAAGCTCAATTACTGGTTAAGTTCGGCAATAATCAAACGCCACAAACGTTTTCCCGACTGGCTGGCAAGGCTCTCCGGCGCCAGCCGCAACACCACCACCCCCTGCGACGCCTGCCGATCGGGCAGGCTGGCGTCGCTAAACAAAAACTGTATTCGGTGCATCGCCACCACCGGCACCGCGTCCCCTTTATCATTTTTCAGCGACGCGATCGGCCCGCCGTACAGAACACTCAGGGATTTGGGCGTAATAAATTCGGAACTGTTCGGATCCAACTGTTCAACTTTGACCGGCTGGGACGGCATCGACAGGTTATTGGGGATAAACTTGCCGCGCAGGTCGGGCGACAGACGGGAAACAAAGGTTTCATCCACATAGCCAATGATGTCCTGTTTGTCGCCCTCCAGAATCCGGCCGATGATTTGATCCGGCGAGAACCACTGCCCCGGCTGTAGGTTGGCTAGCAGATCCACCACCACGCCATCGACAGGCGAACGCCAGACCAGTTGCGCCAGTTGGTTATCCAGCCCGGCCAGTGTTTCTTCCGCTTCCTGCAATTTCTGCCGTAGCGTCACGGTTTCCAGTTTTTCCGCCTCGGAGCTGCTGATGCGGTTGAGCCGGAATTGCATCAGGTCATGCTCCATCATCGCCTGCTCGCGCTGGAAGGTGAGTTCCGGCGAGGAAAAACGCAGCAGCACCTGCCCCTGCCGCACCCGGTCGCCATTACCGATGGCGACCGTTTCCAGCTTCGCTTTATCCGGTGCGTGAATCAGGGTTTGCCCCTGAATATTCACCATGGCGGGGATATTCACCGTGCGGGGAAGCGGGCAAAAAAAGGCCCCTATCGCCACGAACGGCAGCAACGTCAGCACCAGTTTGCGTCTCCAGGTGATTTTCTCCCGATGTCGAACCATATCTCTCCCCATCAGCACAAGCGGCAGCAGCAGATAGTGATAAAGGATGTAAGCGAATATCAGTATCCCGATGAGCGGGATGAAAAACCGGTAAGCCAGATAGCCGATGCCCAGAATCAGAAACATTTGGTACGCCAGCACCAGCAGGCCATACAGCGCCATCAGCTTGGGGCGCAGACCGCCCACCGGCTCCGGCTTGTCCAGCACCGGCCCCAGTACCCACCGGTGCCAGTAATAATTGAGCAGCGAGCGCGAGCGCGGCTGTAGGTTATCCACCCCGGTCAGATCGTTTAAAAAGTAGTAACCGTCAAAACGGGAAAACGGATTGAGGTTGATAGCCAGCGTCGTCACCCAACTGGTGGTCGCCAGCACAAAGCAGATGGAGCGCAGCGTGCCCGGCGGCAACAACGCCCACCCCGCGGTAGCCAAACCGGCAATCAGCGTCTCGGCCCCCACGCCGCCCAGCGCAATCCACATCCGGCGACGCGGCTGGACCACCCGCGCCGCGTCGGTCAGATCGGTATAAAACATCGGAAAGATAACAAACAGGGAAATGCCCATTTTTCCGACCCGACATCCCTGACGATACGCCACAAAGGCATGTCCCATTTCGTGAAACCACTTCAGAAACAGGATCGCCACGCCAAACCCCAGCACGCCCTGTAACGAATAGAAATCCCGAAAAGTGGCGAGGTAGCTGTCCCACTGTCTGGCGGTCAGATACAGCCCGACCAGCGTGACTAGCAGCCAGAGCGTCAACAACGCGCGGGTAAGCCAGCGCAGATGGTGTCCGGCCACCAGATGCAACAGCGGCATCGGGTCCCATAACGGCAATTGCCGGACGCTGGGTTTGCGCAGCAACAGCGCCTTGGGCTTTTCTTCCGCCGATGCCGCGTAGTCCTGCGCCATCAACAGATGCTGCTGGCGCAGAAACAGCGTCAGCGAGCCGAACTGCTCCATATCGAAACGCAGCCCGTGCAAATCCAGCAGCGGTTTCAGTTGGCCGATGGTACGGCAGCCGGGCCGGGACAGCAGCATCACATCACTTTCCGGCAACTGGAAGAAACGATGCTGCCAGGGATCGTAAATGCGCCAGCTCATCTCCCCGTCGTTGCCGGGGCTGGATTCCAGCTGCAGTTCCTGACGTAAACGGGGCAGCGCCGTGCTGTCGTCAAGCATCTTCACACCCCCAGAAACTGCCTGGCCGAGGCAATGGGACGGCGCAACAGCTGAAACCACAGCGGCACGTCTTCCGTGTAGATGCGCGCGGTTCCCCGGGCGCCGATACGCGGGTAAACGTCATCGCTATCCGCCTCGGCCAGCAGCGTATAGCTGCTGACGCCTTCCGGCGTGACTTGCGGGGTATAACTGAACGTGGTCAACGTGGCGTTGTAGGATTTCAACGGCGAACTGTCGAGAAAAATCCGGATCCGGTCGCCGGCTTTCAGGTGAATGCTGTCATTGACCGGCAGCGCAATCTGATACTGGATCTTCCGCGGGTCCGCCACCTGCATGATCTCCTCGCCCACCCGCACGGTTTTGCCTTCCCAGTCGCGCTTATTGGTATAGATGGCGATGCCGGATTGCGGCGCAACGGCTTTGGTACGCTGGTAAATGTCCGTCATGTACTGATAGCGCCCCCTCGCCAGCAGGTATTCGGTGCTGGCCACCGCCATCTCCTGACGGAATTTTTCATCCTCAAACGCCGAGGCGTTGACCTGGCCGCTGTGCGCTTCCGCCACCGCCAGCTCCTGCCCGGCCAGCACCATCTCGTTGTAAGGTTTCAGATCTTCGAACTGCACCAGCGATGTTCCGGACGCCACCTGGCTGTTGGGCGCGACCAGAATCTGGCGCACCACGCCATCGATCGGCGCGGTCAGGCGGTAAGGTTCGCGGGCGATCACCTCCACCGGCGCTACCACGCTGAGCGGCACCGGAATAAACCCGCCCGCCGCCAGAATCGCCGGCACCAGCCACAAACAGTGACGCAGCAGCCGCGTCCCCTGCGACAGCCGCGGCTCGCGCCGCAACGCCAGCCATGCATGGGTGTAAGTTTCGGAAAGGCGCAGCGCCAGCGACTGCTCGGCTTCATTAAAATCCTGCTCGCTACGCAGGTACAGCACGCCGGCCTCCGGTTGTTCCCGGTAGCCGAGCGGCAACCACAAGCCATGCTGCAACGGATAGTTTTTCAGTTCGGCTTCCGGAGACTGTTGCAAATTCAGCACCCGGCACGCTTCCAGCGCCTGGCCTTTTTTATTGAGGAACCGCTCCAGCGCCAGCAACAGCGGCGCTTTGCGTTCCACGCCCTTGACGTCCGATATCTGTACTACGCGCAATTTGCCGGAGAACTGATTGCGCTGCCAGACAATCGCCTGTTCATAAGGCAGCAGTTGGCGCACCGCATTGGCGATATGCGCTTTCATGATTCGCTCATCCGCCAGCTTTCTGATCGCCGCTTCAAACTGCAACAGCTTCAACGCGGGCAGCGCCAGTTGCCCCAGCGGCGCAGTATTGTTATTGCCTTGTGCGGGGATCGTATTATTCATCGCCGTCCCCCTGTAGTTTAGAGATGACCGACGGTTTAGAGATGACCGACGGTTTAGAGATGGCCGACTGTTTAGCGATGACCGGCTGTTTAAACATGACTGAGCCGCTCATACCGGGGCCAAACACGTTGGGGTCCAATGCGTCGGCATCCAGTTTGCCGATAATTTTTACCGTCTTGCTCACCGCGTCGATTTGCGGCAACACCTGAGTGACATGGCCCTGATAAGCCGACTGGGTTTCATCCACCATAAACTGGAGCGGAATATCGGTTTTCAACCAGTTCAACCACGAAGACGGCACGATCACGTTCAGTTCCAGCGCGCTCGGGTCCACAATGGTAATCAACGGCTGGCTGACCGAAACCGCTTCAAACGGCGAGACTTTCAGTTCCTGCACCACGCCGGAAAAAGGCGCGCGAATGTCGCAATAACTGATTTGAATCGCCAGCCCGCGTGCTTTGGCGACCGCCTGATTGTATTCCGCCTGCGAGGTGAGCAAATCATAACGCCCCACCGACTGGAATTTATCCAGCTCGATATTGGTGTCCCAGGCGTTCTTTTTTACCTTCACCTCTTCATTGGCCGCGTCCGCCTCGGCACGGGGACGATCACAATTAAACCCGACCAGCAGGTCACCTTTTTTAAACGCCATCCCTTCGCGAAACGGAATTTGTAATACCTGAGCGCCCAGTTCCGAAGAGAGCGTGGCTCGATTTATCGCCCGCAAAATACCGTGCGCCTGATAAACGCCATTATCTTCAGCGAAAGCCCGGTTACCCGATAATACCGCACGGGAATTCCCCTTCATCACCGCCCTATTTTTTTCCGGCCCACTGTTTTCCGGTCTACTGTTTTCCGGTCTACTGTTTTCCGGTCTATTGTTTTCCGGACTATTGTTTTCCAGACTATTGTTTTCCAGACTATTGTTTTCCAGACTATTGTTTTCCGGCCCAACGCCGTGGGCGGAAAACGACAGGGCGGCAAGCATACAAATAAGAATAGGTTGGCAGTTTTTCATGGATTTTCCCGCCTTGATACTTCCGGTAAGGTGGTAATTTCTTCCGTCCAATAAAACTGGAGTTTTTTCGCGATACTGGAGACGGAATCCTTTTCAGTAATGTCAGAATCAAAATTATCGATACCCATTGAGGCATACAGATTGGCATAAGCATTTTGCAAATCGGCATAGGCGGTGTCGTAGCGCACCTCATCCAGGATGGTTTTCATCTCGACCTGTACCAGATCCATCTGGCTGATGATTTTTCCCTGAAAACCGGCACGGGTTAATTCCAATATATTGTCCTGAACCTCATGGCTCTGGCGCACCGTATTTAATTCCTGAGACAGGCGGATAAAACGCGCTCTGGAGACATAGATTTGCGTAAGAATAGCCATTATCAGCGCATCCTCACGTGCCTGAATCACTTTCGCTTCGGCCTGCACCACCTTACGTTGCATCGGATAACTGAACACATTCATCAAATTCCAGCTGACCGTGCCGGAGAAATTCGCCCATTCATTGTTATAGAGATATTTATTGGTGTCGTAATTCATGCCCAATAACGTTTTAAATGACGGTAAATTGCGGACCCATTGTTTCGTCAACTCATTGTCATTGATTCGTTTTCGATAACTGGATTCACGCAATTCGGAGCGGTATTTCAATCCAATTAATATCATCTGTTCCGCCGAACCGGGTAATTCCGGCACGACGGCTGTCCGGTCCGGCAGAACCAGTTTAAACGGTGTTTCGGGTTTCAGGTTAATCAGCGCCGCCAGCTGCTTTTTGGCAAAAAACAATTCACGCTGCATGCGTTGCACATTCGCCTGAATCTCCAGCAGGTCATGCTGATAATTCAGCACCTTTAGCGGCGACACGTTGCGCCGTTTCGCCAGTTGTTCGGACTGGTATAGGGTTTTCTGCGCCAGCGCCTCCAGTTTGATCAGTTTTTCATGGGTGCGGTCGGCGCTGACCGCCCGCCAGTAAGCCGTACGCACATCCTCCAGAATACGGCTGATGACCTTACGTCGCCGCTCCTGGGAAATATATTGCTCGTCCACATTCTGTTTGTTCTGAATATAGGACAGGCCGAAATCCAGAATATCCCAACTGGCCGCCAGTTGAGCGGTATAGGTACGCCGTTCCGAAGAGGTCGACGATTGCAACGACTGGCTGCCGTCGATCAATGAACGGCTGCTGGAGCCGGAGTCATTATTGCGCTGACTGCCGCCCACCGACGCCACCACCGACGGAAACATGCCAAGCCTTCCCAGTTCGCTGAGTTTGCTTTTGTACTCCTCATCCATCAGTTCGATTTTCTGGTCGAGGTTGTATTTCAACGCACGCGCCATCGCTTCATACAATGAAATCGGCCCCGAAACCGGTTCATCACGGGACACGATCTCATTGATGC
This sequence comes from Dickeya dadantii NCPPB 898, assembly GCF_000406145.1. Taxonomy (NCBI): domain Bacteria; kingdom Pseudomonadati; phylum Pseudomonadota; class Gammaproteobacteria; order Enterobacterales; family Pectobacteriaceae; genus Dickeya; species Dickeya dadantii. Next base: position 998,562 of record NZ_CM001976.1, on the reverse strand, counting down.
GGTCATACGCGCCCCAGGTTTGTTTATCGGTATCAATCGGCGGCGACGTCACCGCACACCCGGTAATCGTCACCACTCCCCAGACAGCAAAAGACGCCAAAACAGATTGTTTAATAAAATCAGGCATTGTGACATTCCATTAACTCAACGCACGGATAAGATCCCTCAATGCTTGCTGTTCACGCATCGCAATGGTCTGCAATTGCTGCTCTACCGTGACAGCGGGTTCATCCTGCGCGGGTATCGTCGTGTTATTGTTCTGTGCGGTTTCAGGCCCGATGGGTATCCCTTCACCGAGTGTTGCCGGGTTGGTTACCGGCTGATTCTGCGCATCATTCAAAAACTCAAATGTCCTGGTTGGTTCAAAATCGCGGACCACCTGGGTAATACTCCCTTGTGACAAATCGAGCCCGCTGCTGGTGCCCAGCGACTTCACGCCGGCAACAGCCTGGTCACCCGGCTGATTGCCGAGCAGTTGCGCGCTGCCGCCCAATCCTTTGATCGCGTTCACGGCGTCCAGCAATATCGGGTCATACTCTCTTGCCTCCATTTCCGCGCTCAACCGTCCCGGTATGAACGTGGGCTGCAAGCCGGCATTATCCGGCGGCGGCACATAGTTCATCTGCCCCGCTCCGCCGCCCGCCGTATTACCATCCGTTCCCGGTAACGTGCTGACCACTACCGTCAGCGTACCGCGCACCGTACTGCCCTGCGGGTCGCTGAGGGTATAACTGACCACATCCGTCCCGCTAAAACCGGGGTTGGGTATGTAAGTCATCATGCCGCCGGCGTTAACCAGCACCCTGCCGTTGGTAACCGATATCGACGTGACGGTCAGCGGGTCGCCGTCCACATCGCGGCTGTTATCCAGCACATTGACCGATACCGGGGTATTCACTGACGTATTTAACGTGGTCTCACCGATCACTTCAGGCGCGTCGTTGACCGCGGTGACGGTAATGGTCAGCGTGCCGGTCACCACGCCACCCTGTCCGTCGCTGACGGTGTAGGTCACCGTATCGGTACCGTTAAAGTTGGCATTCGGCGTGTAGGTCAGCGTGCCGTCGGCGTTGATCACCACCGAGCCGTTGCCGGCGCTGGCGGCGGTCACCGTCAGCGGATTGCCGTCCACATCGCTGTCGTTCGCCAGCACATCGACGGTGACCGGAGTGTCTTGGCGTGTGGTGGCGGTATCCTTGCCGGCCACCGGGGCGTCATTCACCGCGGTGACGGTAATGGTCAGCGTCCCGGTCGCCACCCCGCCGGCGCCGTCGCTGACGGTGTAGGTCACGGTGTCGGT